>JBECKQ010000216.1:0-25840 GCA_040235375.1 Phycisphaerae bacterium | reverse complement strand
CGCGTCCGCCAGAACATGCTCGACGAAGCCGAGCAGGAGGCCATGACCGCGTTGCGCATGGCGCCCCACGATTCGATCACAAAGCTGCCGTTTGTGGAGCTGGCGCACGCCTTCTTCCAGTCCGGTAGTTTCGAACGCGCCCTGGAGGCGTTTAACCGTGCCATGGCGGACGGCCGAGACGACCTGAGCGATCACTTCTATCGCGCCGCGACTTACCGCCTGCTCGGCGAGTACGATTGTGCTCTCGGCGACTACGACAGCGTCCTCCACGACATGCCGGACGACGCGACCACTTACGTTGGCCGTGGATTGTCCTATCGCATGACAGGCGATGTTGACTCCGCCCTGGCGGACCTGTCGCATGGTGCCGAGCTCGACCTGGCATGGGGGGCGCAGTGCTACCTGTGGATATGGGAACTCTACGCCCTGCGTGACGGACCAGATTCCGCCGAGGCCGCGGCGGCTCTTGACCTGGCACGAACCGCAGCGGACGAGCCGGAGGAGTGGCTCTGGATCGACGCCTGCGCGACGGGGCAGGTGGATGAACAAGCGCGCGCCGACATCGAGGACCCCGTCACGCTAGCACAGACTGAGTACTATCTGGGCATCGCGGCGCTCGCCCGCAACGACTTCGACGGCGCATGGCAGGATTTGCAGCAATGTGCAGACTTCCAGGACGCCGAGGTCCCCGAAGTCCAACTCGCTCGGTTCCACGTCGAGGTAATGCATAGGTAATGCAGCCGCCACAGCCGGCGCATTGAGCGCGTGCCAACACGCCGCCGGGCCACGGGCGATCCGCCCGCGCCGGCCGTTTGCGAAACAGCGGAATGCAAAGCGGATGCAGCCAGGCGCTATGACGGCCTCGACGCTTTCAAGCCGTTGCCGATGGGCTTGTTGCTGTCGTCAGGGTCGACTGTCGTGCTCATGGTGATGACGCACTCCGTCGGCGCGATCGCGAATTCGATCTCGCTGCCCGATAGCGAGGCTGACGGCTTGCTCGGGTCGTTGATGTTGTCCCAAGCGTCCTTCGCGTCCGCTGCAACGCTCGAGGCTGAAGCCGAAGCGTCGATGGTAAATTCGGCCGTGTACGTTACCGGCGGGCTTTGCGTAAAGGTGACCTCCAGTTTCGCGTTGGATCGCTGTTCCGATGTGCCGCCAAAGGTGAGTTTCCTGCTGGCCATTTTCCCGACCTCCTGCGTGGTGGTCCTCTGCGGTCCGGCACCTCGCCTGACCGCCTCCCCCTAGTGTAACCGCCCGAGGGTCCGATCTTCCTGCCGTGGGGAAAAGCTCCCCACGGAACTACGTTTGATGGATCTCGACCCAGAACGCCCACACTGCCCTGTCTTACAGTACCCCATCGCCAAGCCGACGGCCGCACTGCCAGGCCAGAGCGGGAGGGGCCGGTTCGGCGCGACGGGGGGCTGACCGCGCTCCTCGCGTCTTCCCCCCACCAATGAACGGGATCGTTGCCGACCACATCGCCCGCATTATGATGGTCCGCAACCTGCCGGGACGCTCGTTGCGCCCGGTTCGTCCGTTGGCACCACCCGGAAAACATCGATGTCCGATCGCCCGAACTACGACTGGCATAACGCCCAGGAATACCTGGAAGGGCTGCTGCCCGAGGAAATCCGCCGACTTCAGACGCGCTCCGCCGGCCCACCCGGCCAGCCGACCATCGGCCCCAGCGTCGCCCAGCTCGTCGGCGTGCTGATCCTGGCCACCAGGCCGAAAAACGTGCTCGAAATCGGCACGTCGTCCGGCTACTCCGCCATTGCCATGGGCCGGGCACTGCAGCTGATCGGCGGCCGGCTTACAACTGTCGAGATAGACCCCCGGCTCGCCCAGGCCGCGGAACGGAATATCGCCGAGGCCGGCCTCGACGACGTGGTCGAGGTCGTCGTCGACGACGCCAACCAGGTCATCGCCAAGCTCAGCGGCTCGTTCGGCCTCATCCTCCAGGACGGCAACAAGGACGACTATCTGCAGATGCTGCCCCGCCTCGTGGAACTGCTCGAGCCGCACGGTCTGCTCGTGACCGACGACGTACTGTTCCCGGTCATGGAACTGCCCGCCGAGGTCCGGCCGTACCAGTACGCCCTGACGCTCTACAACGAAGCGTTGCAGAATCGGCCCGAACTGCAGACGGTCTGGCTGCCGATCGGCGACGGGGCCTCGATCAGCGTCAAGGTCGAGAAGCAGCCGGAATGACCCGGCGGGAACCAACGTGACCGCAGACCTGCAAGACGACTCGGCGGCAAACGGCGAATCTCGATCGCCGGGCAAGACCGTCTGGCAGTGGGCGCTGCGAGCAATCGGTATTCTGCTCTTCGCGATTATCCTGAGCCGCATCAACGTGCGGCGGACGGCGGAAATCCTCCTTCATCAGAATGCGCTCGTGCTGCTCGGCGCGCTTGCTCTGTTTGTCCCTCAGACGGTGGCGCGAGCGTGGCGCTGGCACGTCCTGCTGAGCGCCAACGGATGCAATCTGCGCCGGCGCGAGCTGGTTCGATCGGTGCTCGATGCGCTGTTCTGGGGCACGGTGACACCGGGTCGCGTGGGCGAGTTTGCCAAGGCCGGCGCCGTGCGGCGCACGGGACACTCGTGGGGCCTGGCCCTCGGCGCGTCGGCGCTGGAACGGCTGCTCGATCTCGGCGTCGTCGTGGTCGTGGCCATCGTGGCGGCGCTGCTGCTCGGGACGGCCGCGGTCTCCGGCCATATCCTCTGGGTCGTCTGCGTCGCGGCTGCGGTCGGCGCCGGAATCGTCGTGGCGGCGCTCACGCCACAGTGGCAGACGCTGGCACTCAAGTTGCCGGGCATTCGCCAGTACCAGGCTCGCCTCGGAAACGAACTGGGCGATTTCCGCGCCGCGCTCGTCGCCCCGGTGCGGAAGAACGCCGTCCGCCTCCTGCTGTTGACGGCAATCCTCTGGTTGCTGGCCTACCTGGAGATCTACGTATTCGCACGCAACATCGGCATCACCGTCACCTTCTTCTATCTCGTGGTGACCGTGTCACTTGCGTCGGTGTTGACGCTGCTGCCCATCAGTATATCCGGCCTCGGCACGCGCGACGCCGCCTACATCCTGCTGCTCGGCGCCCGCGGCGTTTCGGCCGAGAGCGCCGTCGCGCTCGCCGCGATGGTGCTCTTGATGTTCGTGTTCAACGGCGTGGTCAGTTGGGCCGGCGCCGGGGCGCTCCGCCCCCATCCGCCCGCCGAGCCCGGCGCGCTTGGCATTTTCGACGACGCGCGCTATGCTGAAGAGCGCGTATCCGACGGGCCGGAACGTCTGGACGCGGGGGTCGACGCATCGACGAGCCGGACGTCGCAGTAATCCAACTGGCCGGAGCTTATCATCATGAACACAGGGGTGAACCCGAGCAGCTATGGTCTCGACAAGCATGGCATTCGCAACGTCGGTGTGGTCGCGTGGAATCTCAGCCCGGCGGCGCTCATCGAGGAGGTCCTCCGCCGCCGCGAAGGGAAAATGGCCAACAACGGCGCCGTGGTCGTACGCACCGGCCAGCGGACCGGCCGGTCGCCGAAGGACAAGTTCACCGTCAAGAACGCGCCCAGCAGCGGAAATATCGCCTGGGGCGACGTCAACCGCCCGTTCGACCCCGACGCGTTCGAGCGACTCTACCGCCACATGACCGGCTACCTGCAAGGCTCCGACCTCTACGTGCAGGACTGCTTCGCCGGAGCCGACCCCGACCACCGTCTGCCCGTCCGCATCATCACCGAGTACGCCTGGCACAGCATGTTCGCCCGGTCGTTGTTCATCGGCCCGGATCACAAGACCAGCGGCTCGCACGTGCCCGAGTTCACCGTGATCGACGCGCCGAAGTTTCACGCCGATCCCGACGACCACGGTACGAACAGCGAGGCCTTCGTCATCGTCAACTTCGAGCGCAAGCTGGTCATCATCGGCGGCACCAGCTACGCCGGCGAAATCAAGAAGAGCATCTTCACGGTCATGAACTACCTGCTCCCGCTGAAGGGTGTACTGGGCATGCACTGCTCGGCAAACGTCGGCACAAGCGACGGCGACGTCGCCCTCTTCTTCGGGCTCAGCGGCACGGGCAAGACGTCGCTTTCTGCCGACCCGAACCGCCGGCTCATCGGCGACGACGAGCACGGCTGGGGTGAGAACGGCGTGTTCAACTTCGAGGGGGGCTGCTACGCCAAGGTCATCCGTCTCTCGGTCGAGGCGGAGCCCCAGATATACAACGCCATCGGCTTCGGCTCCGTGCTCGAGAACGTGGTGCTGAAGGAAGAGTCGCGCGACTGCGATTATGACGACGCCTCCATCACGGAGAACACGCGCGGCGCCTACCCGATCGAGCACATCGAGGGTGCGGTGACCCCGAGCACGGGGGGTCATCCGAAGAATGTCGTCCTTCTCACCTGCGACGCGTTCGGCGTGATGCCGCCGATCTCCCGCCTGACGCCGGAGCAGGCGATGTACCACTTCATCAGCGGCTACACGGCGAAGGTGGCCGGCACGGAAGGCGGCGTGACCGAACCGTCGGCGACGTTCAGCACGTGCTTCGCCGCACCGTTTCTGCCGTTGGCGCCGCGCAAGTACGCCGAGTTGCTCGGCAAGAAGCTCGAAAAGCACGGCACGAAGTGCTGGCTGATCAACACCGGCTGGAGCGGCGGACCCTACGGCGAAGGCCAGCGCATCAAGATCGGCTATACCCGGGCCATGGTGACGGCCGCCCTGAGCGGCGCGCTCGATTCCGCTGCCATGCGCACCGACCCCGTCTTCGGGCTGGACGTACCAAAGAGCTGTCCGGAGGTGCCCGCGGAGGTGCTCGATCCCAAGTCGACGTGGAAGGACCCCAAGGCCTACGACAAGAAGGCCCAGCACCTGGCCGGCCTCTTCCGCGACAACTTCAAGAACTTCCCACAGGTGGAAGAGAAGGTTCGCGCCGCCGGCCCGAAGGCGTGAAGGATGGCGGCCCCGCCGGGCGACATCGAGCCAAGGCGCTGATTCCTTGTTTCCTCGCGACTTCTACAGCGGTTTCATGTAATTCGTAGCGTGCGTACGCCCTAGTACCCTTGCCGAAAAGCGTGGGGCTTCCGCTACGAGTGAATAGAGCTTGCTCTAGGCCCCGAGCGCCCGCGCGACGTTCGCCACCAGCGCACAGGCGATCAGCGCCAGCGTCAGCGGCATGAGATTCGCCCAGAGCGTCCACTTCACGCTGCCCGTCTCGCGATAGATCGTCCAGGTCGTCGTCGCGCACGGATAGTGCAGCAGTGAAAAGAGCATCAGGCACGCCGCGGTGAGCAGCGTCCACCCGTGCTCGTGGAGCAGTGCCCCGATCTGGGCCATGTTGTCCATGTTCACCATCTGACTGCGCGCCAGGTAGGCCATCAGCATCGTCGGCACGACGATCTCGTTCGCCGGCAGCGCCACGATGAATGCCAGCAATATGACACCGTCGAGGCCGAAGAACCGCCCCACCGGATCGATCGCGGTCGTGATATGCGCCATCAGGCTGGCATCGCCGACGTTGATGTTCCCCAGCAGCCAGATCAGCCCCCCCGCCGGCGCGGCCGTCATGCACGCCCGCCCCAGCACGAAGATGGTCCGATCGACAATCGATCGGTGGACCACGCGCAGCACGTTCGGTCGCCGGTACGGCGGCAGCTCGAGATAAAAGTGGCTCGACTCGCCCTTCAGCACCGTCCGTGACAGCCCACGCGACACCAGGAACGTCGCCACCACGCCCAGCAGCGTCACGCCGCCGACCGCCGCCGTCGCCACCACGCTCGACCACACCGCGCTGAACGACGCCGCCACGAACACCGTCGCCACCATGATGATGGTCGGCCAGCGCCCGTTGCACAGCATGAAGTTGTTCGTCAGGATCGCGATCAGTCGCTCGCGCGGCGAATCGATGATGCGACATGCCGTGACACCGGCGGCATTGCACCCGAACCCCATCCCCATCGTCAGCGATTGCTTTCCGTGGCCTCCGCACCAGCGAAACGCGCGATCCAGGTTGAACGCCACGCGCGGCAGGTACCCCACGTCCTCGAGCAGCGTGAAGATCGGAAAGAAAATCGCCATCGGCGGCAGCATCACCGACACCACCCAGGCCAGCCCGCGATACACGCCGTTGATCAGAAACCCGGTCAGCCACCACGGCGCGCCGATCGCGGTCATCCCCGCCGCCATCTTGTCATGCAGCCAGAACAATACCGAGAAAATGGCCGCGCTCGGCGCGTTCGCCCCCGCGATCGTCAGCCAGAGAATCACCGCCAGCCCGGCGATCATGATGGGAAAGCCGAACATCCGGCTGGTCAGAATCCGATCCGCGAGCAGGTCCCAGTCCACGCGCGGCTTGCCCTTCACGCTGACGCCGGCCTGCGCCACGCGCGTCGCCGTCGCGTACAGCGACTCGGCGATCCGCTCGTGCACGCCCGCACCAAGCTCGTCCCGCAGCGCATGTGCGCGTTGGACAATCCCCTGCGGCGTCACGGATCGGCCCATGCCACCGCCTCCTGAGACGCCGTCCTGCTGCGTGTGGCCTTTGATCCGTTGCCGGCCGGTTCGTAGAGCGACGCCAGCTCGCCGTTCATGACCGCTTTCTCAATCCGCTCGTCGCCCTCCAGCAGCCGCAGCGCAATCCACCGCGGGCACGGCAGGCCCGGAGCGACGCTCAGCAGGTCTTCCGAAATCTCGTTCACCGCCTTCTCTACTGCCGGATCCAGCTCGGCGCGCAGCGGTTTCAACTTCTCCGCCCCGCTCGCCACTGAGTGAATGTGCTCGACCAGATGTTCGAGCCCCTGCCCGCGCCGTGCCGCCGTCGGCACGACCGGCACACCCAGCTCGCGCTCGAGCGCCCGCGCCTCGAGGGCGATCCGCTTGCGATCCGCCTCGTCGATCAGGTTCGCGCACACCACCACCCGATCGGTGATCTCCATGATTTGCAGCGCCAAGTGCAGGTTCCGCTCGAGCACCGTCGCGTCGCACACGACGACCGTGCAGTCCGGCCGGCCGAACAGCACGAAATCTCGAGCGACTTCCTCGTCCACGCTGTTCGCCAGGAGCGAGTACGTCCCCGGCAGATCAACGAGCTGAAACCGCTTGCCCCCATGCGAAAACGTCCCCTCGGCCCGCGCCACCGTCTTGCCCGGCCAGTTCCCCGTGTGCTGCCGCATGCCGGTCAAGTGGTTGAAAACCGTGCTCTTGCCCGTGTTCGGATTGCCGGCCAGCGCGACGACGTAGTCATGCCCGATCGCCTTGCCCAGCGACATGAGCGAATCGCGACCGTTCGTCGCGCTGCCGTGGCCCATCACACACGCCTTGCAGGATGACATTTCTTGTGGCCCGAATCAGATCCAAGTGGCACGGGGTCTGGCTCGCTTTTGCCCAGGGGTCTGGCTCGTTTTTGCCACAAACCACGGGCCATCAACGTTACTTTCTCACCCGCCACGCAACGGCGACGGAATGCGGCATCTCACAAAAACGTGCCTGACCCCCTCTCCCTCGCCCGCCCAATCCTCACACCGTCAACAGCACGTCGTTCGCATCGCAGCGGCGCAGCGCGATCATTGCCCCGCGCACCCGGTAGCAGATCGGATCGCCCGCCGGACTCACCATCACGCGTTCGATGGCGGTGCCCGGCACGAGTCCCAGGTCGAGCAGCCGTTGCCGCAGCGACCCCGGCACCCGCACGTCGAGCACTGTGCCCTGCTGTCCGTGTCCGAGCTCATTCATTCGAATCGTCATGACGAACACCCTCTCCGTATCTCTTGTGGCACGGGCATCTTGCCCGTGATTCCTTCTACTTGCTCACTTCCCCACGTTCCCACGTTCTCACTTGCTCGCTTTCTCACTTTCCCACTCGCCGAAGGCGCTGTCGCTGTCTCCCTCCACGGCCTTCACGAACACGTACCCCGCCAGCTCCTTGCCGATCGAGAACGTCTCCAGCGCCGTCTGAAGCGTCAGCGGACCGTTGAACGGCTGCACTTCAACGATCTTCACCAGCGTCCCCGGCCGCAGATGCCTGCGTCCGAGGTACTTCAGCGCTTCCGGGTTCCGATCGCACACCCGCAGGATCATGACGCCGTCGCCCGCTTCGCAGTCCGCCAGCGGCTTGCCTGTCCGCGGCTCGAAGTGCCCCTCGCGGGACGGGATCGGATCGCCGTGCGGGTCGATGCTCGGATAGTTGAGCAGCCGGTCGATCCGGGCCTCGAATTCCTCGGAAATATGGTGTTCCAGGCGTTCGGCCTCCGCGTCGACCTCGTGCCAGCCGTACCCCAGCACATCATGTAGAAACAGCTCGAGCAGCCGGTGATGCCGGATGATCTCGAGCGCCACCTTCCGCCCCTTGGCGGTCAGCGACACGCCGCGGTACGGCCGATGGTTCACGTACCCGCGTTCGGCCAACTGCTGAACGGACTTCGACACCGCCGCGGCCGATACGTCCAGGGCCTCGGCGAGGCATGACGTCCCCACCGGCCCGAGTTCCTCCAGCTTGAAGATGGCCTTGAGGTAATCTTCGGTGGACTGCCCGAGTTGTGGTCCCGTCGCGGCGGTCATATTACGTCCGTTTAAACCAGACTCCCGAACTACTTTTAACCTCGGTTAATAATAGACTTGCCGCTGGCAGAATGTCAAGGGAAAATCCGCCGGCCGCTGGAGTGCCCGGTTTTGGCCCACTCCAGGGGGGCATCGCAGGGGTTCCAGGCACGTTTTTGTGACATGCCGCATTGTGCCGCCGTCTTGGAGCGAAGGCGGCTTGTGGCACTGAGAAGGGGCGTGATGCCGGTGAGCCCTATGGCCCGGAGAAGACCGCGGCGAACTCCGCGAAGTCTGCCAGGTCAACATCCGCATCCGCGTCGGAGTCGAAAACGTTGTAGCACTGTTGAGCCGATAACGGCTGGGCGGGTGTCGGTGCGGCGCCAGGGCCGGCAATGCAGTCGGTGAACGCGAGATAATCCGCCTGACCGATCAGGCCGTCGTCGTCGATATCACCAGGCAGCGGGCCGACCGGATTCCGGGCGACCACCAGCGCGTTGTCCCGACGAATAAACGCAAAAAGCCGATCGTCGGGCGATAGAACCAGGGTCGGGACTCCGGTAGCCGTCTCCTCTTGAATTGTCTCCAACAACGCTCCGTCGGCAACGCGCCAGAATCGCACGGCCGGTTCGTCGAGGTTGTAGCTCGCCGCCAGCACCTCCCCGTCGGACGAAAACGCGATCGCGCTCACGTGACCGAACTGGACTGGGAGCGTCCGCAGGTCCGCCCCCGTCGCGAGGTTAAAAATCTTGATGTTTCCGTCGTGATAACCGACGGCCAGCACATTACCCGTCGGCGAAACCGCGACGCTTGAACTGAGGTCGATGCCGGAGTACGTCTGCTCGATCCCGCCATCGGCGACGCGCCACAACCGGGCCTCCTGATCCTGCGCACCGGCCAGGTACTGTCCGTCTGCCGAAAACCCCAAAGCGATCGCCCCCGGACTGGCGGCGGTGAGCGTTCGGATCAGTCCGCCGGTGGCGGGATTCCACAGGCGGATCGGCTCGCCGTACGCGGTCGAGGCGAGCACGGCGGAGTCCGGTGAAAACGCCAACGCCTGGATGGTGCCGGTATGCCCGGTCAGGCTGTGCAGCAGCCCGCCGGTTGTCGCGTCGCGCACTCGAATCACCTTGTCGGAGCCGGCGGATGCGAGCAACGTCGAGTCCGGCGAAAAGGCCACTTCGTACACCCACGCCGGCTCGTCGATCGTCATCAACTGCGTGCCGTCGGCGACCGCGCGGAGTTCGACGTAACCGTTCACATCGTACGCCCCGGCGGCCGCCAACGTCGCTCCGTCGCCGGATATCGCCACCGATTCCAGCGACGTGCCGAACTGCGTGAACGTATTGAGGAGTTGACCGTCGCCGGCCGACCACACGCGGACCGCCGGGTCGGCCACGTTGGCGAAGATTCTGCCGCCGCACCCAATCAATGTTTCGCCGTCGGGTGAGTACCGTACGCCCGCGACATCGTCCACGAAGTCGGTGAGCACCTGCGTGGCCTGGCCCGTGCCGAGGTCCCAGGTGCGCACGGTGGCATCCGCACTGGCGGACGCAAGGTTCAGACCGTCGGGCGAGAACGTGACATCGAACACGAAGCCGGTATGTCCGGTCAACGTGTCGATCGACGTCGCCGAGGCGACGTCCCAGAGTTTGATGGTCTGGTCATCGCTGCCGGAAGCGAATGTCTGCCCGTCTGGCGCGAGAGCCAACGACGTTACGCGACCGGTGTGCTCGGTGAGCACGTGTTCTTCGACGCCGGAGGCAATATCCCAGATGCGAATTGCGCCGGTACCCTGACCGGCGGACGGCGACCCCTCCGCCGCGATCAGCTTTCCGCCTGCCGTCACCAGCACCGAAAGCACGTATCTCAAGTCTGCGCCGGTGAAAGTCTGGAGAAGCGCGCCGTCGCTGATCCGAAACAGGCGGACGTCGGCGGCGAGACCGTCGATCGAGCCGCCGACCGCCAGCTTCTGACCGCCGTCGTAGAACGCTGTATCGTAGCCCGTTTCCAGACAGCAGAAGGTCTGGATGAGTTCGCCGTCGGAGACACGCCATTGATACGCGCCGCCTGCTCCGCTGGCGACGATGGACAACCCGTCGGAGGCGAACTCCACGGAATGCAGGTCGAAATTGTTGGGATGCACAATCGTCCGCACGGGTGATCCATCGGCCGTCCGCCAGAGCTTGAGCGTATGGTCCTCACCGGCGGAGGCGGCCAACCGGCCATCCGGTGAGAACGCCACGCCGTCGACGGAGGTGCGATGCCCGACGGCTGTCCAACGGATGCCGGCGTCGGCCGCCCTCGCAGGCGGTGCCGCTGCGCCGAACAGCAGGCAGAACATCGTCAGCGGTATCGTTCGGATGTGGTTGCACCTGCACGTCTTCATGAACGGCTCTTGCGCAGTGTGGGGCATGGTCGTCACGCCTTTCTGTCTGTCATGGTGTCCTCGCATCGTCCTGCACGCGAAGGACGCTACGATTCGGCCGCGAACAAGGCCGCGCCGCCGACTGTTCAACTTCCGCGCGCGATGCCGCAACTCGGCTGAATTCGACCAACATGATGCCACAGTCACGATTCGGCCCGGAATCCATCGTCATGGTAGATACGAAGCGATGCGACCGCAAAGAACATTCTGGCACGGGTTTTCGCTACCAGAGATATCGCGGGACTTCAGTTGGGCATGTGTTGTTCACGACTTGGACACCACTCGCCGGTTCTTGCCTCCTGGGAGTCCAGGCAGGCACATGAACAGTAGTCCCCCAGTCAACATCGCACACAGCGAGCCACTGAACAGCTCACCTCCAGACGGCTCCTGATGGTCGCCCGCGGCCGCCGACCCAGGAAACGACCGGTCCAGGCTCAGCCCTTCGACGTACCCGTAACTCGCCCAGGGAAACGCTCATGCGGTCTCCACTCGGTGCGCCTGGCTCGCGGCGGAAGGGCTGCAGTTGCACTCCTTCCACTACCCGCGCAATCTACCCATGCGCGTGCTACCATTGTCCGGCGACCATCCGTCTGCCATGAGGAGCACCATGCGGATCGACTACGCCGCACTCAAACGCAAGCTCGCCGGCCGACGCGGCCCGGTCTGCCCGCGACCGGACGGCTTCGTCGCCGACTCCGTCTGCCTTCTTCTCGTGGACCGGCCCGAAACCGCCGTGGTCGCCATCCAGAAGACGGATTCCGAGGGCTACCACTGGCGGGCCCAGGTGGCCCTGCCCGGCGGCCGGATCGACCCCGGCGACAAGGATGCATGCGCCGCCGCCCTCCGCGAACTTCACGAAGAGCTCGGCATCGAGCCCGGCGCGGTCGAACTGCTCGGCTCGCTCGGCCACTTTCAGACGGTCTCTTCCAACCACGACCTCGATGTCGTCGTCGGCCGCTGGAGCGGGCCGGCTCCCCTGCGCATCGACGCCCGCGAAATCGCCCGCGTCATCGAGGTTCCCCTGGACGAGTTGATCGAAACACACGCCGCCGACTTCGCCGGCCGCTCCATCGCCGACATCGGCGCGCAACTGGGCTACGCCGTCGACGGCGCCCGAATCTGGGGTGTCACCGCCCGAATCCTGCACGAATTCCTGGAGGAAGTATCTGCATTCGACTGACTAACTGCGGAAAGCACAACGCCAATGACACGTGATGACATCATCGACCTGCGTAGCGACACCGTCACCAGGCCCACGCCCGCAATGCGCGAGGCCATCGCCCGAGCCGAAGTCGGCGACGACGTGTTCGGCGACGACCCGACGGTAAACCGCCTTCAGCAACGCGTGGCCGCCATGTTCGACAAGGAGGCCGCGCTCTTCGTCCCCTCCGGCACGATGGCCAACCAGGTCGCCATCCGCTCCCACACCGAGCCGGGCAACGAGATTATCTGCCACCACGCCAGCCACATCTACAACTACGAAGGCGGCGCCCCGTTCGCCCTGGCCGGCTGCTCGATCCGCCTGCTCGACGGCGACCGCGGCATATTCACGGCCGAGGATGTCCGGGCCGCGGTCCGCCCGGACGATCCGCACTTTCCGCGCAGCAAACTCGTCATTATCGAAAACACGCAGAACCGCGGCGGCGGATCGGTCTGGAAGCTGGAAGACGTGAAGGCGATCGGAGAAACCGCCCGCCGGTCCGGCTTGAAAGTCCATCTCGACGGCGCCCGCATCATGAACGCCTGCGTCGCCACCGGGCTCAAGCCGGCCGACTACGCGGCACACTGCGACTCCGCGACGATCTGCTTCTCGAAAGGTCTCGGCGCCCCGGTCGGGTCCGCCTTGGCCGGCACCCGCGAGTTCATCGACCGGGCCCGGCGTTTCCGCAAGATGTACGGCGGCGGCATGCGTCAGGCCGGCGTGCTCGCCGCCGCGGCCGAGTACGCCCTCGACCACAACGTGGAGAGACTCGCCGACGATCACGCCAACGCCGCACGTTTTGCCGCCGGCATCCGTCAGTGCGCGCCCCTGCGCGTCATCGAGCCGGAGACGAACATCGTTTACTTTGACGTCGATCCCGCCTGGAACAGTGCCACGCCTCTGGCAGTCAAGGTCCACGAACTGGGCGTGTGGATACTTGCCGTTTCTCCTCATCGCATCCGCGCGGTGATGCATCTCGACGTGGACGCACCGGCCATCGACCGGGCGATCGAAACGGTGAAGAAGGCCGTTGGACTGTCAGGTCGCCCGACCGGGCAACGCAGTTAGGGGATTCTCCAATCGGCCGCAAACAGAGATGGGCAGGGGGAGCGAAAAAGACTCCCGACCTCGTTTTTCGCGGCTACTTCAGCTTCGACTTCAGGATGGCCAGGAGCGTGGTTGCCTCGAGCGGCTTCTGGAAAACGCCGCTCAGGCCGAGGGCGGAATAGTCCGTGTTCATGTTCAGGCGATCGCCGACGGAGCTGAGCATGTAAATCGGCGCCTTGTTCCCCAGCGCTTGGAGCTGCGTGACAAAGCTGGTGCCGGCATCAACCTCCTCCATCATCAGATCGACGATTACGAGGTCCGGGTTGGATGCCTTGTACGCCTTGACCCCGTCCTCGGCCGTGCGCGCCTCCGCCATCTTGTAGCCGTTCGACTCCAGAATCATCCGAGCCGCGTCCAGAACGTCCTGATCGTCGTCAACGACGAGAATCACGTGCTTGCCGTCTTCCATGTCTGCACCTCAAGTGATAGACGCCCCTGCCGGCAGTGATCCGCTGCCGCGCCGTGTGACCGCCTCGTCGAAGGCACGCCGGCGAAGCACGTCTTCGACGAATGCGGCAGCCTCATCGAGATTCTGCCGCGCCCGCGGCGAGAGATCCTCTCCAAACGTGTTGAACTCGTAGCCGCGTATGCCCAGCACGTAGCCGCGGGCGGCCGATCCGAAAAGCCGCAGGGCCAGGCCGAGCACGGCCTCGGGCCGGACGCTGTGCGTGCTGAAGCTCATGTCCGCGGCCGGCTCGAGCCTCGCAAAGTAAAACGGCTCTTCGCTCGTCGTGTCGGCGTCGGCGAAGATCACCACGTCATGCTCGGCGACCGCCGCTGCGTCCTCCACGTTCAACTGGTAGTCCACGTCCACCGTCACGCCGTCGATGCCGAGCCGCGACACGGCCTCGGCGAGCACCGGCCCCAGACCGTCGTCGCGCCGGCCGGGATTGCCGTAGCCGATCAGCAGAACGCGCTCGCCGGCGTCGGTCATCCCTTCGTCCTCTCGTCCAGCAACTCGCCCTCATGGTCGCGCAGCTCGACCGTCAGCGGCATCGCCCCCAACGCGTGCGTCGCGCAGGACAGGCACGGATCATACGCGCGGATCGCCACCTCCACGTGGTTCAACAAGCCCTCGGTGATCTGGGCGCCGGACAGGTGATCCATGGCCACGCGGCGGACCGCCTGGTTCATCGGCTCGTTGTTGTTGGTCGTCGAGACGATGAGATTCGCCATGACCACCTGGTCGTCTTCGTTGATGCGGTAGTGGTGGAACAGCGTGCCGCGCGGCGCCTCGATCAGGCCGACCGCCTCGTACCGCTTGTCGCCCCTCGCCACCAGGTCCGTCCCCTGGAGATCCGGGTCGTGCAACAGCTCCTTGATCTTCTCCACAGCGTGCAGCGTCTCGATCATTCGCGCCCAGTGATATGCCATTGTGATGTTGTTCGGCTTGCCGTCGGTGAGCGCCATGAACTCCTTGCGAGCGGCCTCGGCCTCCGGGGTATCGATGAACTTGCACGTGTTGATCCGCGCCAGCGGACCGACGCGATACCACCCGCGCTCCGGCCCCAGCGACTTGATGAACGGGAACTTCATGTACGACCACGGGCGGACCTCCTCGGCCACGTAGTCGAGGTACTTCGAGTAATCGACCTGGTCGAAGATCGCCTTGCCTTCCGCGTCAATCGCCCGCAGGTTCCCGTGATACAGGTCCATCGCTCCGTCGTCGCGAACGAGCGAAAGGTGATTCGAATCGAACGACCCGAACGGTTTCAGGCTCTCGAGATGCTGCATCGTGTAGTCGCGGGCGATCTTCAGCGCCCCGCGCGACCACTCGACCATCTGATCGAGGTCCTTCAAAAAGCCATCCCGCTCCTCGATCGAGAGGTTCTTGTTGATGCCGCCGGGGATCGCCCCGGTGCCGTGGATCTTCTTGCCGGCGGTCGCCTTGATCAGCTCCTGGCCGTACTTGCGCATCATGACGCCCTGCACCGCCAGGTCGGGATACTTGGCCGCCACGCCGATGACATTGCGGATCGCGGGATCGGCGTCGAAGCCGAAGAGCAAATCCGGCGAGCACAGGTGGAAGAAATGCAGGGCGTGCGACTGAAACGTCTGCCCGTAGTGCATCAGCCGGCGCATCTTCTCGGCGGTCGGCGGAATGCGGTCCGCGCCGACGATCCGGTCCATCGCCTTGGCCGCCGCCAGGTGGTGGCTCACCGGGCAGATACCGCACAGCCGCTGCACGATGACGGGAATCTCCCAGTACATGCGCCCCTGGATGAACCGCTCGAAGCCGCGGAACTCCACGATGTGCAGGCGCGTCCGCGCCACCCGGCCGTTCTCATCCAGGAGGATCGTCACCTTGCCATGGCCCTCCACTCTGGTGACCGGCTCGATGACGATTCTTCTTGTTCCGTTCGTCGCAACCACGGTGTCTCTCCAGGCTTTGCTGCCGCGGGTTAGTCGTACTTGATCAGCTCGTAAGGAAGGTTGACCGGCTTGTCGGTCAACAGCGCCGTCAGGGCCTGCCAGATGGTGTCCGCCGAGGGCGGGCAACCGGGCAGGTGGTAATCGATCTTCACCACCTCGTGACACGGGTATACCTTGTCCAACAGCAGGGGAATCTCCTCGTCGTTGGGCACCGTGTTGCTCGGGTTGTACACGCTCGGCCCCTTGATGTACGCCTCGTCGAGGCACTCCTCGAGCGGAACCATGTTCCGCATCGCGGGGATGTCGCCCATGATGGCGCACTCGCCGGTCGAGATCAGGATGTCGCAGTGCTTGCGGAACTCCTGCAACACGTGCACGTTCTCCTCGTTCGCGCAGCCCCCCTCGATCAGGCCGATCCGGCACCGGCCGGTGAACTTCTTGATGTCGTCCATCGGCGACTTGTCGAAATCCACCAGCTCGACCAGCTTCAGGATGCGGTCGTCGATGTCCAGCACGGACATGTGACAACCGAAGCAGCCGGCAAGCGATGTCGTCGCGATTTTCGGCTTTGCCATGTTCGTTCTTCCTTACGCGCTCGCACTCTTCCGCCGGGCCTCGATGTCGGACCCGATAGGTGTATGGTCGTACGTTCTTTTTCCGATCGGCACCGCGTAGCCCACGTGTTTTCGCAGAATCGCCCCGACGGGACACACGTCGACGGCCTTATCCGTGACGTCGAGCCCGGAGTCCGACAGCCGCGCCTCCGCGTTCACCGCCACGCGCTTCTTCGGCCCCCGCCCGACGAAGCCGAACACGTACTTGCCATCCAGGTCGCGCGAGGCGCGCACGCACCGGGCGCACAGGATGCACCGGTGATGATCGATGAAGATATCCGGATGCGAGGCATCCACCTCGCGCACCGGGTACATGAACGGGTATTTCGGCGCGGTGATGCCGTGCCGGTAGGCCTGCGCCTGCAGCTCGCAGTTGCCGCTCTTCTCGCAGAACATGCAGAAGTGGTTGCCCTCGACGAAGAGCATTTCGAGAATGTTGGCGCGCAGGTGCTTGAGTTTCTCGGTGTCATTCTCGACGATCATCCCCTCGGCGATCGGCTGAATGCACGCCGGCTGCGGCCGGCCGTTCACCAGCACCGTGCACAGGCGGCAACTGCCGTGCGGCGCGAGGCCCTGCAAGTGGCAGAGACGCGGGATGTAGACGCCGGCATCGTCGGCCGCTTCGATGATGGTCTGGCCCGGCCGGCCTTGAACCTCCACGCCGTCGATTGTGAATGTGACCGTACTCATCTGATCTCCTCGGGCTCAATCCCTGTACAGGACCGACTTCCGGCCGGTGATCCGTTTCGACGTGGCCAGCGCCGCCTGTATGTCGAACGACCGCAGAAGCCCGTCATCCTTCGGCTTGATCATCGCTTCGTAGACCGAGCGGAAATTCTTCAACGTGGTCAGCACGGGGTTCGGTGAGGTCTGGCCGAGCCCGCAGCGGCTGGCCGTCTTGATCGTCTGGCCGAGGTCTTCGAGGTACTCGATGTCGCCCGGCTCGCCCCGGTTTTCGCGGATCTTGCTGAGCCGCTCCTTGAGCAGCACGTTGCCCACGCGGCACGGCGTGCAGTAGCCGCAGCTTTCCTCGATGAAGAAGTCCATGAACGCCTCGGCCACTTCGAGCACGTTTCGCTGCGGGCCGAAGATCATGATCGATCCGCCGGTGGCGAGGTCGTCGAAGCAGAGTTTGCGATCGAACCCGTCGGGCGCGATCATCTGCCCACTGGCGCCGCCGACCTGCACCGCGGCGGCGTTCTCCGCGCGGACCATTTTCAATAGCTCACGCAGCGTCACGCCGAACGGAAGTTCGTAGACGCCGGGGCTCATGCAGTCGCCGGAGACGCTGAACAGCTTCGTCCCCGTGCTGCCGCCGCTGCCGAACTCGCTGAACGTGGCGGCCCCCTGCTCGAGGATCTTGGTAACGATGGAGAGCGTCTCGACATTGTTGACGACCGTGGGCCGTCCGAGGAAGCCCTTCTGCGCCGGGAACGGCGGCCGGTTCTTCGGGTCGCCGCGATCGCCCTCGCACGAGCTGATCAGCGCCGTCTCCTCGCCGCAGATGTACGCCCCCGCGCCCATCTGGATGCGAATGTCGAAGTCAACGCCCTGCTTGCCGCAGACGTTTCGGCCGAGCAGGCCGTCCTCGCGACGCTGTTGCAGCACGTGCTCGAGCCACGGTCGCAGGTAACCGTACTCCGCGCGAAGGTAAAGAATGCCCTCGTCCGCGCCGATCGCGTAGCCCGCGATGGTCATGCCGGCGAACACGCGGTCCGGCAGTTCGGTCAGCAGCACGCGGTCCTTGAATGTGCCCGGCTCGCCCTCGTCGGCGTTGCAGATCACGCAACGCTTCTCGCCATCGGCGGCCCGGGCGAACTCCCACTTCATGCCCGTCGGGAACCCCGCCCCGCCGCAGCCGCGAAGCCGGGCCGTTTTCACCTGGCGGATCACTTCCGCCGGCGACATGCGCAATGCCTTGCGAATCGCCTCGCCCCGGTTGATGGGGCTGAAGATGATGGGGCCCGCCTTGCGGATGTTGTTCTTGACCATGGCGTGCACGAGCTCGTGGGCGTTGTTGCCGTCGCCCAGCCGGTGCACGAGCTGCTTCGGCTCCGTGCCGGCCTTCAGATCGCGCACGATGCGGCGAGCCGCATCGCTCGACAGCTCGGTCACCGGCACGTCGTTGATCAGCGCCGCCGGCGCCTGGTCGCACAGGCCGATGCACGGCGTGTGTTCGAGCGTGATCCGGCCGTCAGGCGTTGTCTCCCCAAAGCTGATGCCGAGCTCGTCGCGCAGCGCCTGGCCAACCGATTCGCTGCCGGCCATCCGGTCGATGTAGTCGTCGCACAGGCGGATGACGACCTTCCCCTTGGGCCGCTCGGACAGAAAGCTGTAGAACGACACCACCCCCTCGACTTCGACACGGTGAATGCCGAGTTGCTTCGCAATCATCCCCGCGGACTCGTCGCTGACACACCCGCACGCCTTCTGCACGTCGCGAACGATGTCCATCAGCCGGGCGCGGTCCTTGCCGTGGGCCCTGCAAACCTCGTTGATGACATTCGATGGGTTCTGGCTCATGTGCTTCCCCGCTCGTTTTTCGAGCTATGCCAAGTTGCCTCTGCAGCGGTTTCCGGCGCAGTCGCCGGACGCGCCGCGCCGGCGGTCGCCGCTGCCGCCGCCGGGAAGACGATAGTGAACGTCGATCCCTCCTCGGGCTTTGTCGCAATCTCGATCCGGCCACCGGCCTGTTCGATTACCATGCGGACGATCGACAGCCCCAGGCCGCTGCCCGGTATCCCCGCCGTCAGGGCCCCCACGCCACGACGAAACGAATCGAACAACGTCGCCTTGCCGGTAAGCTCCTTCGGGTCGATTCCCATTCCCGTGTCCTGCACGCTGACAAACACCTGTTCGCCTGCAAGCTCCGGCCCCCCCTCCGGCCAACTCAACGCAATAACATCCCCCTCCCTTCCAGGGAGGGGCTGGGCGTGCGTCGAACGCGAGGGCGATCGTCGCCCTGCCGTCACGCACACTTTTCCCCCGGCCGGCGTATACTTGATCGCGTTCTCCACCAGATTGTCGACGCAGTCCGCCAGGTCCATGCGGTCGATGCGCGCCGCCAGCTTCTCGCCCGCCGGCGCGTCGCAGGACAGGGTCAATCCGGCGTGCTTCGCTTGCAGGTCGCGGCGCTGGCAAACTTCCCGCACAACGGCAACCACGTCGGCCATTGCCTGGTCGTGCCGCGACGGATCCGCGTCCTGCAGGCGCGCCAGCGTCAGCAGTTCGGTCACCGTGGCGAGGCCCTCCTGGCAGCGGCGCACCACCTTCTCCGCGGTGCCCTTGACCGCGGCCTCTTTGACGATGTCGTCGCGGATCAGACCGGCGAGCATCTGTATGCCGGTCAGCGGGCTCTTCAACTGGTGCGCCGCGGTTTGCATGAAGCGCGATCGCCGCTGCTGCAATCGCCGGATTGCCGCTTCCGACGCTTGGAGACCGGCGAGGGCTTGGCGAAGCTGACGCTCCCGCTCTTCGAGGCGCGAGGCAACACGCTGCGTGAGATAGAACGTTCCCAGCACGCCGGAGGCCAGGATCAGAACGGCGACCGCCACGAACGCGGGAATCAGGTGCAACGAGGGCAACACGACACTCGGCAGCAGCGGATAGTGCGGCGCGATCCAGCCTCTCAGCTCTCCGACGCCAAGGACGGCAAACAGCGCGATCGCCCAGACGCAGTGCAACAGCGCCTGCCACGTGCTCACCAGAAACGCCCCGATGGCGATGTGAAACACATAGAACATGAACATCGGGTTTTCGACGCCGCCCGTATAACGGAGGATCAGCGTGAGCAGCACGAGATCGACCCCGACCTGGGCGTTCGCGAAGAGCTGCGCGACCCGGTGCGGCTTGTCGTCCGACGCCGGCGACGCTTGAAGCCGCGCCGACAGCAGCCGCGACGTGATCATCCACACGACGTTCACAAGCGCGACGAGAATCACCACCACGTACAGGCCCGTTGGTCGCCACGCGCCCGCCACCGTCAGTCGTTCGACGATCAGCGCGGCCGCGGCAAAACCGACCATCACCCACCGCACGTGGATGAACCATTGCAGGCGCAGCATCGCAACGAGCGTAGCGGTACGACTTGGCCCGTTCGGAAGGTTGATCGGCGGCTGTTGCCCTGAAGCCGGTGGGTTCAAACCCCACACTCCTCGCTTTCGCAGATCCGCCGGACGAGATCGCGGATGGCCTGCGCCTCCACGGCGCGGTTGAGGAATGACTCCGCGCGCTCGCAGCCGGCCGACAGCCGGAGATCATAATCGGATTCGTCCACGTGCCCCAATTCCGTGACGACGGCGACGCCGCCCGCCCACTTGCTGTCCGTGATGGTGGCCAGCACGGCAATGCCGGCCTCGGGCGACTCCAGGTCCACGTGGACCACGGCAAGGTCCGCGGGCTCGAGGTGAAGCGACTCGAATTGAAATTGGGCGGTCGGCACCCACGCGACTTCGCAATGAAGCGGCGCGAGAATCCTGCATAAGACTTCGTGGACGCGTGCGTCATCGGCGAATACGGCTATGCGTTTACCTGCGGCACTCATCGCGAGCGTCCCTGCCGGGCCTGCTTCGGACAGCCTGCCTCCGCGCCATCGCTCAGGCGGGCATGGTCAGGCGCCCGCGCCCCAGTGCTTCCGTCTGGCCCGCTGCCGCTGGGCCCGAGCCGGTGCGGACGCACCATCCGCGCCGGCGCGACCTCCTGATTCTGAATCAGGCATACCGCATGCCACCGCCGCTCCCATGCCGCCGCAACCTGCGGCACATCCCCTCCAAGGAACACCGGACGTCGTCGCCGAACGGCAGCCGATCTGGGTCGTCGAGCGCGACGTCTGACTTAGCGGTACATCGACGGTGCGGCCGCCGCGACTTCATACGCGCGTTCTCGCGCGATTGTCGCCGCGCGCGCAACCAACGATCAATCAGGCGGTTGCACGCACGATGCGATTGCGGAAATTCACGCACAGACTGGGGGTCCCGCCTGGCGCCGCAAGGAAGCTGGATACATAAAACTTTTCGCGCCGCACGGCTCAAACTAGAATCGCCGCCATGTCTTTCGACGCCATTTGCATGCCTGCGGCGATCCGGGCTCAGGAGTCGCTCTCACTCGCAACCCTGGCGCTGCTCGACTCGGCCGGCCAGCGATCGCGCTATCGCGATATCAACGCGGCGCTCGGATTGTCCTTCACCATCACCGCCGCGACTGTCCAGGGCTCCGTCGCGCGATGGCCGGCCTTCGCCCGGGATGCAAACCTCCTGCCGGCCGCGGACCTGTTCGGCATCCGCCTGCGCGACCTGCACCCGCCCCACGCTCGCCGCGGCCTCGAACAATCGCGCGAGTACCGCGAACACTTCCTCGACAGCTATCTGCCGCTGATCGAGACCGCCCTCGCCAACGGCCAGCCCGTAATCGCCTTTCGCGGATGGCCCGATCCCTGGTCCGACCACTGGGGCATCATCACCGCGACGTCGAACGACGGGCTCGGACTGGCCGGCTGCACGGCCGGAAGTGACAGCATGCTGGCACTGAAGGAGCCGGCCCTCCAATGCTACGTCGTCGAGGAGCTTGCTCCTCGCCAGCCAGACGACGCAGCCCTGCTGCGAGCCGCAGTGGGGGCCGCCAGATGTTTCCTGTACAACCGAAGTGACGGCGAGGCCGACGTCGTCACCGGCCCGGAGGCCTACGATCGTTGGCGCATCCGCCTGGATGCGGACCTTCGCGATCCGGCAGGCCTGGAGGTCGCGGCCGCGGCGCACGCGGCCTTTGCCTCGACCATCGTCGCGAACCGCGCCGCCGCCGCCCTCTTCCTGGGCGATCGCCGGGCCTCCGCGGACGATACGTTCCGCAATCCCCTCGATGAATGGCTGGCCGCTTGCCAGGCAGCAGGCGAGGCGCTCGCCCCACTTTGCGATGTCGGCGCGATCACGGCAGCGGCAGCAGGCTCGCCGGGTATCGAGGAACTCATCGCCGGTCTCCTTCGGGCCCGATCCGCCGACCAGCGCGCCCGTGACTGTGCCGATACGCTCGCCTCGCTCGTCAAGGCGGACTCTTGAGAACCGATCTCCGCACCGCGGCGCAAACGCCGCTTTCGTGTAGAATCTTCTGACTATGACAGCAACACCGTCCAGGCTCATCGACTTCGGCATCGCCGTCGCGGCCACTCTGTTTTTTGCCTCTGCTGCGCTCGCCCAGTCGCCCGAGGCCTCGCCCGCGCCGGCCACACAGCCGGCCGGCGTCCGCTACGCACTGCACCCGCTGGCGGTCAAGCTGCTCGCCGCCCACTGGTCCGACATGGCGGCCCAGGAATACAACCTCGACGCCCGGCAGAAGCAGGCCTTCCGCCGGCAGATAACCGAAAGCTGGACGAACTTCATCGACGACAACCGCAGCCAGATCGAGCCGCTGCTTGGTGAGTTCGAACGGGCGCGCCACGCCGATACACCCCCCTCTGCCGAACAGGTCGCCCACTGGGCCGCTCGCGCCCTGCCGCTGTTCGAGAAAGCCCGAGGCGAGCTGGGTGACGGGCAGGCCGGCTTGCGCGAAATCCTTACCCCGCGGCAGCGCCTCCTCTTTGATGCGCGCACAGCGCGCAGCGCCGCGTCCATGCTCAAGTACCAGCGCACGTTGAAACGCTGGAGCACCGGCAGCTTTCGGGACGATGAATGGTGGCAGCCGGCCGACACGAACGGCCTGGCCGAGGAATCCGCCGCCTCAGCGTCGGAAGGTCAGCGCCGCCCGGAACCTGTTCTCGAACGACAGGCCTCCCCTGCCCACCAGGCCGCCCCCACGGCCCGGCAGCCGGCGCCGGCTGAGTCGTTCGGCCCGGATATCCCTCAGCGCATCGGCGAGGAGCTCACCGCGTGGGAGCAGTACGTGGCCGCGTTCTGCGACCACTACGAACTCGATCGCAGCCAGCGAAACACCGCCGACTCGATCCTTCGCGAAATGATCGCCCGCGCCGTCGATCACATCCACCTGCACCGCGACGAGGTCGCCAAGCTCGAGCGTATGATTTCCGGCACCGATCCCCAGGCAGCCCGGAACGCGGATCAAGACGACGTTAACGCCGAGATCGAGCGCCTGTATGGCCCCATCGATCAGATGTTCGCCGAGCTCCAGCAGCGCATCCAGCTCCTGCCCACCGCGGCGCAACGCGCCCGCGCCGACCAACAGCCGCCCGACCAGGCCCCATGATCCCGGTGAGTGCATTCGCCCGTGGCCGCGCCGGTGTGCGCGCAAAAGGCTTGCACTTGCGGTCTGCTCCGCGAGACGATTTCACAATCAAAACAGCGGATAAATGAACGGCGCCGCCGCGGGGTTCGAGGCGACCGCAACCAGTATCCCGACCAGGACGATCGTCACCAGGATCGGAATAAGCCACCACTTCTTGTTGTGCTTCAGGAAATCCCAGAACTCGGCCAGAAGGCTCGGCCGCGCTTCACGCGACGCGCGAAGGAATTCCTCTCGACGCCCGCGCGGTGTACCGGTTTCCTGATCGACCATGATCGCCACCCCGTCAGAATTGCCTGAAATAGCGCTTCATGTCCGCCGTCGGCTTGCGCTCGACCCAGTACGTCTGCGCTTCCGCGTCGAACCTCCGGCACATTGGATCTCGCCCCACCAGCTTGAAGATCAACGCCACCGGAGTCAATACGACAAAGAACACAATTCCCATAATCAAGTACGACGCGACCACTCCCACCGGATAAAACACGACCGTCAGCAGCACGTACAGCGGCCTCAGCCCCTTCGGAGCGACCGCCGCAAACACGCCGCAGTACGCCGCCAGCACGCCCAGCACCCACACCGTCGGCATCACCGCCGACTCGGGCAGCGCCGCAAAGACGACCTTTCTCCAGCACGCCAGCACGGCAAAGAGCACAAATGCCGCCAGCCCGATCAGGCCGAACTGCCGAAGCGTCCTCGGCTCCGGATTCAGATTAAGTTTCACCGCCGCCATCAGCCGCCCATTCCTCTATTCCGCCAACGCTCCGTGCAACCCCCCTCCCTTGCAGGGAGGGGCCGGGGGAGGGTTTCTCGATGCGCCACACCAACCCTCTTGTCCCCCAACAACCCAATAGTCGAACAGCCCAACAGCTTACCAGTCGAAGAGCCCAACATCCGCTCTTCTAGTCCAGATCAAACTGCGCCAGGTACTCATCCACCTCGTGCTTCTTCGCGCTCGGCTGCTCGTCCTTGTAAAGAACGAAGTTGTCGATCACCAGCACGTCCATGTTCGTTCCCAAAAAGCAGCGGTACGCATGCTCCGGCGAGCACACAATCGGCTCGCCGCGAACGTTGAAGCTCGTGTTGATGATCACCGGCATCCCCGTCCGATCCCGGAACGCCGACATGATCCGGTGCATCCGCGGATGCCGAACGGGATCGACCGTCTGCACCCGCGCCGAGTAATCCACGTGCGTGATCGCCGGCACGCTCGAGCGAATCTGCTTGAGCTTCTCCAGGCCCTTCGCCTGCCCGTTGACCTGCGTGCGAATCTCCGGCCGCACCGGCGCCACGAGCAGCATGTACGGGCTGTCCTCCTGCGGTCGCATCTCGAAATACTCGTGCACGTGCTCGCGCAGCACGCACGGCGCGAACGGCCGGAACGACTCGCGGAATTTGATCTTCAGGTTCATCACCGACTGCATTTCGGTCGACCGCGCGTCGCCGATGATCGACCGCGAACCGAGGGCCCGCGGCCCGAACTCCATCCGGCCGTGCATGTGACCGACGACCTTCTGATCCTCGATCGCCTGAACGACGCGCTCGACGACCTCGTCCTCGCCGGCGCACTCGTGGTACGTCGCCCCGAGCCCATCGAGCATCGCCCGCGTTTCATCCGCGGCGAACGCCGGCCCGAGCAGCGAGCCGTACTGCGAGTCGTTCGGCTCCGCCTTCCGCGGGTTGTCGAGCAACTGGTACCACACGAACGTCGCCGCCCCCAGCGCTCCGCCCGCGTCGCCCGCGGCCGGCTGAATCCAGATATTCTCGAAAGGCCCTTCGCGCAGGATTCGCCCGTTGCCCACGCAGTTCAACGCCACGCCGCCGGCCAGCACCAGGTTCTTCATCCCCGTCTGCGCCTGCACGTGCCGCGCCGCCCGCAGCATGATCCGCTCCGTCACCTCCTGGATGCTCGCGGCGATATCCATCTCCCGCTGCGTCAGCCGGCTCTCCTTGGTCCGCGGCGGTCCCCCGAACAGATCGTGGAACTTGCGGCTGGTCATGGTCAGGCCCTGGCAGTAGTTGAAGTAGGACATGTCCAGGCGGATCGAGCCGTCGTCCTTCAGGTGCACCATCTTGTCGAGGATCAGATCGCTGTAGATCGGCTCGCCATAGGGGGCCAGCCCCATGAGCTTGTACTCGCCCGAGTTCGGCTTGAACCCGCAGTAGTAGGTGAACGCCGTGTACAGCAGCCCCACAGAGTGGGGGAAGTGCATCTCGTGCGTAACTTCGATCCGGTTGCCGCGCCCGACGCCGTAGCTGGCCGTCGCCCACTCGCCGACGCCGTCGATGGTCAGGATGGCCGCTTCGTCGAAGGGAGAGGGGAAGAACGCGCTCGCCGCGTGCGACTCGTGATGCTC
>JBECKQ010000184.1:0-27275 GCA_040235375.1 Phycisphaerae bacterium | reverse complement strand
GGCGCCTTCCCGCCTTCGTCGGCCGTGCCGATCACCGTGCCCTCGATGAACCAGAACGATAGCTGAAGGCCCGGCACGGTCGCCTGCGGTGGGTTCGCCTCGTCGCCTACGCCAAGCCGCTGAATGGTCTTCAGCACTTCTTCGATGTCATCGGCAGGACCTTGGATCACGAGCTGCCGCCCATCGGGCGACGACCAGAATTCGGTGCGGGGCGAAACGATAGAATGGACGAGCCCGCTGACGTTGCCGACGGTCTCGTTGAGATCGATGGCGATAGTGCGTTTGTTGCTCGGCTGCTGGGCTTTCGCATCGAGTTGGCGAAGGATGTCAACGAGCGAGGCGACGGCGTCCGCCGGCCCGCTGATGACAATCGAGTTCGTCGTGCGGTCTACGCCCGTGAGGCACTTCGGCTCGATGGACTTGGCGATCTGGGCGGCATCCTCCGCCCGGATGTTGTCGAGTTGGAGGACCTCCTTGACGTTTGCGTTCTGACTGGCCAGCGCCGCTTCCACGAACCTGTCGCTGGCTGACGGTCCCTCGTCCGCCCTGACGGCGACGCAGAGCAGCATCGAAAGTACGCCGGCGCACAATACGCGTGATCGAAAACCGGTTGCGTGCATTTTATTCACTCCTTCCAAGTCGCGATGCCGTGCTTCGCGTGCATCTTCAGTCTCGGCGATCTCCAGGAACCGCATAGAGCCAGAACACGTGGACTTTCGGGCTTGATGATTCTCGCTCGACGGCGACGTAGCTTTCGGCACTGCGGCCGGCCAGGGCAATGTGCACAGGGGTCGCTTTCTGCGGCGTTGTCACTTGCGTCCGCCCGGTCGGCGCCGGCGCGCTCTGTTGCCGCTGCGAATTGGTCATCCACAGCACGGACAACACGCCGATCGCGATGACGGCGGCAGCACGCAGTGCCCCTCTCAGCAGCCAGCGCCTGGCTTGTGGTCGCCCCGCCGTCGCGCCCGCCGCCCGGGCAGGAATCGCCTCGGTCGCTTCGCGCAGCAGCGACAACGCGGCGTCGAGCTGTGACATCTGCTCACGACATACGCGGCATTCGTCGCAGGTTTGCAGGTGTACCTCGAGCGATGCCCGTTCCTGCGGATGCAGGTCGCTCTCGCCTGCAGCGTCGATCAACTGTCTTGCCCGATCGCAGTCCACTTCCTTACCTCACGTGCCTTGACTTCTCGCCCACTCCGGATACCGCGCGGCAATCAGCCGGCGAAGCGATTCCTTTCCGTTGCGAACGTGGACCCGGGCCGTGCTTTCGCTTATGCCCATCACCTCACCGATGGCCGCATAATCCATGTTCTCCAGATGGCGTAATACAATCGCCGTCTGCTGCTTTTCCGGCAGAGCGGGAATCACGGACCGGAGGACTTCCGCAAGCTCGCTTGCGTCAGCCGGCGCCGCGGCCGGCGCCGAGTGCCGTTTGCCCGATTCGGTTTCGATCGCCTTGGCGAGCTTCCGTTTTCTCTGCTCTGTTCTGCGAATCTCGAAGCACTGACGAATAACGATCGACCGCACCCAGACCCACAGCCGCCCGCGATCGGCAAGCTGGCTCCGCCTTTGCATCGCGAGCGAAAGAGCGCTTTGGACGGCGTCCTCGGCATCGTCAACGTTCCAGCAGAACCGGTAAGCGAGGCGAACCAGCAGGCCGCGACGAGACTCGACTTCACCGAAACCTTCCACGGCGGTTGAGTCCTCCGCCTGCGCGACCGTCGGGCCGGGTAACTCCCGCTCGGATGGCTGGCACGGCGCGTCGTTCACATCGCGTCCCCACGATCACAGGAACAGACGTTGCAGCGTGGCCGGACGTTTAGAGGAAATTGAGAAGACCGTTCGTCATCTCATACAGGTCTGGCGGGCTCTTGTCGCATGGGTGGAGAGCCGAATGTCGCCGGGAGTGGCCGGCGGGCTGTAAGCGGGGATGCGGCGGATAGTCGTGGATTGTGGCGATCGCCGACCGCCCAGCGGCATCGGCGCGTCTTGAAGGTTCACATCGCCTATCGCGCCAGCGGGGAGAAAACCTTGCCGAGCTTCGTGATCTTGTAGCCCTTTTCGTCGAGCTCGACCGTGCAGCCGGTTTTTTCCAGCGCGAGCAGGTAACGGAAGATCGTCCGGCGGCTCATTCTCAGGCGTTTCTCCAGGTCGACGATGCTCAATCGGTTATGCTGGAGCAGGCGCACCATCTCGAAAGGCACGCCGTAGGCTTCCTGAAACAGCCGGCTGTAAATCTCCTTGCCCTTCGGCCCCAACTGCGCGGGCTTGACCACGGAGGCCAGAACCTGGCAGTCCTCCTTTGTGATGGTGCGCACGGTCAGTCTCCTGGTGGCTGAATTGGCACGTAGCTCGCGGAAAGTATGCCACAGACTCATTGGTCATGCAATGTCACTGCCACAATGTGTCTCTGCAGAAATGGCCGCCGGTGCCACGAATACGTCACCGGAGTGGGGGCACCGGACGCGTAAGTTGCCGCCAGCCAAATACTTCTCATCGCTCGACATCGCGTGCCCTTCGGACTGGGGGAATCCCCCGGATTGCGGGAACCGCGTGCCCGGCTCGCGGGACCGCGTAAGCCCGCACGGACGGCAAGCCATCAAGGCGCTACGCGAGCGTTGTCCGCCGATACGAGGATCGTGCCGTCCGCCCGTCTGCGGTGCTGAGTTCGTCCTTGCGGTCCCCAGTCTGCTTCCAGCCCTCTGCGAGCGGACCGCCCGGTTCCGGCTGCCAGGCGCCACCGAGGCCGATATTACCACCTGCTGCCGCTCCGATCGCCCGCGGATTGTGCATCGGACGGGCGTGTAACGGTAAACGTTCATATGATTAGTGTTATTTTTCGACTGGCGGTTTGATTTTGTCGAAAAATTAGACTAAACGTTGTGTGTGTTATGTTAAGTCACGATTATGGGGGCCAGGTCATGGAACGGGCGATCAGAGCAATTGCGGGTGTACCGTCTCTCCGAGACTTTCTCGAAATTCCGTACGACACGCTTGAGGAACTGAACCTCGCGTCGAAGGCGGCCCGGCTCCAGCGCGCTCCCCAGGAGGCCGTCGAGGAGGAGCGGCGCCGCTACCTCACGGACGAGAAGCGGATCAAGGCGGTTACGGTCTGCTTCTCGGACCTCGAGGGCCGGCTGCACATGCTGGACTACGACAAGAAGTACCTTCTGAAATCGGCCGATCATCTGACCTTCGACGGGTCATCGATCCGCGGCTTCACGGAGATTGCCGAGTCGGACCTGCTGCTGGCGATCGATTGGCGAGCGTTCTCCTGGCTGCCGGCCGACATCTTCGGGCCGGGCAAGGTCGTCGTCTTCGGTAATGTCCTCGACCGCAGCGGCCGGCCGTTCTCCGGCGACTTTCGGGGCAGGTTGGCCCATCTTGCCGACGAACTATTCGAACGCGACGGTACGACGGTTTCCGCCTCCGCCGAGATTGAAGGTTTTCTCTTCGATGGCCGGGACGCGGAGCGTCGTTACCACGAGACCGGCAAGTTCGAGCTCAACTCCACCGGCGGCTACTACCACTCGCTGCCTCAGGATCCGCTGCGCCAGTTCATCGACACCGCCGCCGAAGTGCAGCGGGCCATGGCGTTCGAAAACGAGAAGGACCATCCGGAGGTCGGGCCGTCCCAGTTCGAGATGAACTTCGGCCACACGGAAATGACCATCGCGGCGGACCAGATCCAGCTCTACAAGCTGATCTGCCGGCAGGTCGCCCAGCGCATGGGCCTGACCGCGTCGTTTCTGCCGAAACCGGTCACGGGCATCAACGGCAGCGGCATGCATGTGAACCTGTCAATGTCGCGAGACGGAAAGAACCTGTTCTACGGCAATGGCGGCCCCGACGGACTGTCGCCTCTCGGGCACCAGTTCATCCGTCGTATCCTGAATCATGCGGACGACCTGTGCCTGGCTCTGAACTCGAGCGTGAACTCGTATCGCCGGCTGGACCCGCACTACGAGGCGCCCAACGAGATCAAGGCCTCGCCCGTGAACCGGTCGGCGATGATCCGCATTCCGCTGGCGAACGAGCGGTCGGCTCGGATCGAAGTGCGGTCCGTCTCGCCGGACGCCAACCCGTACCTGGCGATATACGCATTGGTCAGGGCGGGACTCGACGGCGAGGACCCGACGGACGAAGCGGAGAAGCGGCCGCGCACGCGCGTGCTGCCGGACAATATCCTGACGGCCATCCGCGTGTTCCGCCGATCGGCGTTTGCCGCGAAGGTTCTCGGCGAGGACAGCCACACGAAGTACGTCGAGCTGAAGAAAGCGGCGGCGGATCGCTGCCCGAAGCAGCTTGGCAGCCTGATCAAGGCCGGCGAGATCATGTTCCACCACGAGGTCACGAATCAGATGCTGTGGAACACGTTCTGAGAGGCGTGGAGCGCGCGATCAGTTGCTGCCGAGATCGCTGGCGAACATCTGGACCCACCAGTAGTGGTCGCCTTCGAAGTCGGTGATGTGCAGAAAGCCGATTCCGACGAAATCCCACTGGGGGCGCAGCATGTTCTCGTTGTGATCCGGGCTGTTCTCGAAGCCGTGCATCGCCTCGGCCGCGGTCGAGAGGATATTGGTTCCCATCGCGAGATTCTCGCCGACAAAACGGTGGCAGAAGCCGGCCGCAACGGCGCGGTCGCCGGGCTCACTGCCGTCGGGCGCGACGTGATCGAAGAAGTCTTCGTTGTACAGGCGATATGCGTACCCGTTCGCCGCTTCCTGCAGCGTGCCGGAATAAGCCAGCGACGACAGGCCGTTTTCCACCCGATAGGCGTTGAGCCGGGCGAACATCTCCGTCCGCTCCCGGCCGACGGGCAGGGTCTGGCCGACGCAGAGCTCGTAAGCCTGGCCATCGGGCGCGTCGGGCGAAACGTTGGTCGAGTCGTTGCTGTCGTTAACGCCGTCCGGCCGGGTCGGAATGCGAATGTCGCCGCTCGGCCCGGTACCGCAGCCCGTCACGGGCAGCGCGAGAGCACAGGCCAGCGGAAGTGCGAACAACCGGCAATATCGTGACGCGGATCCGCTCATCGTTCCATCATTCTATCGCCTGACCGCCCTGTTCGCTTGCGTTCATGCAGCGACGAGCGTTCGCCGGAGCCGGCGTCAGGGCACGTGCGGGAAGCTCTCATCGATGGGCGTGCGGGCTAGATCGACGAGAAACTGCGTGACCCGTTCGCAGACCAGGTCGAGGTAATTGCGGCCCTTTGCGGCGCTGGCACGCGAAGGATCGCCGGCGGCGCAATGATCGTTCAGGCGGTCGAAACGCCGGCTCGTCTGCACCCATCCCTGCCGCAGGGCCTCGAAGCGAAACGGCGGCACGGGCCCGCCCGCGGCGACTTCCATCTCTACAAGCTCGGGGAACAAGGCCAGGGCGACCGACGTTTCGAACTCGCCCGCGTGATCGTCGGGCGCGTCGAAGATTTCCTTGTAACGGTCGAGCCCGACGCGCCACCAGTTGCAGACGAACAGGTGGCAATCGAGGTCCGCCTGAAGCTGGCGGATGAGCGGCGTGAAGTCGTTGCCGCCGTGACCGTTGATGATGACGAATTTCCGCAGGCCGTGAGTGTGCAGTGACGTGAACACGTCGCGCACCATCGCGTCCAGGGTCGCCTGGGCGATGTGAACGGTGAGCGGGAAAGGCATGAGATTGCAGTCCACGCCGTAGGGAATGCCGGGCAGGCAGATGACCGACCGGCACTGCTCCCACGCGGCCCGGCAGCATCGGCGAGCGAGGTAGGTGGTGTGGAGCACGTCCGTGCCTTCGGGCAGGTGGAGGTTGTGGGCTTCCGTGGCGGCGGTGGGCAGCACGGCGACTTCGTACTGCCGCTGCCGGATGCGATGCAGGTTCGTAGCGGTGACGTCCCATTCGTCGATCATGACGCGGCGCCTTTCGAGAGAGTACTGCCGAGGCAATGGTTCGCCGGCTTGTGCGCGGTCCGTTCGCGGCGGGATAGTGTAATCGCGCGGTCTCCGCGCGACCATACGCTCTGGCGGAGCGCTTGTACGCGAGGTCAGCCGCGCGCGAGGTGCGTACTTTTTGAGGTACGGCACGAGCACGTGGCCGTCCATCAGTCGCCCACCATCATCGCCGAGCGCAACACGCGCAAGATCGCCTGCGTGGAGATCTTCGAATACCTCGGCAACGAGAGAAAGACCAACCCGTGAAGGCAAAGCTGCGCCGCGCAGTCACGGCCGCGGCGGTCATCGGACACTCGCAGGGTCGAACGGCGTGCCGCACTCCGGGCACCGCGGCGAAGGCAGGCCGCGAAGGTCGTAGCCACACCAGTGGCAAGCCCCTGGCGCACGCACGTCCGGCACAATCGTGCGGACATAGAACGCCGCCAGCCAGAGACACGCAAAAGGAATGGCGAACGTAAGCCCCGCGCGCACGGGAATCAGCAGAGCGATCCCCGCCCCGAGAATCGCAGCGGTAAGGATCGCCGCGGTGGACCACGACGGTTTGTGCCTCACCAGAATCCACAACAGCGGGGCGGATCCCATCGCCAGCAAAAGCCAGCCCGCCACATTGACGATCACGTCGTGCAGCCCGGGTAACCCGCGGCCCAGACATGCAATCAGGCCGAGCAGAAATCCGCCGAACACGCACAGGACGAGGTGGTGCCGGAAGAGCACGCGACTGTCGGACGGCGAGAGCATGTTTCAATTATGATTGCTGAATTCCGCTTGGCGAGTGCCGCCCGGCAGGCCCGCCTCGAGCCCATCGCCGACCATCTCCGCTCGCCCCTTTGTGTGCCGGCCCCCGCGCCCCTCCGCGTTTGCTGACTATGCCGCATGGAGGTAAAATCAGGGACTTGTCTGGCAGAAATCTCTCGGGAGAAAACGCTCCATGGCAGACGCGCCGACCGGCACACCGCAGGGCAACGTCATCAACCAATCGCTCATCGAGGAAATGCAGACCTCGTATCTCACCTACTCGATGAGCGTGATCATGGCGCGGGCGTTGCCCGACGCGCGGGACGGACTCAAACCCTCACAACGCCGCATCCTCGTGGCGATGAACGACCTGAACCTCGGGCCGCGATCCGCCTTTCGCAAGTGCGCCAAAATCAGCGGCGACACCTCCGGCAACTACCACCCGCACGGCGACGCCGTCATCTACCCGACGCTGGTGCGTCTCGCCCAGCCGTGGAACATGCGGCAGGTCCTCATCGACAAGCAGGGCAACTTCGGCTCGATCGACGGCGACCCCCCGGCGGCCATGCGCTATACCGAGGCCCGCCTGCACACCGCGGCCACGGAGATGCTTTCCGACCTGGAATACGAAACGGTCGACGTCGAGCCCAACTTCGACAACACCCGGACCGAACCGACCGTCCTGCCCAGCAAGTTCCCGAACCTGCTGGTCAACGGCGGGTCCGGCATCGCCGTCGGCATGGCCACGAATCTCGCGCCGCACAACGTGGGTGAAGTTTGCGACGCGATCATCGCCGTTCTCGACAACCCCCGAAGCAGTCTCGCCGAGCTCATGCAGATTATCCCCGGCCCGGACTTCCCGACCGGCGGGCAGATTTGCGGCCGGCGGGGAATCGTCGACGCGTTCACCCACGGCCGGGGCCAGGTGGTCGTGCGCGGCAAGCTGCACGTCGAGGAGGGGCGCGGTGGCAAGGAGATGATCGTTGTGACCGAGGTGCCGTACCAGGTGCTCCGCAGCACGATCACCGAAAAGGCGGCCCAGGCCGTCAAGAGCGGCCACATCAAGGACATCGCCGCCATCAACGACGCCTCCGATCGTAAGCACCCCATCCGCATCGAAATCGAGCTGAAGAAGAACGCCAACGCGGATGTCGTCATCAACCAGCTTTACCAGTACACGCCGCTGCAAAGCAACTTCAATATCATGAACGTCGCTCTCGTGGATCGGCAGCCGAAGACGTTGCCGCTCCGCGGGATGATCGACGTATACATCGGCCATCGCAAGGAGGTCATCCGCCGGCGGACCCGCTTTTTGCTGCGGCGCGCGCGGCAGAAGGCCCATATCCAGGAAGCGCTGATCCTGGCGATCGGCGACATCGATCGCATCATCGAAACGATCAAGGCCTCCCCTGACGCCCCCACCGCCAAGCAGCGCCTGATGGATCTCGACCTGACGCTCAGCGAGGACCAGACGTTGCGCAGCCTGCTGCCCGAGTCGTTCGTTCAGCGCTACGGCGACCCCACCCAGCCGTACCATCTCACCGGCGTGCAGGCGCAGGCGATCCTCACCATGCAGTTGCAGCGCCTCACCGGCCTGGAGATCGAGAAACTCGCCGGCGACTACCGCAAGCTGGTTGACGAAATCACGGATTACGAGGCCATCCTCGCCGACGAGAACCTGGTGGTGGACATCATTCGCGAGGACCTCTACGAGCTCAAGAACAAGTTCAAGGAGCCGCGCCGCACGGAGATCATCGAGGCTGTCGAGGATTTCAGCATCGAGGAGCTCATTCCCGAGGAAACGGTGGTCGTGACCATTTCCCACGAGGGGTACATCAAGCGCACCGACATGGACAGCTACCGCAAGCAGGGCCGCGGTGGCCGGGGCGTCAAAGGCAGCGACACCAAGGAAGGCGACTTCATCGAATACCTGTTCATCGTGAGCACGCACGATTACCTGCTCGTGTTCACGAACCGCGGTCGCGTCTACTGGTCGCGCGTGTTCGACATACCGGCCGGTGCGCGGACGGCGCGCGGCAGGCCCCTGGCGAACCTGGTGCAGATGCAGCAGGGCGAATCGCACCGCGCCGTTCTGGCCGTCAAGCAGTTCGAGGAGAAGTTCGTCTTCTTTGCGACCGAGCAGGGCACAGTGAAGAAGACGCCGCTCGGTGCGTTCAGCCGGCCGCGGTCGAACGGCATCATCGCCATCACGCTCGATCCGAACGACACGCTGATCAACGTGCAGTTGACCGACGGCGATCACCAGATCGTGCTGGGGAGTCACAACGGTATGGCGGTCCGCTTCCGCGAGGGGGACGTCCGGGCCATGGGACGCTCCGCGCGCGGCGTCAAGGGCATGACCCTCGAAGGCGACGACGTGGTCGTGGACATGATCGCCATCCGCAGCGGCGCGTCCGTGCTGACCGTCTGCGAGAACGGGTTCGGCAAGCGCACGAACATCGACGAGTACCGCCTGACCCGCCGCGGCGGCAAGGGCGTGATCAACATCAAGACGACCGAGCGGAACGGCAAGGTCGTGGCCGTACGGGCCGTCGAGGACGACGACGAGCTCATGTTCATCACTCGCAACGGCACGATGTTGCGGACCGACCTGAGCGAATTGCGGGAGATCGGCCGGGCCACGCAGGGCGTTCGCCTGATCCGCGCGACGGAGGACAACCCGGTCGTGGCTGTTGCGACGATCGCGAAGGAAGAGAACGGCGACGAGGCTGATGAAGTGGCTGCCGAGGGCGGCAAAGAGGCCGCCGGCGAGGCTGGCGATGGGGCTGCCCAGTCACCGGAGCCGCCGGTCGCGCCGTCGGAGGACGCGCAGGCGCCTGACGATGAAAGTACATAGATTCTCCCGCGGCCATGTCGATAGGAAACCGCGGCCTCGCCTGCGGCGAGACCGTGCCACCTGTCGCGGCGTCCATCGCGCCCGCCGGGTGGCGCGGTCTGACCCGAAGGAACGGGCCGTGGATCACCGCATTCCGACAGGTAGAAGCCGCACGACTGCGTGACCTTGGCAGAGCGGCGCAACTCGAGAATCCCGCGGTTTCAGTTCAGCTTCGCGACGATCGCTCGAGCGGCGGCGGCCGGATCTTCCGCGCCGATGACCGCGGAACACACCGCGATGCACGAAGCGCCGGCAGCCGCCAGTTCGGCGACGTTATCCGGCGTGATGCCCCCGATCGCTACGATCGGAAGCGACGTCAACGGTCGAACCGCTTCGAGCAGTCGGGGTCCTGAGATGCCGTATTCAGGCTTGACGTTGCTGGAAAACACGGGGCCGACGGCGATGTAGTCGGGTCCGTGGCTCAGCGCGGCGCGGGCTTCATCGACGGAGTGTGTGCTCGCGCCGACGATCGCATGCGGTCCGACGACGCGGCGCGCGGCCGTTGGGACGATGTCGTTCGTCCCGAGGTGAACGCCATCCGCACGGACGGCGGCGGCGATGTCGGCCCGATCGTTGATGATGCAAGCCGCGCCGAGTTCCCGGCATAGCGCGACCATCTCGGCGGCCCTCTCGAGCAACGCCCGGTCCGTCAGCGCCTTCTCGCGCAGTTGGAAACATCCTGCCCCGCCGTCGGCGGCGGCTCTGACCACGTCCTGCCATGGCCGGCGGCACAGGGATTCGGTGATCAGCACGTAAAGGCGGATGGAGGCAAAGCCCTCGCGAGCGCGCGTGATCTGGACGAGCTGGCGTTCGACCGTGTACGCCCGATAACGGATCGATTCGATCCGCCGGCCCGCGTCCGGATTGATCGTCTTGCCGTACTCCTCGAGGACGCGGAGCGCTTCGGTGAGCCGGCGTCCGGCGGCAATCACGACGTGCCCCGCGGTCGGGCGGTGGTACTCGTCGGCCGTCGCAATGCGTGTGCCCACGTCACCGGGCGTGTCCCGGGCGATGATTGCCATGGCCGAGTTCAGCAACTGCATCGCATTGCCGAGGTCGTGGCGGAGCGATTTAAGCGTCTCGGCAAACCCCGCGTCGTCGAGCCCGAAGCGGGCGTAGTCTTCCATCACCCGCAGGGACTCTCTCGCGCGGTTGTAGTTTGCGTCCAGTATTCGGGCGGTTGCCGTTTCCACCCTGTCTATCCGGTTTGGTAGCTCAGAACATAGCGCCAATAGATGATAGCCGAAGACCGCGTTTGATCCCACAAATGGATGTTGTATTCTGGATCGCCCTGTAGTGTGTGCGAGGCGGCTTATCGGAGGAGCGACGGATCTTCGAAGGGGACGCGATGACCAGGCAGTTGATCGAGTGCGTGCCGAACTTCAGCGAGGGGCGGGACGCGGCCGTCATCGGGCAGATCACGGATCAGGTGGAAACGGTTGAGGGCGTCAAGCTTCTCGACGTCGACCCGGGCAAGGCCACCAACCGCACGGTCGTAACGTTCGTCGGATCGCCCGAGGCGGTGGTGGAAGGGGCGGTCCGGGCGGCACGAAAGGCGATTGACCTCATCGACATGAGCCGGCACCGCGGCGAGCACCCGCGATTCGGCGCCATGGACGTATGCCCGCTGGTCCCGGTTTCCAACATCTCGATGGACGAGACGGTGGAGTACGCCCGCACGCTCGCCAAGCGTCTGGGCGAGGAGCTGGGACTCACCATCTACTGCTATGAGAGCGCGGCGCTGGCCCCGGAGCGCCGCAATCTGGCGACGGTCCGGGCGGGTGAGTACGAGGGCCTGCCGGAGAAGCTCAAAGACCCGAAGTGGCGTCCGGATTTCGGCCCGGCGAAGTTCAACGCCCGCTCCGGAGCGACCGCGGTCGGGGCACGCGACTTCCTCGTCGCCTACAACGTCAATCTCAACACCACCTCCACCCGGCGGGCAAACGCCATCGCCTTTGACGTTCGCGAGAAGGGGCGTGCTAAGACGGTCGACGGCGAGCCGGGAAGCAAACCGGTCCTGGACGAGAACGGCGAAAAGGTCTGGGAGCCCGGCATGCTCAGGTGCGTCAAGGGCATCGGCTGGTTCATCGAGGAATACGGCGTTGCCCAGATATCGATGAACCTCACGAACATCAGCGTGACGCCCGTGCACGTGGCGTTTGACGCCGTGTGCGAGCGGGCCCAGGCCCGGGGGGTGCGCGTGACCGGGTCGGAGTTGGTGGGACTGATCCCGCTGAAGGCCGTCCTCGACGCCGGGCGGTATTTCCTGCGGAAACAGCAGCGTTCGCTGGGCGTATCCGACAAGGAGCTAATCAAGATCGCGGTCAAATCGCTGGGGCTCGACGATCTCTATCCCTTCAAACCGCAGGAGAAGATCATCGAGTACGCCATCGCCGCGGACAAGACGACCAGGAAACTCGTCGACATGACGCTGGAGGACTTCGTCTTCGAAACCGCGTCGGAATCGAAAGCGCCGGGGGGTGGGTCGATCTCGTCGGCGATGGGCGCGATGGGCGCGGCGCTCGGAACGATGGTGGCCAACTTGTCGAGCCACAAGCGCGGCTGGGACGACCGCTGGGAGGAGTTCTCGAACTGGGCGGAGCAGGGCAAGGCTTGTCACGACGAACTGCTCCGCCTGATCGACGAAGACACCAACGCCTTCAACCGCATCATGGCCGCATTCCGAATGCCGGACGGCAGCGTGCAGGAAGCCGCCGAGAAGAACCGGGCCATCCAGGCGGCGACCAAGGAGGCGATCGAGGTCCCGTTCCGCGTTATGGAGCAGTCGCTGGCCTGCATGGACGTGTGCCAGGCGATGGCCGAGATCGGCAACCCCGCGTCCGTTTCCGATGCCGGCGTCGGCGCCCTCGCGGCGCGTTCGGCCGTCATGGGTGCATTCCTCAACGTGCGGATTAACGCGAGCGACGTCGGGGACAAGGCATGGATTGCGGACGTGCTTGCACGCGGCGCTCAAATCCAGGAGCGAGCGATCGCCATGGAGCGGCAGATCCTCGACATCGTCAACGGCAAGATTGGCTCCGATTGAGGCCAACACATGGAGGGCGTGAACAAAGCAAAGCTGATGGACGGCCGGGCGCTGGCGAAGCTAGTACTCGAACAGACGGCCGCGAAGGTCGAGTACATTCGGTCGGTCACAGGCGTAACGGCATCGCTGGCGACCGTGCTCGTCGGGACCGATCCGGCCTCGGTGACCTACACACGCATGAAGCGCCGCCGGTGCGAGGAGGCCGGCATGCGTCCGGTCCGCATCGAGCTGCCGGGCGACACGACGACGGAAACGCTCGTGGCGACGATTCGGCGGTTGGGCGAGGATCCCGCCGTTCACGGCATACTCGTGCAGCATCCCGTTCCAAGGCCGATCGACAAGCGTGCGGCCTTCGAAGCCATTCCCGTCGCCAAGGACGTGGACGGCGTGACCTCGGCGATGCTGGGAAGAATGATCCTCGGCATGCCTTCGCTGCCCGCGTGCACGCCCGCGGGAATCATGCGGCTGCTGCGGGAGTACAACGTCGAGCTCGACGGCGCCTACGCCGTCGTGATCGGGCGGAGCCCGATTCTGGGCCGCCCGATGGCGTCGATGCTGATCAACGCCCATGCGACTGTCACACTGTGTCACTCGCGCACGCGGGGATTGCCCACCATCGTGCGCGGGGCGGATATCGTGATCGCGGCGGTGGGCCGGCCGCGGTTCGTGCAGGGCGGGTGGATCAAGGTCGGCGCGGTGGTGATCGATGCCGGCTACAACGAGGGTAACATCGGCGACGTGGACTTCGAAACCGCGATCGAGCCGGCCTCACTGATCACACCGGTGCCCGGCGGCGTCGGTCCGATGACCATCGCGACGCTCATCGACCACACTGCGGAAGCCGCCGCCCAGCAGTTGGGCGTTCAACTGCCTCCGGTCTGACGCCGTACGTCGGAAGGTCTGCCGGCCGCGCCGCAATGACGGCAACGTTCGACTTTGCGCCTTCGCCTGAACGCCTTATCATCCGTACAACTTGAACTGGAGGTGCACCCATGCCCGCAGACATTATCGACTACGAACTTGTCGGCGACGACATGCAGTTGGTTATCATCACGCTTGATCCCGGTGAGGGTGTTCTCGCCGAGGCGGGGGCCATGTGCTATATGACTGCCGGCATCGACATGGATACGCGCATGGACCCGCACGGCCAAGGCGGCCTCCTCGGTTCGCTCTTCAAGGCTGGCAAACGCGTGCTGGCCGGCGAGAGCTTCTTCATCACCGTGTTTAAGTGCGTCTCCAACCAGCGCGAGGAAGTGGCCTTCGCAGCTCCCTACCCGGGCAAGATCATCCCGTTCAACCTCAGCGAATACGGCGGAACGCTTCTTTGCCAGAAAGACTCCTACCTCTGCTCGGCTCGCGGCGTGGACATCGACATTGCCTTCACCCGGCGCCTCGGCACCGGCTTCTTCGGCGGCGAGGGCTTCATCCTCCAGCGGCTGACCGGCGACGGCCTCGCGTTTATCCATGCCGGTGGCACGATTGTGCCCATCGATCTGAAGGCCGGACAGACGCTGAATGTGGACACCGGTTGCCTCGTCGCCTTCACCTCGACCGTCGATTACGACATCAAGTTCGTCGGCGGCTTCAAGACGGCCCTGTTCGGCGGCGAGGGTCTCTTCTTCGCCAGGATGTCCGGCCCTGGCCGGGTCTGGCTCCAGTCGCTGCCATTCAGTCGCATGGCGGACCGCATCATTGCCAGTGCCCCGAAGGCGGGCGGCCGGCGCCGTGGCGAAGGCAGCATCCTCGGCGGCCTCGGCGGCCTCCTCAACGGCGACAACGATTGACCGCGGGCTCTTGTTTCCGAGCCACTCGCCGTGCAATAATGGAGGCATGGTTGCGAGGGTGGCTTTGGGGTTATGGTGACCCTGCCCGGCCCGCGACCCACACCGGATTAACGTCTCCCAGGAGTGGCACAACTTGAAGCGACCCAGGTTCGCACCCCGCGCGGTGTGGATGTTGGTCATCGTCGCGGCGGCTATCGCATGGCCGGCGACGATCACCACCCGTACGTTCGCGGCAGCGGCGGACGATTCTCCCGCCGCAGTACTCCCAGACTCCAGCGGGGCGATTCGCGAAATCACCCTCCAGTACTGTCCGGACATGAACGATGAGGTCGAGCCAGTCTTCTGGGACCTGCTCGCCAAGACGCCTCCCGACATCCGCGTCGTGGTTCTGTGCCCGACGGAAGACGCCGCCGACGAGTTCGTCGATACGTGGGGGGGAATCGCCCGCCTCGGCGGCCGCGAAGTGCTCGTGGTGAACACCGGGCGCGACATCTCCGTGTGGGCGCGAGATCGTCGCTTCGCCCGCTGCAACCCGGCGACCTTCCGCCCCGCCCCCAGCTTTGTTCCCACGCCGTTCGCCGACTACCAGGACTGGCAGCGCAACGAGTTGGATCTGGCCGGTCTGCTCGACGCCGCCGGCCTCGGTCACGGTATCGCCACCGGCCCGCTGCACGTCGAAGGCGGTAACGTCGTCTCATCGGCGAAGCACGTCTTCCTCGGCGCCAACGCGCTGTCCGAGAACGCGGACGACGGCGGCCCGCTCCAGGTGAAACTGGACATCCGACGGCTGCTCGGCCGCCCCCCGATCTTCGTCGGAACCTCCTGCGGGCAAGTACCCTGGTGCCACATCGACATGTATCTGACGCCGTTCGACAATCGAACTGTCCTTGTCGCATCTCCCTCGCTTGGCGACGAGATCATGGCCCGCGTTGCCGACTCTGACGACCAAAGCCCGGCCGCCAGGGCTGTGTTAGACAGTGCGACCGATACCGACTTCCTGGACGCGGAGTATTCCGAGATTGTGGAAAAGCTCTCTCGCCTGGGTTTCACCCTATACCGCCTGCCAACCGTCGCCTCGCCCGAAGGCGGCTGGATGCTCACGTACAACAACGTGCTGATCGACGAGCGCGACGGCCGCAAGATCGTCTATATGCCCAACTATGGGATACCGGCGATGGATGATGTGGCCGCCGCGATATACACACGCCTCGGCGCGGAGGTCCGGACGATCGATGTATCCCGCCTTTTTGTGTGGGGCGGCGCGGTCCGGTGCGTCGCCAACGTGACGGAGCGCAGCCCGGTGGGACACGAACCTTCACCGCGGCGTCGATCGCTCACCGGCGTCATCAAGCGATTCGACCTGTCAGATAATGCCCTGATGGACGGGCCTTTCGAGTCTCCCGTGGATACAACTCTCTGGCTGGGCAGAAACGTCGGCGGTCCGCCTGGCGCGAGCCGTCGGCAGGCCGTGCGCTGAGGGACGACCAGTACCTGCTTCGGCCGCCTGAGCTCGTCGCCAGCGGCAGTCGCGGCCCGCGCAGCTGCTCAATGGCGAAAAATACAGGTGAGTGGCGCCGGGCAGCCGTTGCGTTTCCGCACCAATGAACCCATATTCGTAGTAGTGGCCGGCGACCCGTCTCCGGCGCAACAACGGTCGAACCGACGGGTCGGCATAAATGGGAGTCAACAGACTGATGACGTCATTCGAGAACGACCGATGGGGAAATGGCGGAGTGGAAACCTCCCTCGAACCGTTGCTGGATGGAGCTGGCCCGGCGCAGCACACGCTGCCGGCCGAACTCGCCACGCAGCAGCAGATCGCCGCCAATCCAACTCGACCGATCGAGCAACGGCTCGAAGCCCTCGAGGACATCATCGATTCCGAAGTCGGTGACACCACGATGACCCGAGCCCGCAACATCGAACGCGAGCTCGGCCTTCGCCAGCTCTATCTGAAATTCGAGGGTGGCAATCCGACGGGAACGCAGAAGGACCGCATCGCGTTCGCGCAGGCAATCGACGCAATGCGCCGCGGTTTCGATGCCATCACCGTCGCCACCTGCGGCAACTACGGGGCGGCGATCGCCCTGGCCGCCTCCTTCGCCGGTTTGCGCTGCCTGATCTACATTCCCGAGAACTACCATACCCGCCGCATCAAGGAGATGACCCTGCCCAACGTCGAGATCATTCGCGTTCCCGGCGATTACGAAAACGCGGTCGCCGTCTCCGAACGCCGCGCCCGCGAAGAGGAGATTTACGACGCGAATCCCGGCGGCGCCAACACCAACACGCAGCTAAAGGCCTACGGGGAAATCGCTTACGAAATCTACGACGAGCTTCGTGACGCCCCCGCGGTCGTTGCGATTCCCGTCTCCAACGGCACGACGCTGGCCGGCATTCACAAGGGCTTCGTCAGTCTCTTTCGGCGCGGCCGAACGTCGCGCATCCCGCACATCGTCGCCGGCTCCGCCTACGGCAAGAACCCGATCATCAACGCCGCCCTGAAGGGGCTTCCGCGATGTGAGGACCTCAAGCCGGAGAAGCTCCACGAAACCCCGGTCAATGAGCCGCTGATCAACTGGCACGCGATCGACGGCGATCTGGCGTTGGAAGCCATCCGCAGCAGCGGCGGGTTCGGGGGATACGCGACCGACAAGAACATGCTCCAGTACACCCGGTTGCTCCGCGAGCGTGAAGGGCTCAGCACGCTACCGGCATCCGCCGCCGGGCTGAGCGTCTTTCTCGATCGCCATCGGCAGCAGCCGTTCAGCAACGACCGCTACGTTGTTGTCATTACGGGAAAGAAGGCATGACCGCGTGGCCGGAAGGCAATGCCGTCGTCTACTGCCAGGGCATGTTCGCGACGACGAATGGCAAGACCGCTCACGGACTCGTCCGCCGTTGCCAGCGCTATCGCGTTCTCTCCGTCGTCGATTCGCGCCACGCCGGCAGCGATGCCGGCGATGTGCTCGATGGCAAGCCGAACGGCATCCCCGTTCGCGCAACCACTGAAGATGCCGTGTGGGCTGCCGAAAAGTCCGGCACGCCAGCAACGCACTTCGTCGTCGGCCTGGCGCCTGACGGTGGCCGCCTGCCGCCACAGTCGCGTGAGGATGTTCGCCGGGCGATCGAGCTCGGTCTGAACGTCGACTCCGGCCTCCACGATTTTCTTTCGGAGGACTCGCAAATCAGCGCCCTCGCGGCTGCCCGCGGCGTCGCCATTCGCGATATTCGCAGGCCGCCGCCACGCTCGGAGCTCCACTTCTTCTCCGGCAAGATTGAACAGGTCGATTGCCTGAAGATCGCCGCTCTCGGCACCGACTCCGCGATCGGCAAGCGGACCACCGCCTGGCTGATCGTCGACGGCCTGCGGGAGGCCGGCATCCGCGCCGAACTTGTCGGCACCGGCCAGACCGCGTGGATGCAAGGCGCCCGGTACGGCCTCATTATGGACTCGATCGTCAACGACTTTATCTCCGGGGAGATTGAGCACGCCGTCTGGTCCGCCTGGAACGAGCAGCATCCCGACGTGATTGTCATCGAGGGCCAGGGCAGCCTGATGAACCCCGCGTACCCCGGCGGCTTCGAGATCCTTGCCGCGGGCCGGCCCGACGCCGTCATCCTTCAGCACGCGCCCGCCCGAATCGACTACGACGGCTTTCCCGGCTACCGCATCCACCCCTTGCCCCGCCAGATCCAGGCGATCGAAGTGGTCTCGGACAGGGCCGTCGTCGCCGTCACGATCAATCACGAGGGCCTCACCCCGCGCGGGGTCGACAAGGCCTGCGATTCCATTTCCGCCCAGGTCGGCCTACCTTGCGTTGATGTGCTCCTATCCGGCAGCGGTAAAATAACGGCATTGATCCGGGAGCGGCTTCGCCTGCGAAGCGCCGGCGCAGCGCCGCCCCGGTCGGAATCATCGCCTTAGTTCAAGGAAGCCCTTCATGCCCGAACAGCGGGATCCGCTTGCCGTTCTGAACGTTGTGGATCGGCTCGAAGTAGGACCGGTGCGGGTCGAGAAGCGGCGCATCAGCGCGCCGTATCGGGTCGTTCAGGCCGGCGCCACGGACGCCACCGATTTCCAGTACGCGTTCGAGGAAGACGTCTTCGATCCGGCCGATCCCGTCGACCGCAATCTCGCCGCGGTCATGGCTGCGCAGGTCGCGCTGAACTACGGCCTTTTCTGCAAGCGGATTGTGTTGCGCGATCCACTCGAACAGGCCGACCGCCGCTTCTTCGAAGCCATGGCGGAAAACACCGCCCGCGAGATATACGTCAAGAAATTCCTCGAGCCGAATCCGTTCCTCATCGGCGACGCAGCGCGCCTCCCGCCCGTCAAGCAAGCCACGTACTGCCGCGCGTCGCTCGAGTTTCCTCACGAACTCGCCGCGGGAGATCTCCCAATACGCGCCTGGCCGTGCGACCACACCCGACACGCGGTGCCATCGAGCGGCGGCAAAGACAGCCTGCTGAGCTTCGGCTTGCTTCGCGAGATCGGGATGGACACGCATCCGGTCTTTGTCAACGAGTCGGGCCGCCATTGGTTCACCGCCATCAACGCCCACCGCCATTTCTCGCAGCACGTGCCGAACACGACGCGGGTGTGGACGAACTCGGACCGCATTTTCGCGTGGATGCTTCGGCACCTGCCGTTCGTCCGTCAGGATTTCTCCAGCGTCCGGGCCGATGAGTATCCGATTCGCCTGTGGACGGTGGCGATCTTCATATTCGCGACGCTTCCGATCATTCGAAAACGTGGCATCGGCCGCCTCGTCATGGGCGACGAGCACGACACGACCGTCCGCAAGTCGTTCCAGGGCATCACGCACTACGACGGCCTCTTCGATCAGAGTCGCATCTTCGATAACGCCATGACCCGCTACTTCAGCCAGAAGCGATGGAACGTTTCGCAGTTCTCGATGCTGCGGCCGGCCTCAGAACTGCTCATCCAGAAGATGCTCGCCCTGCGCTATCCCGACCTCCAGCACGTTCAGGTATCATGCCACGCGGCCCACGTGCACGACCGCCGCGCTTATCCCTGCGGCCAGTGCGAGAAGTGCCGCCGGATCGTGGGCATGCTCGTCGCCCTCGGCGGTGATCCCAGGAATTGCGGCTATGACAGTCATCAGATTGACCGCTGCCTCAAGGGGCTGGCCGCGAAATCTCTGCACCAGGAGACGCCCGCCGTGCAGCATCTGGCCTGGTTGCTGTGGCAGAAGGGCGTGCTGGACGAAGCGGTAATCGGCGGCGTGCGCGGCGCGGATCAGCCCGAGGTCCTCAAGCTGCGTTTCGACGCCCATCGTTCGCCCATCGACGGGATGCCCGTCGACCTTCGCCAACCGGTCTACCGGATATGCCTCGAGCATGCCGAGGGCGCCATTCGCCGCAGCGGCAAAGTCTGGATCGACTTCGACCCGTTGAATGACCCTTCACTCCACCGACCGTACATCTTCGAGAGGCCTTCCCGCACCAGCCTGGCTCGCCGGTCTAGCGGTGCGTCCCGAGAGTCCGAAGACCGGAGCTACCTGCTCGGCGAGCTGACGTGGCCCGAGGCGGCCCGCCGGTTCCGCGAAGTGGACGTGGCCCTGCTGCCCGTGGGCTCGATCGAGCAGCACGGCCCGCATCTCCCGCTCGATACGGACGCGTTCGACGCAGATTACCTCGCCCGCAAGGTCGCCGAGCACTGCCGGGACCCCAAGCCGCTCGTCCTTCCGCTGATTCCGTACGGCGTGTCCTATCACCACGACGATTTCAGCGGCACGATCAGCATCAACAACGACACGCTCGCCCGCCTCACCTACGAGGTCGGCATGAGCGCCGCCCGCAACGGCATCACCAAGCTGATTATCATCAACGGCCACGGCGGCAATGCACCGGCCCTCCACTTCGCCGCGCAGATGATCAACCGCGATGCGCACATCTTCACGTGCGTCGACAGCGGCGACACCAGCGATGCGGACGTCGATGCCATGGCGGAGACGCAGAATGACGTCCACGCCGGCGAGATTGAAACGAGCACCACATTGGCGACGCGTCCCGAGCTCGTCCGTATGGACCAGGCCAAGCGAAGCGTGCCGCGGTTCTCCAGCCGTTACCTCGATTTCAGCTCGAAGCGCCGCGTGGACTGGTACGCGCGGACGTCCCGCATATCCAAGCAGGGCGTCATGGGCGACCCCACCAAGGCGAGCCGCGAAAAAGGCGAGAAAATGTGGGAAGTGATGATCCGCAACCTGGTCGAATTCGTTGACGAGCTCGCCCCGATGAGCCTCGACGAAATTCATCAGCGCGGAAGGCTCTGATGACCATGAAGATCACGCGCATCCATGCCTGGCCGGTCGAGTTGCACCTTGTTCGGCCGTACACCATCTCCTACGAGACGATCGAAAAGGCAACGAACGTGTTCGTCCGCATCGAGACCGACGCCGGAATCGCGGGCTCCGGTTGCGCCGCCCCTGACCTGCCCGTGACGGGCGAGACGTCCGACACCGTCCTCGACGCGATCGACAACCGCGCCGCGGCGATCTTATGTGGCGCGGACCCTCTTCGATGGGCGCTTCTGGTCGAGCAGCTTCGCGCGGCGCTCGGCAATCAGCCGTCGGCGCGGGCGGCGCTTGACATGGCGGTCTTCGACATCGTCGCCCGGAAGGCCGACATGCCGCTCTGGAAGATGCTCGGCGGGTATCGCGACTCGATCGAAACGAGCGTCACGATCGGCATCATGTCCACCGAGGAGACGGTGGCCGCCGCGCGCGAATGGGCTGCAAAGGGCTTTCGCTGCCTGAAAATCAAGGGCGGCCGCAGCGTGGACGAAGACGTCGATCGCGTGCTCAAGGTCCGCGAGGCGGTTGGCGACGGCGCCGAGCTTCGTTTCGACGCCAACCAGGGATTCAACGTTCGCGACGCGCTGCTCTTCGTTCAACGCACCCGTGCCGCACGTCTCGAACTGCTCGAGCAGCCCACGCCGAGCGGCGAGCCGGAGCTGCTCGGCGCCGTGACCCGCGCTGTGCCCATCCCGGTCATGGCGGACGAAAGCCTGATCACCGTCCGTGACGCTTTTCGCCTCGCCCGCAACGAATTCGTCGACATGGTCAACATCAAGCTGATGAAAGTTGGCGGCATCGCCGACGCGCTGCACGCGAACTCCGTCGCCCGCGCCGCCGGCCTTGAAGTGATGGTGAGCTGCATGGATGAGGCCGGTCTGGCGGTTGCGGCGGGGCTGAACTTCGCTCTGGCCAGACCGAACGTCGCCTATGCCGACCTCGACGGCCATCTGGAGTTTACGGACGACCCCACGCGGGATGCGGTCATGATTCGCGACGGCTACTTGATTGCGCCCGCCGCCCCCGGTCTCGGGTTTGAACTGCCGCCCCCCGATTGAGCCATCAGGTCCAGGCATCCCCCGCGTCGTGCTTCTTCACCCAGTCGAGCAGCTCCCGCGCGCTGGCCGTCGCCAGCGCGATCGACGTGTCCGCGGCCCCGTAGTACAGGTTGATTGTGTCTTCGTCGTCGCCCATCGTGTACCCACAGGGGAAGATGACGTCGCCCACGTCGCCGGTCCGCTCGTAGTCCGTCTCCGGCCCCATGATCCACCGGTCGCCGCGTGCCACGCACCGGGTCGGCTCATCCAACGCCAGCAGTGCCGCGCCCAGTCGATAGATGCAACCCGCCGGCGTGCTTCGCACGCCGTGATAGAGGATCAGCCAGCCCTCCTCGGTCTCGATCGGCGGCGGCGACAGCCCGATCCTGTTCGCATCCCACCACGGCCCCTGCCTGGCCTTGATGATGATCGTGTTGTCGCCCCAATGGTGCAGATCCGGACTGAAGGACATCCAGATATGCGCCCGACCGGCCGCCGGCACCGGCCGGTGAATCAACGCCCATCGCCCGCCAAACCGCCGCGGCAATAGCGCCGCGTCTTTGTCCTCCGGCGGCATGACCGTGCCGAGCCGCCGGAACGCGCGAAAGTCCTTCGTCAACGCGAGCCCGACGCGCGGGCCGGCGTGGGAATAGCAGGTGTACGCGATCGAGTACTGCTCGAGCTCCGGGATCCACACGATCCGCGGGTCTTCAACGCCCCACTCCTCCTCCGGGTGTCCCTGTTCGTCCGGCAGGAAGGTCGGCTCCTGGTCGATCTGCCAGTCGGTCAGCCCGTCTTTCGACCGGGCGGCGCACAGGTGCGACCGGCCGGTGCAGTCTTCGACGCGGCAAAGCAGTAGCGTTTCTCCGTTCGGCAGCCTCGTCGCCCCACAGTTGAAAACGGTGTTGACGAAGTACGGCCAGTCGTACGCCGTCAGTATTGGATTGCCTTTGTGCCTGTGGAAAAATCGATGTCGGGGGTCCGCTGCCCTGCCTGCCATGACCGGTTCCTCCATCCTTCATCGTCCGGCCTGCGCGCAGGCCGGCGCAGTCCGAGCGCCCGCCTTTATACTGACACATGATGCATGAAACACGAGGCCCGATGCCGGTCGTTAGCGGTCACGACCCGTCCCCAGCCGCGCCGGCTAGGTCTCGTGACTCGCGATCACCTCGAATATCGCGGCCGGATTGTCCGCCTCGCCGATTTGATCGCGAAACTGCTCCATCAACATCAGGCGAGAAATCCGGGCCAGCGCCTGGATGTGGGGACCGGTCTGGTCCGGCGGGCTGGCCAACAGCACGATCAGCCTTACCGGCTTGCCGTCGGTACTGGCAAAATCGATCGGCGCCCCCGGCTTGCCGATCGCCATCGCCAGTTTCGGACACCCGGCGCACTTGCCATGTGGAACCGCCAGCCCGTAGCCGATCCCCGTCGATCGGGTCGCCTCCCGGTCGAGGATGGCTTTCAGCACGGCCTCGCGGTTCTGAATCTTTCCGTTGCTCGCCAGGACGTCGACCAGTTCGGCGATCGCCTGATCTTTAGTGCTCGCCGTCAGGGGAACCTTAACGCATTCCGGCGAGAGAATATCCGTCAATTTCATTGCTCATTCCCGACATCGTTGCAAACTCGCAGTGTACCACGCCGCCGCGACAACCTGCAACCGGTCGAACCTCGGCCCCCTGCGGACGGCCGTTCGGAATCCGCATCCCACGCGATGCCATGAGTTTTCGGCGAGGCGCGACCCCGCCGGGTCCATGACGATGGCCACCGCGAGGCTGGACGTTGCCGAACACGTCTCCGTCCCGTGATCGGCCCAAACTCGGGCCCATGATCGGGCTCGCTCACGACCCGGCTTGACCATGCCACCGTCACTTCAGATGACCGGACTCGATTTCGAGTGCGCCCCCGAGCGCACAAAGATGGCCCCTGTCACCTTCACGCTTTCTCACTTTCTCACGATACTAGTCCATCCTTGGGTTTTCTCCAGTCCCAGACTCCGCGATTGCCTGACGCAGGACCCAGTTCCATCCTGATCCCGGTTCTGATTTTCCGCTGGTCGCCCACAGGGCGGATGTCTAGGATCGAACCGGCGAAAAAACAAGACGACTGCCGTCGTCTTTGGCCGAAGCCGCGAACGGGCCGACCGTTGGTGATGTCTCAATCAAGCTCGCTTCCGAGGGCACATAGAAATGAAAACAGGCGCGGAGCGGATCGAGCGGTTTCTTTCCAGCCGAGCGACCCGGCTGCTGCTGGGCGCACTGACCCGACGCAACGGGGACGGGCAATGCGCGATGGCGCGGCTGATGTCCACCTACGCCCAGCCGCACCGACCGCTGAGCGTGCGAGCCAGGTACGGCCTATGGCACTTCCTGATCAATCGTCTTCGAAAAAGCACCGGCGCCAGCGTGGAAGGCGTTCGTGACGAGCTTTTCGGCGAGCCCATCTACTTCCGGGCACTGCTCAATATCGCTCGCAGCATCCACGAATTCGGCCTGACGAAGCCCCAGGTTTTCGCCGCGCCGCTGATGGTCGTCTGGAATTTCACCCAGGCGTGCAACTTCAAATGCAAGCATTGCTACCAGGACGCCGGACGGCGTATTTCCGATGAGTTGACCCTCGAGCAGAAGCTGCGCGTCGTCGACGAGCTGGCCGAAAACGATGTGCCCATGCTGGCCTTCTCCGGCGGTGAGCCGTTGGTCTCCAGGGACTTCTGGCCCACCCTTCTGGCCGCCGCGACCAAGGGATTCCACATTTCTGTAGCTACCAACGGATCACTGTTAACTCCTGAAACTGTCAAGCGCCTCGCGGATTGCGGCGCGCGGTACGTCGAGGTGAGCATTGACTCCGTGGATCCCGAAAAGCACGACGAGTTTCGCGGTGGCAAGGGCTATTGGCAGCGTTCGATCGATGGCCTCAAGAACCTCGCCGCCGATGGCCGGATGCGGACCGGCCTGGCCAGCACCATCACCCGCAACAACTTTGACGAGCTTCCCGCCCTCGTGCAACTGACCAAGGACCTGGGCATCGATCTGTTCTACGCCTTCAACTTCGTGCCCACCGGGCGGGCCCGCAACATCGTCGATACCGATCTCACGCCGGAGATGCGCGAACGCATGCTCGAGATCATGCAGGAGTACCTGGAAAAGGACGCCCTGATGTTGATGGGCACCGCGCCGCAACTCGGCCGGCGGTGCATCCAGCACTATGCCTTGGGCAAGGTCGTGCACACCGGGCACTATGGCGCCGACCGGCATCCGGCTACACCCACCATCGCCAAGTATGTCGGCGGCTGCGGTGCCGGCCGCTGCATGATCGCCATTCAACCCAACGGTGACGTCAGCCCCTGCGTGTTCATGCCGCTGGTCGTCGGCAATCTGCTCCAGGAGCGGCTTCACGATATCTGGCGCAACGACAACACGTTTCAGACTTTGCGAAACCGCGAGCTATTACAGGGACACTGCGGACAGTGCGAGTGGCGGCACTATTGCGGCGGGTGCCGAGCCCGAGCGTATGGCTATTTCAAAGACATGACGCAGGCCGACCCTGGCTGCATCTTCAACCGTTCACTTTGGAAGCAGCTTAGCCCGTCGTGCGAGCCGGCAGCCAGTGGTGCGTAGATACAGCGTCTCGAACTGGAAACGGTCCCCGGAGGGAAATGTATGCGTGTTCTTCTCACGAATTCCCCAAGCCGCTCGGCCATCAACCAGGTGGCCGGGATACGCACACCTCCTCTCGGCTTGGGCTACCTGGCGGCGATTGCCGAGCAGGCCGGACACGAAGTCCGCGTCGTCGACGCTCCGACCGTTGGTCTCACGCGCGAGCAGCTTGTCCAGCAGATCGACGACGATGAGCCGGACCTGCTCGGCGTGAGTGCCACGGCGAACGGGTTTCAGGACGCCCTTCGGGTTGTCGTCGAGGCGAAGCGAAAACGGCCCGGCCTCTACGCCGTGTTGGGCGGGCCGCACGTGACCTTCCTTGACGAGCAGACCCTGCAGGATTGCCGGGCTGTCGATGCCGTCGCCCGTGGAGAAGGTGAGGAGACGTTCCGGCAACTGATGGAAGCGGTCGTGTCGGGGGCGGAACCGTGCGGCATCGCCGGCCTGACCTATCGCCGCAACGGAACCGTGCTCCGCAATCCCGATCGGCCATTGATTGCCGACCTCGATCCGCTGCCGTTTCCGGCCTACCACCTCCTGCCGATGGACCGCTATGCCCTCACCGGCACGCCATACGCATGCATCATGACCAGCCGTGGCTGCCCCTACCACTGCACGTTCTGCGCGTCGTCTCACCTGTTCGGCAATCGCTGGCGATCGCGCTCGCCGGAGAGCGTCGTCGAAGAGATGGCTTATCTGCGCGAGCGGTTCGGTGTCGAGTACATCGAGATGGTGGATGACACATTCAGCGTCAGCCATCGGCGCGTGGACGCGATCTGCGATTTACTGATCAGTCGGAAGCTGGACGTCTGCTGGACCGCCTCGGCCCGCGTCGGCTCGCTGAACGAGCCGATTCTCCGCAAGATGAAGGCCGCCGGCTGTCGCGCCATCTTCCTCGGTTTCGAATCCGGCTCCCAGGACGTGCTGGACTACCTGTGCAAGGGCGTCCGCGTCGAAGACGCCTTCGAGACGATGGACCTTGTTCGCCGCGTCGGGCTCGAGGTCGTTGGGTCGTTCATCCTCGGCAGCCCGCAGGACACCGAGGACACCGTGCGTGAGACGATCCGCTTCGCCCGCAAGCTGTCGCCCAACTACGCCCAGTTTTCGATCCTGACGCCCTACCCCGGCACGCCGTTGTATGAAGAAGCGCTGGCCAAGGGTTGGCTGACTTCGCCGGACTGGTCCCAGTTTGACATTCTGCGGCCGGTGATGAAGACGCCGGGGATCAGCGCGAAGAAGCTGAAGCGCCACCTCGATTGGGCCTTCATCAGCTTCTACCTTCGTCCGCGCTTTCTCTGGCAGGAGGTGCGCCGGCGCAATCTCCACTTTATCTCCCGAGCCCTGAAAGGACTGTCGGCCTACATCCGTGAGTAGGCCGTTTTCTCCCAACTTTTTCGCGAGGAGGATGGCCATGAATCGAAGGGACTTTCTGACGACGGCGGCCGCAGGAGCCGCGGCAATCGCCGGAGGCAGCCGAATCGCCGCTGCGGCCGAAGCGCCAACGTTCTATCCGGGCAAGGTTGACGAAGATCTCTTCAGCGGCGTCAACCGGGTCAAGAACCCCGAGAATGAAACGACCCTCGAGAAGCTGCACTCCCCGGTCATCAAGGCCCCCGAGAAGGTCAAAGCGGGTGAAGTTTTCGCGGTGGACGTCACCATCGGCGAGATACTCCACCCCATGGAGCCCGTCCACTGGATCGAGTACCTGCAAATCAACATCGGCAACGAACCGGCCGGCACGCTGCTCATGCGCTCCCACGGCTACATCAAGCCGGAGGGCCGATTCAATCTCATTCTGGGCGATGATTTGAAGGGCAAGAAGGTTTCGCTGGTCGTGCAGATCAAATGCAACCTTCACGGCATTTGGGAAAATCACG
>JBECKQ010000208.1:0-2544 GCA_040235375.1 Phycisphaerae bacterium | reverse complement strand
AAGGATACGGCCGGGCGCTGATGCACCAGGCGCAGATTCTCGAAGCAATGGGCGGCGTGCCGCAGACATTGCCACCTGTCGCGCGCGCGACGGCAGAAGTTCGTTCCGCGTCCGTCCATCCTGCATCGCCGCCTGCACTGTTCCCGCGCGAAATGTGCCTCGAGTTCGCCATCGGCTCCGCCGCGAAAGTGCTCGGCCCCGAATTCGCGGAACTGGACACCTACCCCGTCCGCGTCCGCCTGCCGGATGAGCCGCTGATGCTCGTCGATCGCATCATCAGCATCGACGGCCAAAAGCGTTCCCTCTCCGGTGGCGCCATCACCACCGAGCACGACGTCCTGCGCGACGGCTGGTATCTCGACGCCGGACGCATGCCCGTCTCGCTCGCCATCGAAGCCGGCCAGGCCGACCTCTTCCTCTGCGCCTACCTCGGCATCGACCTGATGGTAAAAGGCCGGCGCTCGTACCGCCTGCTCGACGCAACGGTCACCTTCCACGGCGGCCTGCCGCGCCCGGGCGACATCATCCGCTACGACATCCGCATCGATCGCTTCGTACGCCAAAGCGACACGTGGCTGTTCTTCTTCCGCTTCGACGGCCACGTGAACGGCCGGCCCGTGCTCAGCATGCGCGACGGCTGCGCAGGCTTCTTCACGCAGGAAGAAAGCCGCGACTCCGGCGGCATCGTCGAGACCGCCGAGCAGATCGAACCGCGGCCGGGTCGCCGGCCAGGCGATTGGCGCGAACTCGTACCGATGAAAGCCGAGGCCTACGACGAAGCGCAGGTGGACGCGCTGCGAAGAGGCGACCTGCCCGGCTGCTTCGGTAACCTCTTTTCCAGCATCAACTTACAGAAGCCGACGCACCTGCCCGCAGGCCGGCTCCGCCTCGTGCATCGCGTGCCAAGGCTCGACCCCGACGGCGGCCGTTACGGCCTCGGCTTCATCCGCTCCGAGATGGACGTCCACCCCGACGACTGGTTCCTCACCTGCCACTTCGTCGACGACATGGTCATGCCCGGCACGCTCATGTACGAGTGCTGCGTGCAGACCCTGCGCATCTTCATGATGCGGATGGGCTTCGTCGGCGAGCACGACACGACCTGCTGGGAGCCGGTGGCCGGCGTGGCCAGCAAGCTCGTCTGCCGCGGGCCGGTGACGCCCGAAACGCGGGTCGTCGCCTGCGAAGTGCACGTCAAGGAAATCGGCTACGGCCCGGCGCCCAACGTCATCGCCGATGCCCTCATGTACGCCGACGAGGCGAAGACCGTCCGCGTGGCGGACATGACCTTGCAGGCCACCGGCCTGTCGCGCGAAGGCGTCGAAGCGCTGTGGTCGCAATCGGACGAAGCACCGCAAAAAGTGTCACCACTCGGCACTGAAGCGTTGCCGCTCTCGAAACAGCCGGCCATCTTCGACCGCGATCGCATCCTCGCGTTCGCCGAGGGCAACCCGTCGGAAGGATTCGGCGACCGCTACCGCCCCTTCGACAGCGGACGATTCATCGCCCGCCTGCCGGCGCGTCCGTTCTCGTTCCTGAGCCGGATCACCGGCGTGCACGCGACGGCGTGGCAGGTCGAGCGCGGCGCATGGGTCGAAGCGCAGTACGACGTGCCGCCCGACGCCTGGTACTTCCGCGCAAATCGCCAGCCGACCATGCCCTTCGCCGTTATGCAGGAGATCGCCTTGCAGACCTGCGGCTGGCTCGCGGCGTACATGGGTTCCGCGCTGTTGTGCGACTGCGACCTGTGGTTCCGCAACTTGCAGGGCTCGGCCACGCTCCACAAAGAAGTCTTCGCCGAGGCCGGCACGCTCACATCCCGCGCCCGCCTGCTGAACGTCTCGCAGACGGGCAGCACGATCATCGAGTCGTTCGAGCTGCAACTGTGGCACGGCCGCGACATCGTTTACGCCGGCGAGTCCACCTTCGGCTTCTTCGCCAAAGAGGACCTTGAGCAGCAGACCGGCCTGCGGGCGGCGCAGGACTCGGCGGCACTTTTCGCGGCGGATCGGACCGTGCGCGACCTGACACCGCTGCCGAAAGCCCCGCCGCTGACGCCCAGCGACGCCGCCACCTCGGCCAACGAGGGAGCCCTCCTGCCGGCCGCGGCCTGGCTGATGCTCAACGAGATCGAGGCCCCAGATCCCGAAGCCGATCCGGGGCGTCCGATGATCGTCCGCGCGGTCAAGCGCGTGAACCCGGCCGACTGGTTCTTCGCCGCGCACTTCGTGGGCGACAAGGTGATGCCCGGCTCGCTCATGCTCGAGGCGTTAATTCAATTGATGAAGGAAGTTGCGCTTCGCCGCTGGCCGGACTTGGCTGCATCCCATCGCTTCTCCGCCGCGTCGGTTGGCGCGCCCCACAACTGGCTGTATCGTGGCCAGATTATCCCGCGGAATCGGGAAGCCGAGATCGAGGCGGCCGTCGTGAACGCGTCTGACGGCTCCTCGCCGGCTTTGCGGGCCGATGCGGTCGTGCGCGTTGACGGCGTCCGCATCTACAGAATGACCGATTTCGGCCTGACGATGGTTCCGGCGGGCTGAA
>JBECKQ010000415.1:0-5195 GCA_040235375.1 Phycisphaerae bacterium | reverse complement strand
CCTTGGGCGTGACCGGGGGTATGACGCTGTGCACGTTCCACTCGCTGGCGGCGCGGCTGCTGCGCATGTACCACGACCGCGTCGGGCTGCCGGCGGATTTTACGATCTTCGATACGGCCGATCAGCGGCGGGTGCTCAAGCAGGCGATCGAGGACGCCGGCCTGAGCACGGACCACTGGACGCCGGGGCGCATCCACAGTGTCATCGGCAACGCCAAGAACGCGATGGTCACGGCGGAGATGTTCGCCCGCGACACGGCCGACTTCGGCATGCGCCACATCGCCCGGATTTACGAGGCCTACGAAAAGCTGATGACCGCGCAGCACGGGCTGGATTTCGACGACCTGCTGCTGAAGCTGGCGTTTGCCCTGCGCGATGACGCGACGCTGCGCAGCGATCTGGAGCGCCGGTACTCGCACGTGCTGATCGACGAGTACCAGGATACAAACACCGCGCAGTATGACATCGCCCGGCTGATCACGCTGGAGAATCGCAACATCTGCGCGACGGGCGATCCCGATCAGTCCATCTACGGCTGGCGCGGGGCGGACATCCGCAACATCCTGCGGTTCGAGGAGGACTATCCGGAAGCGCGCGTCGTACGGCTCGAGCAGAACTACCGCTCGACGAAGCGAATCCTGGCGGCGGCGAGCGCGGTCATCGAGCACAACGAAAAGCGGAAAGAGAAGTCGCTGTGGACGGAGAACCCGGAAGGGGAGGCCGTCCGCGTGGTGACGACGCCGGACTCGGTGGCGGAAGCGGAGCTTATCGCCAAGGAGTTGGCCGGGCGCCGCGACAAAGGTGAGTCGCTCTCGGGCGTGGCGGTCTTCTACCGGGTGAACTCGCTGAGCCGGACGGTGGAAGAGGCGTTGTTGAAGGGTGGCGTGCCGTACCAGGTGGCGCGCGGCGTCGAATTCTACGCCCGCAAAGAGATCAAGGACGTGCTCGCCTACACGCGCGTGCTGGTCAATCCGTTCGATGAAGTGTCGCTGCTGCGGATCATCAACACGCCGACACGTGGGATCGGCAAGACGACGCTGGAGAGGCTGGTGGGCTGCGCCCGGAGCGCGGCGATGCCGCTCATGCAGGTCGTGCGTGAGGCGGATCGGGTCGAGTCGCTGGGCAAGGCGGCGCGGTCGAGTCTGCGGGCGTTCGTTGCTCTGTTGGACAGTCTTGCGCCGGCGATCGAGGACCGGCCGGCGACGGCGCTCAACCGCATACTGCTCGAGAGCGGGCTACAGGCCGAGGCGAGCCGCGTGGCGACGTACGATCGCGATCCGATGGACAACATCAACGAACTGATCAGTGCGGCGGCGCACTTCGAGAAGACGGCGCCGGAGGCCTCGCTGCGCGAGTGGCTGGAGTACACCAGCCTGCTGAGCGACGTGGACTCCGTGGATGAAGAGAGCGGAAGTGTCACGCTTATGACGCTTCACGCGGCCAAGGGGCTCGAGTTTCCGACCGTTTACATCATCGGCCTGGAAGACGGGATGCTGCCGTTCCGCCGGCTGCTGGACGAGGACGACATGGCGTCCGTCGAAGAGGAGCGGCGGTTGTTCTTCGTCGGGATGACGCGCAGCAAGCGGGAGCTGACGCTCATGCACACGGACTATCGCATGGTCCGTGGGGTGTCGGAGCGGAAGGCGCCGTCGGAGTTTTTAAGCGAGCTGCCGAGCGGCGAGATCGAATACGAATCGTACACGGAGAAGGAGGCCGGCGGCGGGGCCCGGGGGTACACTTACCACTCGTTGCCGGCTGACATCGAGCTGTGGCAGGCAGGGACGCTGGTGCGGCACCCGGAATACGACCTGGGGCAGATTCTGTGGATTCGGCGCAACGGGCAGAATTACACTGTGGCTGTCCGGTTTCGCAGCGGCCCGGAAAAGACGTTCAACGTCCGCTATGCAGAGCTCGAGCGCGTGGACTTCGACGAGGTGGGCTGACGGCGAACGGGCGGGTCTTGCCGCGTAGAATGACGAGGTGGCGCCGATCATGAAGCATGCAGTCATCATGGCGGGCGGGGCGGGGACGCGGCTCTGGCCGCTCAGTCGCAGGAATCGGCCGAAGCAGCTATTGCGGCTGTTCGGCGGCAAAAGCCTGCTGCGGCAGGCGTATGAGCGGCTGGCGGCATTTCTGCGGCCCGAGGCGATCAACGTTATTACGGCCGGAGCCCATCTGCCGCTGGTGGCGGAGGAGTTGCCGGAATTGCCGGCGGCGAACCTGATTGGCGAGCCGGAGGGGCGGGACACGGCGAACGCGGTGGCCCTGTCGGCGGCCGTGCTGCACCGGCGCGATCCAGAGGGGCTCATGGGCGTGTTCACCGCGGACCACATCATCAGGCCGGTTGAGCGCTTTGCCGCGGCGGTCGAGCGTGCGTACATGATCGCCGAGGCGTATCCGAAGTCGCTCGTGACGCTGGGGGTGACGGTCCGCGGACCGGAGACGGCGTTCGGATATGTGAAGCGGTCGTCGTTCGTGGGGGATGGCGTGTATCGGGTGGAGCGCTTCGCGGAGAAGCCGGACGTGGAGACGGCGCAGCGGTACGCCGCGTCGCCGGATTACTACTGGAACAGCGGCTCGTTTGTCTGGCGAATTGCCACGATCCTGGACGAGTTGAAGCGCAATCTGCCGGCCTCGTATGAGGGGGTGATGGAGATCGCCGGCGCGTGGGATGATCCCGTGCGGCGGGATGACCGGCTCGCGGCGGTTTATCCGAAGTTGCAGAAGATATCGATCGACTACGCGGTGATGGAGAAGGCCCGCGAGGTGATGGTCGTTGAGCTGGATTGCCAATGGGCGGATGTCGGGTCGTGGTCGCAGCTCGAGAACGTGCTGGAATCGGACGAGCAGGGCGTGCTGGCGGTGGCCGTGCGATCGCTCGATCTCGATTCCCGGAACGTCACGGTGGTGACGGAGGATGCGGGGCATCTGATCGCGACGATCGGCGTTGACGATCTGATCGTGGTGCACTCGCCGAACGCGACGCTGGTGTGCCGCAAGAAGGACGCGCAGCGATTGAAGGAGCTTTTGGAACGTGTTGCCGCCGAGCACGGCGACAGCTACCTCTAAACCACGGTGCGCGATTCGTGGCCGGCGGAATGATCGGCGGGCAGAGCCCGTGCTACAAGGCGACGCCATTCGGCGCGTAATCGCGCACGGTCATTCAGGATAGCGGCGGCAAGGGGGGCCGCAGTCGGGAGGCGCCGCCGCGGTCAATCGGAGCCTGGCGATTCCACGTCTACTGGGAATCGACTACGGAACGAAACGAATCGGCCTTGCGGTGAGCGACGCCGACGAGGGCATCGCGTCGCCGTTGAGCGTCGTGCAGGCGCGCGGCAAGGATCTCGAGACGCAGGTGCGGGAAGTGATCGCCGCGGGCGAAGAGTACGGCGTGGAGGCGTACGTGCTGGGCATACCGATCAACATGGACGGCAGCGAGGGGGACCAAGTGAAGCTGACGCGCCGGTTTGGCACGCGGCTCGCGGAGGCAACGGGCCGGCCGGTGCACGAGTGGGACGAGCGGCTGAGTTCGTTGCAGGCGGACGAATACCTGGCCCACACGGAGCTGACCAGCGCGAGACGAAAGGCCCGCCGCGACGCCCTGGCGGCCCAGGTCATCCTTCAGTCGTTTCTCGATCGCCGGCCGGCGGACGGTGATGCAACACGTCCGGAGAGCGGTGGCGGGCTGTAATTGGCGAAAAAGCGGAGCTATCATTCAATGCCGATGGCGCAGGACGAAGAAACAACCGCCGGCACTTCCGCAGAAGGCCAATCGCGTGCGAAAGATGAGCAGGAACCATCCGAACGCGGCGTGATGTCTTTCGGCGAGCATCTCGAGGAGCTTCGCAGTTGCAGCATCCGGGCGCTGATCGGCGTGGGAATTGCGTGCGCGTTTTCGCTGGTGTTCGCGAAGCAGGTGCTGGCGTTCGTGCTCCGGCCGGCGCTGGTGGTGCTCGAGGCGCATGGCCAGCGGGCGAGCATCCAGGCGTTGAGCCCGCCGGACACGTTTCTGACCTACCTTAAGATGGCCCTGCTGACGGGCCTGATCATCGCGATGCCGTGGGTGCTGATGCAGATCTGGAGGTTCGTCTCCCTGGGTTTGTATCAGCGGGAGCAGCGTTTTCTGCGGATGTTCACGCCGATCAGCATCGGGCTGTTCGTCATCGGCGTGGCGTTCATGTACTTCATCGTGCTGCCGATCGTCCTGAACTTCTTCGTGGGGTTCGGTCAGCGGATCGTCGTGACGGACGTCCAGCCGAGCGCGTTACAGACCTGGCTGATCGGCAAGGGAACGGAGGACGAGGCGTCTCAGCCGCCGCCGGTCGAGGCCGGCATTCCGACGCGGGAGACGGATCCGGTCGATCCGCCGCTGGGGAGCGCATGGATCAACGCGAGCAGCAGCCTGCTTTGCGTGCAGACCAAGTACGGCGTGTTCAGCGTTCCGATGGAGCGCATAGACCGTGTGGCGGCGGTCAAGAGCCAGTTTGCGCTGAAGGACTACGTGGGGTTTGTCCTGGCGCTGTCGCTGGCGTTCGGTCTGGCGTTCGAGGTTCCGCTGGTGGTGGTGTTCCTGGCGTCGACGGGGATCGTCACGGTGGATCAGATGGCGAAGGCTCGGCGGTACGTGATCTTCGGTATCGTGGTCGCGGGGGCCATCCTGACGCCGCCGGATGTGCTCAGCCAGTTGCTGCTGGCGGTGCCAATGGTCTTGCTGTTCGAGATCGCCCTTCAGGTGGCCAAGGTGGTTGTTCGCCGGAAAGAGGCGGGCGCCGCGGCCGTGTAAACGTCAATTCGACGCATTAGCGCGACAGTGAATCCGCGAGTGCTTCGGCGAGCCGGTCCTCATCGTAGGGCTTGGTGACGAATGGGGCGTTGCGCAGGTCGTCGGGGACGATCAGGTTATCGTCATAGCAGGAGCAGAAGACAAAGGGGATTCCGCGTGACCGGAGGTGTGTGGCCAGTGGGAAAATCTCCCCGTCGGCGACGCGAACGTCGAGCATGGCAGCGTCCACATGCTGGGATTCAAGCAACTCGCGCGCCTGAGACATGGACGCGGCCGGCCCTACCGGCTCGTGGCCGAGCTCGCGAAGAAGATCCGCGGCGAGCTTGGCGATGAGGTGATGGTCCTCCACGAGGAGGATTCGTGCCGAAGCGACGGACTCTTGCGGTGGCTGAGGCATGGAGCACCTTCTGCT
>JBECKQ010000150.1:0-2569 GCA_040235375.1 Phycisphaerae bacterium | reverse complement strand
ACAAACAGAAAGTGATCATTGCCTTCGCCGGCTTCCCACGTGGCCAGATACAGATCCTGGCCGATCAGGCCGGCGTAGAGAACCATGCCGCCGTTCTCGCCGATCAGCGTCGCGTCCGCGTCGAGCGCGCCGTCCATCACCCAATGATCCTCGCCGGGCGATCCTCCCTCGACGGTGAAGTGCCAATCCTGACCGCCGTTGTTGTCCCACGTGCCGGCGCCGTCGTTGAACACGATATCCAACTGCGTCGCGCTCGACTGCACCGGCACCGTCACCTGCCACAGCGACTCGGCGGCGTTCCAAGTCATCGCCGGATCCGGCGACACGACTGGATTCCATCCGTTGAATCCGTAGTGCATGTACACCTGGGCCGAACTGGCCAGAGCCCGCCCCTCGGCGTTATACGACACGGTGACGTTCTGCCCCGCCTGGGCAGGATCGGGATTAATCGTGACCACGTCGCCGCCGGAACTGCCGCTGCCCGAGCCGTCGCCGATGTAGACGTGCTGGATCGGGCTCTTGGCCACGTACGCCTTGCCGTCGGTCGCTTCGATGTAGTAGTCGATCAGCACTTCCCGCAGGTCGGTGACCTGCACGTAATACTCGTCCGCGATGTACTGCGGCAATTCGAAGAAGTTGATGCTCGGATCGTTCAAAAAGTTGCCGGTGGGGAAGCTGCGGTGCGTCATGGCCAGCGACTGCCACGCGCCGACCTCCGGCCCGCCGACGTACGTCTCATTCTCGATGCTGTTCAGCGGATTCGTCCCGTCGGCGTCGATGCGATACTTGAGCGTCACGTTCGTGACACCGGAAACGTCATACACGAACGTCCACACCCAGAAGTCCCCGTTCGACTGGTACTGCGTGTAGCCGTACTGCGGGCCGAAGTTGGTTGAGCCCGGGTTCCACGGGTGCCGCTGCGGATGCCATATCGTGGGCGGCGTGGCGTCCTGCGAGCCGGCCCCGATCACCGCGTCGGCGTGCTGCACGGCCTCGTTGCAGGCGACGGTCGGCTTGACCTCCATGTCGAGCGACGTGCCGTAGTACATGTAGCCGGAATTCAGCGAGGCAAGGAAGTAATGCCACGCCCGCTCGGCTTCCGTCGTCGCCGCGCCGGGATACAGAATGTGTTCGAGGCTCACGCCGCCGGCGATCTGCTCGGCGGTGTCCACGCGGTTCTGCGCCGCGGTGATGACCGCCCAGTTGCGTTCGTCCTCAGCCCAGCCGTTGGCGATGTCGATCTGGCCGGACGCGTTCACCAGCGGCCAGTTCCAGTTGAGCATGATGGGCGAGCCGAAGTCGCCGTCGGCGTTCACCCACGCGCCGTCCTCCACGTGGACGGTGTCCCCCGCCGGCACCGGATGATCGGCAAGATATTCCTGCACGACCGTCGCGGTGTAGCCTTCCGCCTGCGCGGTGCTGACCAGGTCCGGCGTCGCCTCCATGTAGTAGCTGTATCCGCCGCCCCAGGCGTTGTCGCCGTCGTGGGCCATCAGCACGAGCATCGGCCGCGACGCATCGTTTTGCTCGTCGAGCGTGGCGAACGGGCCGGTGCTCATCGTCCCATAGCCGTTGTCCCAGCCGAGTGCCTGGGCGGCCGGCACGGCGATGACTTCGTAGACCGTCGCGGTTTCGGGATCGACGTACTGCGTCCGATGCGGCGTGTAGCCAAACGGGTACGCGGTGGCCGGCGAGCAGCCGCGATCGATGTGCTCGCGATACCAGTAGGTCTGCGGCCCGTTGAGCTGGTCGGCCGCGTTCGGCGGATCGCAGTTGATGCCACCCGTGCCGTAGACGACGGGGAAGTTCGTGCACGCTCGCGACAGGTGCTCGCCGCTGACGATCACCCAGTCGATCCCCTCCTCATCGAGCACCTTGATCAATTCCGAGCTGAAGGCCATCTCCGGCGGGTACAGGCCGTGACTCATACCCGGCGTCGAGCCCCAGGCGTCGTCGTACATGGCCTTGTAAAGCTGGATCTCCTTGCGGAGGGTGCTCTCGTCGCACAGCGGCATGAGCGGATGATGGAACGGAAAGATCACGATGTCGCAGCGTGGCACACCCTGGCCGGTGGTCGCCCAGCTTCGCGCTTCGCGCAGCGACGCGTACCACGTCGGCCCGTAGCCGAGCTGGTTGGCATCGCCGAGGCTGAAGATGTTCTCGACCAGCCCGCCGGAATAGCTGATCTGCGCCCCCGCCTCAGGATAGCCGCGTATCGCGTTGATCGAATCCCGACAGCGGTACTGGTACGCCGCAACACGGTCCGGCCAACTGAAGATATCCCTCAGGTTGTTCTCCGGGTGCGCCGCCCCGCCGTCGGTCCGCAGAATCGACTCCCACGCTCGCTCGTAGCGGTCCGCCCCGGAAGCCTGCTGGTCGGGCCAGTAGATCGGCTGCTCCAGGTGCCACAGGTACGTGAAGTGCAATCGCTCCGCCCGCGCCGGCCCCGCCGCCAGCACGCCGACAACCACGCACCACACTCCTCGCCAGACGATTCTCGCCGGCAGGTTGACGATTGCCACCGGCAGGTTCTGGAACCCCTCCCCCTCGCAGGGGGAGGCCGGGTGGG
>JBECKQ010000147.1:0-8269 GCA_040235375.1 Phycisphaerae bacterium | reverse complement strand
AGGGGTGAATCACGCAATCGTCGCCGATCTCGGTATGCCCGCGGATGTGCACGTGCGGCATAAGCGTCACGCGGTTGCCGATGCGCACGGGGCCATCGATGACGACGTAGGGGCCGATCTCGACGTCATTGCCGATCTCGGCCTGCGAATCGACGACCGCCGTAGAATGTACTCGACTCATGGCCTCAAACCGCGCCAGGTAAAAACTCGAACAATTGTAGGGCGGCCATCGGGCGCAACAAGACCGGACCCAGCGGCGCGCGCCAATGCAGTCCCCGCGAGAGGTCGGCTGCAAACCTCCGAGGCTGGTCTATGAAGGATCGCTTGCCGCAGGCTGGGACGTGCCGGGGTCAGCGAAGTAAGAGAACGGCGATACTCTGGCGGAGGCTACTCCGGGTACCACGGCTCATTCAGGGGGTGTTTGCCCCCCCAAGGCTCCCAGTAGGGATTGACGGTGCCGCCCTCGCCCTTTTGCTGCCATTGCCCGTGCTGAGGCGCGGCGTGGCCGTCAAAGTAGACCATGTTTGTTGCGCCTTTGAACCCGATCTCCGGCAGCACGTCGGCATCGGCTCTCTTGTGCGAACTCACCTCGTTGCGACGGATGCCGTGATAGGGGCGGTCGGGAATGATGGGCTTGTAGTTTTGCGACACTTGAGGCGCGAATGTCCCGAGCCACTGGCGCTTGGGTTTGCTACCCGGTTTGGTGGAGCCTCTCGAGATCCGGCGGTACCAGGCGTCGCCTACTGCCCACTCGTCGCCGGGGAAGTGGATGCGTTCGATCTTCTTCGGCCGCCAGCTTACATCAGAGCGAACCGGCGAGTTGTCGCAGTAGAACCACGCCCCAAAATAATGTGGCGGATCGGTAGAGTGCCATTCTGCGGTGGCGAAACTGGCCGTGCTCCCAGGCGACATAATCGGCCCCCATGTGTTGCACACATAGCTGTAGGGGCGTTCGTCCCAGCACGATCCTGTCTGGTAGTCGAAAAACGCTTTCTCGGGCACGAGCTTGTCCGCCAACGGGCAACTGGAGATTTTGTCGACGTACTCATTCTGCTGCGAGGCCGAGCCACCGGTTCCCAAATACTGTCGCAGGAGGTACGTGAGCGACTTCTGTCGGTCTGCTTCCGGGTTTATCGCCTTGTTGGTGCCGATGCTGAAAAGTTTACGTTTGATGGCCGGGTGCACGGGACCGGGCAGAGTCCCCTGGAACTCCGACGCATACACCATGATGCCGATGCCCATCGAGTGCAGGTTCGCCAGGCACTTGGCGGACAGCGCCTGGTCGCGCGCCCGCGTCAGCGACGGCAGCAGGATGGCAATCAGCAGGGCGAGAATGGAAATCACCACCAGAAGCTCGACGAGCGTAAAGCCTCTGCGCGAACGACATTGACTGCGAATCGCCTCAAGCATCGGATTTTCCTGCGCTTGTGTATTGACGGCTCGGGCGCTCCGCTGCGCGTAACTCCTACCCGCGCCGCACCGTGCCCCTGAGCACGTATCCGCTGCGCCCAGCCGCATTCCCCCCTTGTCCGATCTCCTATGCTAACGGAAACCGCCGGTCGAGTCGAGCCCTTTTTCGGCGGCCGTGCCAATGCCGGTCTTGTCGGTCTCCGTTTGGATGGGCATCCCCGCCAGTTCGGCAATCCCGGCATCCCGGGGCACCAGTTCGTGAGCCCGGCGATAGAAATCCCCCGCTGCGTGCGGGTCCCACTCACGCGCCGCGATGTGCCCGCGGTTCACGAGTTCCGCCACCTTCTGCCAGCGGGCCAGCCGCTGCTCGCCATCGCCGTCCGAATCCGCCCCGTCCGGGCAGCGGACGTACGGGGCGATGTCCGACCGGCAGGCCATCAGGGCACGCAGGTTCTCGGCCAGCGTGTCGCGGTACATGTCCGCATGGGTCAAATAATCCAGGAGCGGCCGGTCGTCCGTGTGCAGCGGTCCGTCGCCGGCGAAACGGCGGACGTTGTCCTCCGCAACGAGCAGACACGACGCGAGCTTATACGGATCGTCGAGGTGGATCAGCTTCAGGTCCTCGGCGAGCTGGGGATCCGCCATCCGCTCCTGCCAATCGGGGATGTCGATGAACAGCTTCTGGGGCGTGCCGATGAGCAGCATGAAATCGTTCGGCAGGTTGTTCATGTACCAGATGCTCGTGTGGGGGAAGACGTGAACGAACGAGCGCACGACCATGCGCAGCGGCTCGAGCTCGACGCCGGTGATGGGCAGCCACACGCAGGCGACGCCGAACGGCGTGAGCTTGCTCTTGATGAGCTCGAAGCACTCGACCGTGTAGAGATTTCCATTGCCGCGGTACTGAAGGCGTGTGGCATCGTCGGTAATGACATCGTACGGCTCGACCGCGCGGTTGAGCCAGCTCCGGGCGTCGTCGATGATCAGTTGGAAATCCGTCCGGCTGCGGTCCAGCCCTTTCTCGAGGCCCACGACGCCACCGTTCTGTTCGACAAAGAACCTCGCCCCGGCCGGCACTGCCTTCTCGATCTCGACGCAATGGGTCCGCACGTGATGCAGCAGCATCGAGTACGACGTGCCGCCACTGCCGTACCCGATGTTGAGGGCCACCTGCGGGTCAGGGTGCAGCAGCAGGGGAAGATGGGCGAGCATCTTCTGATTGGTGGTGATTTCGTCCGACGTTCCGGCAATGGACTGGCTATCGACGTAGAGCACGCGGTAATCGCGATTCATCGCCCCCCGCGTCTGGGCGATGTGCACCACGGCGTTGTTGCCTTCGGCATAGTAGAGGATGGCCTGGTCGCCGGCGGTCACGGGGCGGATGAACTGCGTGCCGAAGGGCACGAGCAACGACAGCGCCACGAGCAGCACCGACGCGACCGGTATCAGCCGGCCGAGCCGGACCGATCCCGTGCGCAAAGACGCTGCCGCGCCGTAGCAGCCGATGCAGAAGTTCAGCAGGGCGAAGACCATCAGCGTGCTGCGGATTCCCAGCCAAGGTATCAGAACCAAGCCCGTCGTCGCCGCCCCGAGGATCGTGCCGATCGAGTTGGAAGCGTAGACCTTGCCGACGATCCGGCCCGCCGCCGACTCTCCGCCCGGCAGCAGCGAAACCAGCAGCGGCAGTGTCATCCCGAGCAGAACCGTCGGCAGGAAAACGACCACCGCGGCCATGCTGTATTCGAGCAGGAAGACGTACGTCGCCGAGCGGTATTCGTATTCCGATCCCCACGTCGCCGCCGACTGCGTCACCGCCAGAACGAGAGGCGCCAGCATGGCCAGCGCCATCTGCACAAGGCCGACGTACAACCACACGCGATCAGGATCTCTGCGCGTCAGGCGGGCCGATAGTCCGCTGCCGATGCTCAGGCCGGCCAGGTAGACGGTCAGGATCATCGTGAAGACGTAGATGCTATTGAGCGTGTAGATGGCCAGCAGCCGCGACCAGGCGACTTCGTAGCCCAGGGCGGCCAGTCCGGTCAGGCCGGCGATGAGCAGCACGGCGCCGCGCCGATCGAAGGCGGTTGGCTCGGGCATGGCGGTGGGCGCAATCGGCGCCTCCGGCCGCGGAGTACGCGCCGCCCCCTCCACCCATCGCCCCAGGCTCAGGGCAAGCAAGCCCGCGACCGCATTACCGGCGACGGCCACGACGATCGCCGCGTGCATGCCGATGACCCGTATCAGAACGAAGCCGGCCAGCCCCGCGCCGACCACCGCTCCCAGCGTGTTGATGGCGTAGATCGAGCCGAAGCCCGAGCCGACCGCGCCCGTCCGCCGGGTGACAAGCCTCGTCATGAACGGCACGGTCGCACCGATCAGCGTGCAGGGTACGATCAGCGCCGCCAGGGACAGCCCGAAGCGAATCAGGCTGCCCACGTAAGGCCCGGGGTGGGTGGCGTGATCGATCTGGACGTACGCCTGGAGAATCGGACCGATGGCGAACGACACGGCGATGCCGACGGCGCCGATGGACAGCTCGATCGCTGCGTATCCGCGCGTCAGCCTGGACATTCGATCGGCGATTCGGCCGAAGGCCCACGCGCCGAGCGCCAGGCCGGCCATGTACGCGGTGAGCACCGCGGCGATGCTCCACGTGCTCACGCCGAACACCAGGGTCAGCATGCGCTGCCAGACGATCTCGTAGATCAGGGCGGATACGCCGGAGACGAAGAAGCAGACGTAAAGCAGAGTTGCGGCCAAACGCATAGACATGTGATTCTACAGGCCCGCCGCCACCTTCGAAAGGCGGCCTCGCGCGGCGGTGCTAGTCAGATTTGAGGCGCGAGTAGACAGATAAGTCATACGGACACGTCTAGGCATTGACCAGTTCTTTCGGGGCGGCGGTCCGAATGAACCGTCTAAACGATTCTCGACGCGGTACATCCACCAACTGGACGAGCTTCTTTAACTGAACCGGCGACAGGATTTCGATGCCCACGAGCTTGCCGCCCGAATCGTAATCGGCAAGCACCTCATCTGTACCGGGCACCTCTTTCGTTCTCGCCACCTTGTTGGAAGTCAGGCGAATGTATACGGCTTCCAGCGTTCCGTCATCGCGGGCGCTTATGGAAATCTCGAAACCGACTGTCCGGGTGCTGATCATGCGCTCCTAGCCTTTGTAGGCGCTTATTATTCGGATGAACTCTTGTTCTTCTTCGACAATCACGATAATCCGCCGAGTCTTCGAAAACCGCCTAGCCAGCTTTTCGGCCCCCTTACGTCGCGCGGGGCCTCGTTGATCCGGGCTGCGAACCGTCTCGGTGACTTGATCTTCCGTAATGCCCCGCTGGCGCATGCGCTTCCTGGCATGCTCTTCGTATCGGAGTTGCTTTTCCTCTCTCTTCATTCTGACGGGTGGAGTGTAACATTACGCGCCAAGACTTCAAGTGACACTTGCACGACGCGGCCGGTCGAAAGTGCAACATCGTGGTAACGAGTGCCGGCAATGCCCAGCGTCGCGACGGGCTACGGGGTGAAGACGTGTTGGAAGGCCTCGACGTCGGCCAGATCGACGTCGCCGTCGACGTCGAAGTCGAAGTCTTCGCACGAGGACTGAGCATAACCTCCACCGGGCCCGCTGAGACAGTCGGGCAGCGACAGATAGTCGTCGATATCGACGCGCCCGTCGCCGTTGGTGTCGCCATTGGGCCAGCCTCTGATGGGGCTGAAGCGGACGGCGTCCGCATAGAACCTCGGCGGATAGCCGCTGTACGGCTGGCCGGTGATCGTCTCTTCCGACAGATTCACCGAGGCCGTGTTCGCGTCCTGGCCGGCGTCAAGCCAATACTCACCGAGCGAGATCCAGCGGTTGTGATTGCTGATGATGCCGAGGGCGTCGGGTCGCTGGCTCTGGAGCTGAGCCGTCTCGCCGTTATGGTGCCGGACGGTGAACTGGGCATTGGTGCAATCGGCCTCGTTGCCCCAGGTGACGGAGACGTCGTACTTGCCGGGTGCAGCGATGGCGGGCACGAAGGTGGCGTTGTCCGTCCCGGTGTTCGGCAGCGAATACTCGGTGTAGCGGCTGCCCGTGCCGATCACGCCCGCGGCCGTGCTCTTGACGGGGCCGCTGATCCAGGAGCCCTGCTCGGTATAGGCCGGCGGAGGCGTGACGGCGCCGCCGGGGTCGCGCGATTCGACAATGACTTCGACGGGCACGGGCGGCCCGTTGGTGCCCACGTCGAAGAAGTTCATGATCGCTCCCATTACGTCGCTACGGCGTGCGGGATCGGTGATGGTCTCGAAGGGGAAGCCGAAGTTGACGATCCGGAAGGGGCCGGCGAAGACGACGCCGGCTGTCCCGCCGGCACCGCCGGAATACGTCAATGCGGTGACACTGCCACCGGACGGCGTCAAGACATCGGGATACTCCACGTCGTAGAAAAGGGCGCCATCGTCGAAAGTGAGCGACGGGATACCGCTGAAGATCGACCCCGCCGAGGTCACAACCGTATAGGTGCCGGCGTCATCACCGACGTAGCCGGCCTTCAAGTAGTTGTTGTAAAACGATCGCCCGTTATTGAGATGATCAAGGTCCCACGCGATTTCCGCGCCGCTGACGAACACGTTGCCGCCGGCGTTGCAGTACGCGGTGATGAGCGACTGCTCGGTCGCGTCAAACGTGTTGTCCGCCGAGGATTCCTCGCCGCAGATCCAGTCCACCGCGGAGTAGTTCCCCAGAGGCACGTCCGCATCGATTACGCTGTCGTTCTCGCAGGAATCGAAGGTCACGCTCGCCGCGGCCATGGCCTCGGCATGCTGGATGACGTAGTCGAACGAGTTGACCTTGCCAAGGATCGGTCGCCGCAGCGTACCGACGCCCGCCAGGGTCTGCCGCGGATCGAGCGAGCGGTCCACGCGATCGAATCCGTTCACGATCAGGCATGCCGCGGTCCCGCTGGCCGGCCGGCGCACCGCCACGACCGCCGACGGCAGCGACTCGCCGCCATCGTTGTACGCGGCCACGCGGAAGTAGACGGTTATGTTCGCCGGCAGGTCGTTCAGGACGGTGGCCAGCGCGTTGCCCACGTCCGTGCCGGAATCGAAGCCGCGTCCATTGAAGGAACGATAAACGCGATAACCGGTGGCGGGATCGCCGTACGCCTCTCCCGCCAGCGGCGCATCCCAGGCGATGACCACACCGCCCGATCCGTTGGCGGTCGCCCGCACGTGTCGGGGCGGCGTGGGCAGAAAGGCCAGCGGGATCGCGCCGCCTGACTGCCAGTTGAGGAACTTCACGATTCCCTGAAGGCTGGAGCGCGCCACCGCGTCGCGGACTTTCGGATCGAGCATCAGCGCGGCGTCCTGGGCGTTATCGTGGAAGGCGACTTCAAGAATCGTCGCGTCGAACTCGTTGCTGTTGTTCGACGTGCTGATGGCGCCGTACGAGCCGGCGTACGGGTTGGACAGCGAAGCCCAGTTGTATTCGAAGCCGGAGTCGAGGATCTGCATGTCCTGCTCGATCTCGTCGCCGAGAATCGTGGCGTATTCGTCCTGGTACGTCGTGGCGTTGCCGGTGACGAGTGCCATCGTTCCGCGAGCCGAGCCGTTCGAGGCGTTGCTGTGGAACTCGATGTAGATCCGCCGCCAGCGGTCCGAGTTGTACGCCGTGTCGTTCATCTCCCGCGCCCAGCGGGCGGCCGTGCCGACGTTGTCGTCCTGATCGGAGGAACAGCAGTTGTAGATCGAGCTGGGCATGCCGACGGCGTTGACCGCGGTTTCCGACTCCGCCCAGTAGCGCTGCGCCTCTTCGTCGCGCGGATATCCGCTGACGGTGCCGGGGCCGTCGCCCACGACGTTGCCCATGCCGTTGCCGAACCGGATGGCATCGGCGATGACGTTGCCGCCTTCCGCCGATTCGTTGCTGATCTCGACGTACCCGCCGGTGCCGGGCTCGAACCAGTAGTTGCCCAGCCACACCCAGCCGCGGCCGACCATGCGGTGATCGACAACGACCTCGGTCACGCCGCCGCTGTGGCTTATCCGGTAGAGCTGCGTCGTGCGGTTGCTGCCGTCGAGCGCCCACGTGTACACGGGGTAGAAGCCGGCCGCGGGGATGTCCGGCGTGTACCGGGCCGTCGCCGTCTCGCTGGCGGCGGCGACCGCAAACCGGTAGTGGACGCCGCTGACCGTGCGCCCGTTCTCGTAGTAAGGAGACGAACTGCTGTTCGACCAACTGCCGGCATAGGTCACTTCCGGATCGTCCTGGTCAAGGACGATCTCGTTGTCCTGGTAGCCGACCGGGCGGAACGGTACGACGGTCGCGCCGGCGTTGAACAGATAGTGGACGAAGTAGTTCAACTGGTCGATGTTGCCGTAGTCCTCGATCATGTCGAGCAGCAGCGGCCGTTGCAGGAACCACGACGACGAACCGGCCGTCCAGCCGTGGCCCGCGGTCGCGAAGACGGTCACGCCGGAAAGGGCCCCGCTCGGCTGCCGGCCGGCATCGCTGACCGGCCCTGACCGCGGCTGCACGCCTGAGCGATCCGCACCGCTTCGCGCCGGGCTACCGGCGTCCTCCACGAGGTGAACATACGGCTCCGGCTCCGACGCCGGGATCAGGTCATCGAGCGATTGATAAGGCTCGTCCGCGGAACCGCGCACACGCACCGCGACACCGCCAAGCTCACGATTCGGATCGACCACAACGGAGATGATCCGGAACACGTCGTCCAGGTGCAGGTCGGCAGGATCGGTGAGGGCGCCCGCGGGCAGCGTGAGATCAACGCAAGCGCGGCCGTCGGAAATGGCGACACGGTCGATTTGCGTGCCCGGGGGAAGCGGCGTATCCGCAACACTGATC
>JBECKQ010000145.1:0-9002 GCA_040235375.1 Phycisphaerae bacterium | reverse complement strand
CGTCCGCGCTACCCGGCGCAGCCGGCCTTGTATTCGAGCCCTGTTCGCCGAGCGCCGGTCTGGGGCTCCAGATCAGTTCAGATTCCACGCCACAGCGGACACCCGCCCCAGCCGTTCCGAGCATCTCGGTCCAGATGACCTGCACCTGCACCCAGGGATTACATGCCTGCCAGACAAGGCGGGGGCCAGGACTCAATCAGCCCTGGCCCCCGCGGATGTCCCAGGCAACATCCTGTATTGCGCCGCGTTTCACTGGTCCTGCAGCACCGGACTTATCTCCTGGTTGTGCGTATCGAGAGGGTTGTCACTCCTCGGACCATAGAACGGGACAAGGTGCACGTCGCCGATCATCGTGACCGAAATCACCCTCTGACCGCGGGGCTGCCGTACGCCGTCAATCTCCCAGAAGCGGAAGGCACGGCCGTCGACGCTCGACGGAACCTGAGCGGTGACCTGTGTACCCGGGTCATAGGTGCGGGAGAACAGTGGGAACCCACCGCCGTCGACCTTTTCGTCAAGCGGTGCCAGATCCACGAACAGGTTGGGCACGGACGATTCGACGGTAAGATCGGCGCTGCCCATGGGGACAATGAGGATGCAGTCGACCGGAGACACGAAGGACGCGCCGCCGAGGAGATTGCCGGTGACGACCAGCTCGACCTGAGCGCCGAGCGGGAGGGCATCGAGTTCAAGCTCGTCCACGACGTCGTCCGTCCGGAACTTCATGCTCAGGTCCATGATGCCGTCACCGGTTAACTCGTGGCAGTCGCAGGCCATGCCGTCAAACGGCGTACCCACGTCTTCATAGACCGTCTGCGGGCCGGGAGGCCCTTCGTTCGGGGCCACCGCACCGCCGACGCCGTCCACGCGCTTGAGCCTCAAAGTTGTGATGTCCACCATGGAGACGTCGAAGTCCGCCGTACCCAGGAGGCCGACCGGCAGCACGCCATGGCTCTTGCGGTTGAACGGATTCGGGCAGGAGCCGGGCTTGATGTCCAGGCCTCCGCAATACACCGGATCGTCCTCGCACTCATCCGGAGTGGTGTTGCCGTTGCAGTCGGAGCTGACACCGTCGGCGATGTCGCACTCATCCGGCACCATGTTCTCGTTACAGTCGTTCAGCGGCGGACCCGCCGGTTGTTCCACCATCACGGTGTCGATCCCGATGTAGTCCGAGTTGGTCCCGTCGGGACCCGCGTCAGTTACGAAGTAGCGGAAGGCGAACCGACCGTTCGTCGGCGCACCGATCCCCGCGAGCGTCACGCTGAACTCGGTCCAGACGTCGGGATAATCGCCCAAGATCAAACTCGGGTTGATCTCGAGCAACAGGCTGGTGAAGTCGCCTACGCTGAATTCGTCCGGGCCAACGTCGCTGCTGCTGCCCGCCAGGCTCATCCGGACCTCCAGGCGATCCGGCCACATGCTCGGCGGTATATCGGACTTGCGTGTCCAGAAGCTCAGCGTCATCCCGTCCGAGAGTGTCAGCTCGGGCGTGATAAGCCAGTTCGAGATGGTGTCCAGACCTGCGCCGTCGCCGCAATTGTTGTAGTTGGCGGCCGTGTAGGCTGTCGCAGCTCCGTCATGGGCCGGGAAGACGCTCGAATTGCCCTGGAACCAGTCGGTCGAACCGAGCGGCTCGCTGTTGTTGATCTTGACCCACCCGTCACCGGGAAGCGTCGTGATGTCATCGAACTTCTCGGTGAGGACGACTCCCGTGGTAGCCACACTGTCATACAGCTGACAGCCGTCCGGAATCCCGTCCGGCTGGCAGTCCGCACACGACAGGTCACCCGGCGGGCAATCGCGAATGTCGCACTCGTCGGCGATGCCGTTCTCGTTGCAGTCCGGCTCGCAATCGTCCGGCACCTGGTTGGCGTTGCAGTCGTTGTCCACGAGCTGGCAGCCGTCCGGCACGCCGTCGCTGTTGCAGTCGGCGCAGGACAAGTCGCCCGGCGGGCAGTCGCGGATGTCACACTCATCGGGGATGTTGTTGGAGTTGCAGTCCGCACCACTGCCGCTGCCGACCGTGCCGTAAAGGGCGAAGGCCAGGTCGGCATCCTGATCGCCCAGGTCACCGCCCGGCGTGTAGGTGGCGGCCGGCAGAGTGACACACGTGATGGCCGTGTTCTGCAACGGCTGGTCGTTGCCCGGAATGGACGCCGCGTTGCCCTCGGCGCTTGCCATCCAGCCAAAGACGGGACCGCTGGCTCCGGCCGGGTCGCCATTGATGCTCAGCCAGTAGCGCTGACCGCCGTTGATGGGCACCGCCGCCGGGAGTATTGCCTCGTAAGTGTAGGCGGGGTTGGTGCCGAAGACCGGTGGGCGCGGGTGCAGCGCCTTGGCCACGGTCAGCGACGGGAAGTCGGCGATGACGGCGCCGACGTTGCCGGAGCCGTTGTCCTCGTAGAAGGTCATGCGGAAGTTGTTGTCCTCACCGGGGAAGTCGGAGGCGGCACCAAAGTATACGCCCACCCAGGTCACCCGGGTCAGATTCCTGGAACTCGCGAGGGTGAAATCCTCCGCGGAGGTGTTGTCAAACGGACAACTGCTGCCGATTGCCAGGAGCAGGCCAGGCCCGATGCCGTTGTCATCCGGGATGACGTCCTGCGAGAACACGAGCGTCTCGGCGCCACCGCCGAGCTGACAGTCGTCGGGAATGCCGTCCGGCTGGCAGTCCTCGCTCGCGCCGCAGCCGCCGGGATGAGAAGCGCAGTCGCCGATGCTGCAATCGATGTCGCAGACGTCGGGCACGCCGTTGGTATTGCAATCCGGATCGCACTCGTCGGGCACGCCGTTGAGGTCGTAATCGAAGCTGAAGCCGGAGTCGATGTCGCACTCGTCGTCAATGCCGTTGGCGTTGCAGTCCTGGCCGCTCAACTCGCAGCCGTCCGGGACGCCGTTGGTATTGCAGTCGCCGCAGGTGACGTCACCGGGCGGGCACTCGGCGATGTCACACTCGTCCGGCTTGGAGTTGGTATTGCAGTCGGCGCACGAAACATCGCCGGGCGGGCAGTCGGCCACGTCGCAGTCGTCCGGCGTCCCGTTGGAGTTGCAGTCGTTACCGCCGCCCGTAAACGGAGTTATCAATCCCGGGTTCTGCATACCGAGGTTGGTCGGCTGGCAGGTCCAGTCGGTTGCATCGTTGTGGTCATTGCTGCCCTGCCGCTGGACGCTGAAGCCGCTGCCGCACTCGTCGCCCGTGACAATGCCGTCCATCAGCCACTCATCGCCGATGGTCACCGTGTGTGAGTTGATTGTGAGGCTCAGGGCCTGGATATCAGCCTGGGGCATGCCGTTCCAGACGGCAAAGTCGACGATAGCACCGGTGTCGTTCAGGATCATCGCCCAGCCGCTGAAGGAGGGGAAGTCGCCCGGGTTCCAGAACATGTTGTTGCCCCATGGGTTCGTCGTCCCATCGGTCCAGTACATGATCTCGCCGGCCGCCATCGTGGCCGGCAACGCCTGGATTATCGGATTGACGGTAGTGGGATCGCCGTACGGTGTATCGCTGATGGCCACGGTCCAGCCGGCCGTGGCGAGGACGCCGCCCGAGACATTCTGAATCTCGAGGGCATCCGTCGAGCCCAGGTCCATCTCGCTGAGCACGACCGTGGGAGCGCCCCCGGTGAGCTGGCACTCGTCAGGAATGTCGTCCGGCTGGCAGTCCTCGCTGGTGCCACCGAGGATGTCGCACACGTCGGATACGCCGTTGGCGTTGCAGTCTGGATCGCAGATATCCGGGATGCCGTCCCCGTTGCAGTCCTCGGCGGAGCATACGGTGTCGTCGCCGAGGTACGTGCCGCCGCCAGCCTCGCAGGTATCCTGCGGCTCGATGAAGCAGCCCGCACTCGTGCAGCAGGCGCCGCCACAACTGGGGATGTCGGCACATTGCGTGAACGGGCCCTGCCAACGACCGCCACCGGCTTCGCAGTCGGCCTGTGCTACGTTGTCGGTGCAGGAGCCGTCCGCTTCGCAGCAAGCGCCGGTCAGGGGACCGTTCACGACACGGATATCGTCGATGGCCATGTCGCTTTCGAATCCGTCGCCGGTCACTCCGCGGAAGCGGATGCGCAGGTCGGTCGCCCCCGCGTACGGGGTCAGGTCGACAAGGTCGTAAATCCACGGATCGGTTTCGTCGAACTGTTGCTCACCTGAAATGGACAACTCGGTCGTCCAGCTCGCACAATCGTCGGTGGACACCTCGACGTTCAGCTCACCCATGTCGCTGCCATACATGTGGTAGGCGAACAGCAGCAACGGATCCGACAGACCACTGATGTCGTAACACGGACTCAGCAGGATGGCCGTCGCGTTTTGACACGAGGTTCCGCTCGTCTCCGTGTATGCATAGTTGCCCGTGACCGTACCCGGGTTGGCGTCGACGTCCGGACCGGTGTTGGAGGAACTCGTGCCGCCTTCGTCGATGGTCCAGTCCATGTCGTCGGTGCCGTCATCGATGTTGGTCCAGTCGCCCACGAGCACACACGAGTTGCCACAAGTTGTGCCACACGTGGGCTCGCCCTCGAAGTCCTCGTTGTGGGGAAACGTTCCGATCGGACTGGTGCAGGAGCACGGCTGTGGGCAGGATGCCGAGCAGCACGACGTGGCATCACCCTGGTAGAAGCCGCCGGTGCTCTCACACGCCGCTTGCCCCATTTCCTCCGTGCAGGAACCGTCCGGATGACAGCAGGCCCCGACCGTGCCGACCTGACAGGTCATGCACAAGGATGTCAAGCCTCCGCCCGCACTCGTTCCCCAGTCGCCGATCTGGAACCAGTAGGTCAGCCCGGCCGTGGCGCCGAACTCCACGTGCCACGGCTCGTTCAGGTCGTAGCAACCCGGATCGTCCTCGCCAGGCAAACCGCCCAGTTCCGTCAGATTGTTGCAGTCCGGGCCCGTGTAGATTTGCATGAGCCCGTCGTAGCCGTCCCCGAAGTCCGGATCGACGTCCAGGATCAGGTAGCAGTCCTCCGTGGGCGTGAAGCTATACCACACGTCGTTCTGCATGACGGTGGCGGAGCTGGTGTTGCAGGTCCCCGGCGGAGCACCGGCGGTGGCCAGGCTGTTATCGACGGTGGTGAAGAACGGTAGGGATACGATCGCGACGGCGGTTTCACAGGTGTCGTTGACGGGCGGGCAGGGGTTGAGGGCGCAGTCGGTGCCGTCGCCCTGGTAGCTGCCGCCCTGGGCCGCGCAATCGTCACTGGTGGTATCGACACAACTACCGTCGGGCAGGCAACAGGCGCCGGAGCACGGGTTGGGGGGACCACAATTCGTGAACTCGCCCTGGTAGGCGCCTCCACCGGCCTCGCACTCCGCCTGCGTCATGTCCCCGGTGCAGGTCGTGCCGTCGCAGCATGCCCCAGTGAACTCCTGAGCTTCCTGAACGGTGATATCGTCGATGGCCATATCGCTGTTGAAGCCGTCGCCGGACACGCCGCGGAAGCGTATTCGCACATTGCTCATACCGGCGTAGGCACCGAGATCGACGACCGCGTAGAGCCACGGATCGGTGTTGTCGCCCTGTTGCGGTCCGGAGATCGTGACCTCGGTCGTCCAGCTGATGCAGGAGTCGTCGGACACTTCAACGTACAGGTCGCCCATATCGGCTCCGTACATGTGGTAGCCGAAGATCAACTGCGGCGTCGCGAGGGTCGAGAAGTCGAAACACGGACTCAACAGAGTCGCCGTCGAGTTCTGACAGGCGGTGCCGCTCGATTCGGTGTAGAGGTAAAATCCAGTGGGGGTGCCGGGATTGGCGTCCTGTGACGGACCAGTGCTGGTGGACGTCGTCCCGCCCACGTCGCTGGTCCAGTCGAAGTCGTCGGTTCCGTCACTGATGTTGGTCCAGTCGCCCAGGAGCAGGCACGCGTTGCCGCAGGTTGTCCCGCACTGGACCTCCCCCTCGAAGTCCTCGTTGTAGGGGAATGCGTTGATCACGGACGTGCAGGGGCAGGGTTGCGGGCATTCATTCGGCGTGCAGCTCGTGTCATCGCCAGAGTAGCTGCCGCCTTGGGATGCGCACTCGGCGTCAGTCAAGAGCTGGCAGCTTCCATCGCTGAAACAACATGCTCCCACGATCTGGCCGCACAGCGGTACGATGTCATCGCAAAGCGTGTCGGCTACGAACCGCGTCGTGCAGTTGGTGGAGTCCACGTTGTCGGTGCAGACTCCCGTGGCGTCGTCGCAGCAGGCGCCCGTGGGGCACGGTCCCGGGGGTTGATCGACGTCCACGAACCCGAGCTGAGAGACGCCCGGCGTGCCCAGGGGGCCGACCAGGGTGTTGGCGCCCGTGTTCAGATCCACGATCCGCAGTTCCGCCTGGAGTGTGGTGTTGTTAAACGCGGCCATGTACATCGTATCAGCCTGGTTGTCGTATCCGAGGCCTTGGCCGAAGTTTGCATCGAAGCCGAGCGGAGCCAGCGCCGTGTACGTGCCCGTGGTCTTGTCCACGGTGCCGAACGTGTCTTGCGAGATGTCGTAGGCGTACATCTGGCCCGTGCAGTCGATGGCGATGGCGATCGGGCACAGGGAGCCAGTCATTGACGCCACCAGAGTCGGTGTCCCGTCGACCAGGTCGATCGTATACAAAGACGCGCCCGTTCCGCACACGGCCGCGCAGGCATACATGGTGCCCGTGGTATTATCCCAGGCCATGCCGCCCCAACTCTCGCCCGTGTTGCCCGGGTTGTTTGGGACGCTGGATCCAACCAACGTTAATGCGCCGGTCGTCAGACTCATGGTGTACAGGGCTTGGCTGGCGGGGTCCGACGAGGACGTGTCCAGCACGTACATGAAGCCGGCGGCGACACCGCCGGGCCCGAACGCCCCGCCACCAAGAAAGTTGGTGGCGCCGGTGGGGCCCACCGGGTTCAGCGCGCCGGGCGTATTCAGCACGAAGTTGACGGCCGTATCGCTCGACTCGTCCGTGCCCCAGCCGTTGTCAGTCGGGGACCGCAGCGGGGCGCTCGTCTCTCCCTGCGCGGCGAACCGGCCGTACCAGATCAACTCGACGTCCGTGGGGCGGCCGTCCGACAGCCGCGGCACATCAGGAAAGTCGGAGTAGCCCAGCTCTCTCAGAGCCACCTCCAGGTCGGGGGCCTCCAAGAGCTCCCGCCTCTCCTCCTCGGTCAACATGCCCCAGGGAAGATCGCCCGTGTTCGCAGCCGCAGGCGGAACGACCGGGGCATCCTCCGGCGCAGGGGCGGCAACCTCGGCCACCAATGCTCCGGCATACGCCGGTCCCTGCACGCTCTGCTGCATGCTTCGTTGCCGCTCGTCCGGCGATGACGCGATGGCCACCACGCTGCTACAGAAAGGGACCGCACACCAACTGATCAGGATCCTTCGCATGTCCATCGCTATCCTCCTTTCACGACGTGAGTGGTGACAGGAACCGGCTCTCCGCGTTCCGCCGGGCTCGAGGCAAGCGAGAGCGGCGCGCAGACCGATGCGAAACTTGCGCTTACCTTCGCAGCCTGCAGATTGAGAAAAGACCTTCGGCCCTGATATACATGGGCCACCGTATCAGGTCGACAGACCTCATGCAAGCGTTAAATTTGCGACTCGCCGGAGGTTTGGGTTTTGTCAAGCGACGCTGGCCAACCGCGATGCAAAGCCCGAATCCGTGGAGATGCAGCACCGGAGGAAACGTGTGACAAGCGCAGCGGAGTGCTGTGAGCCGTAATAGAGTTAAACTCAGAGGTCCTGTCTCTTCGTATGCCCGTGTCGCACTGTCATGAACAAGTCCGAACGAAGCGTGCGGGATATCCCGCAGTTGATCCGGAATGTTCGGCGCCGTCTAAACCGAAGTGTACGGTGCGAGTCGCGTGATAATCCGTGCGAACGCCCCGCGCTGGCTCTCACTCTGACACTCCTCACAACCTCTGCGGGGGCGCCCCGACGCGAAAACGTCCGCGCGCTGCCGCTGCCGAGGTCAATGACCGGCCGGAACGGCCGGGTGAAGTCTGCCAACAGAATCACGAGATCGGAGGTCGCTTGCGTTTTGCGATTTCCTGGTTCGCGATAAGATCGGAATATGTGTTTTCCCAAGAGCGTGCCGCGATCTGCAACGCTCTGCCGTGCTCGAGATGCGGTCGCGCCGCCTGGAACGTGGCACCACAGACCGAGCCCGCGTGCACAAACCGCAGGTCGCCGGTTCAACTCCGGCCGCCGCTATTGAACGCCACACCATACCGGCCAGTCACTTACCCGACTGGCCTTTCTTTCTGTGCCGCGTGAGACCGGCGTCCGGGCACCCAAACGAGTCGAGAATCGTCTCCTACTCGATCCTCGCCCAAACGTGCCAATCGAAAACGACTCCCGACACCATTCCGCCCCGCCTTGTCCGGTGGCCGGGGCCGTTGAAGTACAACGTGAACATCGCGAAGTCGACGAGGTCGAGGTCGGCGTCGCGGTCCATATCGAAGCAGTTGCAGCCGGAGTCGAGACCGGAGGTCGGCCCCAGAAGACCGCCCGCGAAGTTCGCATAGTCGGTCAGAGTAACAAAGAGGTAAGGACGGGCTTTGCCATCGAACAACATGATCGGCAGTTGCAGATGTCGCATAGGTAATCCCGAAGTTCGCAGGCGCAATTGAAATACAGGGCGCCGCGTGACCGACGTTGCGGCACCACGATATGCGAACGCCCAGCGCCGCTATTTGATCGTCGTACACGAATGAGAATATCCCTGATGGCCCGGAGCCGGGCGGCGCCTTAGCATCCGGGGTGAGGCCGGTACGAGTCAGCCTGGCAGCCGAGCCATCGTGCCGTTCGAGCGGAAGGTGGCGATTGGTGCCCACACCAGGCCGGCTCATATGGGAATTCCCTAACAGAGGAGATTAGTTTCATGTCGAAGTTTCTTTGCGTCCACACGGTGCCGCCGGGCAGCCTCAATGAGAATCAGGTCAACCAGATCGCCCAGGCGGCGCAGAACGATCCGGTGGTGAAGGGCTACCGCAGCTTCTGCAGCCTGTCCGCCGGCAAGGTGGTCTGCGTGATGG
>JBECKQ010000300.1:0-13277 GCA_040235375.1 Phycisphaerae bacterium | reverse complement strand
CGGCGCGAGCTCCGGCTTGAGCAACTCCGGACGCGCTCGGGCTACGGCCACCAGCACCAGCCCCGTGATCAGCGCCTCACCGACGCCGATAAAGACGTGAACACCAACCATCGCCGGAAGGACCACGGGCCAGGCAACCATGCCGGACGTGGCCAGTTCTCCGGCGCACGCGATCGACGCCAGCACAGTCGCGCACCATGCGGCGAACGCAGCCGCCATAACGCAGCCGAACAGCCCCTTCACGACGCGTGTCAGCAGGTGATAAACCGCCCATCCGCCGAAGCCACCGACCAGCGCCATGTTGAAGATGTTCGCCCCCAGCGCCGTGATGCCGCCATCCGCGAACATCAGGCACTGCACAATCAGCACGGCCGAGATAACGATTACCGCGGCGCTCGGCCCCAGCAGCGCGGCCACCAGCACCGCTCCGATCAAATGCCCGGAAGTGCCCCCGGCCACTGGAAAGGTGATCATCTGGGCGGCGAAGACGAACGCCGCCGCCAACCCGAGCAGCGGCACTCGCCGCTGCGGAAGGTGCAGTCGAGCGTGCCCCGATGCAACGGCGACACCGGTTGCCGCCAGCAGTCCGGCCGTCACCGCCGTCTTGGTATCCAGAAAGCCGTCGGGAATATGCATGCCGCGTACATCCGTAGACGAAGGGCGCCGCGCGGGCGCGTAGCACGATTTGGAAAATCGTAGCATCAGGCGCGGCGTCGTCAAGCGAACGCGCAGCACCCCCTGCACATATAACGGGCCTGCGCCCATGCCGTGCGGTTTCTCGCCGCGCAGACGAAACGCCCGCGCGGCGCAGACCGTCAGTCGAGGAAGGGATCGAAGACGCTGGACACCGGCTCGTACCGGCCGCAACTGTTCTCTTCGTAGAGAAGCTGCTCGAAGATGTTGAGGTCCTCGTAATCGCTTCGCGAGATCGTGTTCTCGCCGAAGCAGTCGCTCAGCAGCGAGCCGACGACCGGGCAGCCGGATTGAAACAGCATGCCGCCCGCGCCGATGGCCGTGAAGATGGCCAGCTTTCGATATGCTTTCACGTCAATCCTCCTGTGATGTCACCTGCGGCGCCGCGTCCGGCGACGAGGAGGATTGTCGCACGATCAAGTGTCCGTGTCGAGACGAAACCGCCGTTCCGCGGCCTCTATCGCCTCCCGCCCAGCAACCCCGAGCGAACGATCAGGTAAAGCAGCGTCAGAATTGCCGTGATGGTCGCCGCAACGTACGTCATGGCCGCGGCGTTCAGCACTTTGCCCACTTCCTTGTCTTCCGCTGCCGCAATGATGCCGTTCGACACGAGCACTTGCCGAGCCCGGCGACTCGCGTCGAACTCGACCGGCAGGTTGACCAACTGGAACACGACGACCAGGGCAAACAGAACGATCGCCACCAGCATCAGGGCCTTGCCAATCGCGAACATGTGCATCCACCACGCCAGCATCATGCCGACGATGAACATGATCATCGAGAAGTTGCTGCCCGTCGCCGCCAGCGGAACGATCGCGTTCCGCAGCGACAGCGGCGCATAGCCTTGGGCGTGCTGAATGGCGTGTCCGGTTTCATGCGCGGCGATGCCCACGGCCGCGAGGTTCCGGCCCTCGTACACGTCGGGGCTCAGCCGCAGCACCTGTTGTCTGGGATCGTAATGGTCGCCGAGAAAGCCGCGCGCTCGTTCGATGGCCACGCGGGCCAGACCGTGGGCGTCCAGCAGCCTTCGGGCCGCCTCCGCACCGCTCAGGCCGCTCGCGGAGCGGTGACGCTGGGCCTCGGCATAGGCGCTCTTGACCTTCCACTGGGCCCAGCCGGCCAGGATCATGGCCGGCACGAGCATGATGAGGTAAAGCGGATCGAAGAACATCTCGTCCTCCTTTCGCGCGGAGTGTAGTCCCGTCGCGTCTGTATTCGCTCCCTACGGTCAGGATAGGGCAAGGTTCGTGCCAGTTGGCCGGGACTGCAACTTATTACAAGCACAGGAGATAGGAAATGGCACCCCCGTAGCGCTCTGCCAGAATGGCCATTTCCTGCCTGCCGGATCGTCCCTTACGGCGTCGGATCTTAATGCGCCAAATCCGACTGGTCGAGGACGGTAAAGCCCTTGCTTCGCAGCGAGTCGGCCGCCTGCTCGAGCTGGTCGGCCTGCACGACGAGCGCCGGACGGCCCTCCGGTCGGGTGAGCAGTGCGTAAGCGTAAGCCACGTTCACTTCCGCGCTTAGGAACGCTACCCACGTGTGCAGCAGCGCCCGCTTGCCCGGCGGCAGCGACACAACTAGCACGTCTGTCACCACCACCGCGAACCCCGCCTCGTTCAGCATCGTCTGTGCCGACTGGGGCTTGTCCACGATCATCCGGATAATGCCGCAGTCCACGGAATGCACGACCGAAATCGCGACGATCCGGATGTCCGTCTCGTCGAAGAGCCGCGTCAAACGCAGCAGTTGCCCCACCCGGTTGTCGAAGAACACCGACAACTGCTGCACAGTGGGGAAGCCGCTGGCGTAAGCCGTCTCAAAAGGCTCGGTGGCCATCATCCCGAGGTTACCTCAGCCCGTTCGCCTCGCAAGAGAAATCTGCACCGGGGCCAACACCATTCGGTGGTGTGCCAAATCCGCAGATACACGACCTGTCAGGTTGGCAGCACAGGTATAACGGCGGATCCCGGACGCATCTTTAAGTAATTGTGCCAGCATAAGTTACGTGCGAGCCGGATTCCGCACACTCTGGTATCGCCATTGCAGGCACCTGTCAACAAGGACTCGGTATGCAAACAATACAGAAGAGAAGTCAGGTGCTTGCACGGCGGCTTTCGGGCTGACGCAGGCAACCTTCACGCTTAAGGAGATGCGTCTTATGTCAAAAATCATCGGCATCGATCTGGGGACGACCAACTCGGTCGTCGCCGTCATGGAAGGCGATCAGCCCAAGGTGCTGACCAACGCGCAGGGTTCGCGGACCACGCCGTCCGTCGTCGCCTTCACCGAAAAGGGTGAGCGACTTGTCGGCCAGGTTGCCCGCCACCAGCAGGTCACCAACCCCGAGAACACCATCTTCTCGATCAAGCGCTTCATGGGACGCCGGCATGTCGAGGTGAGCTCCGAAGAGAAGATCGTGCCCTATAAGGTCGTGGGCGGTCCGGAGGAGCTGGTCAAGGTGGAGGTGCGCGGCAAGCAGTACACCCCACCCGAGATCAGCGCGATGATCCTCCAGGATCTCAAGAAGACCGCGGAGGACTACCTCGGCGCAAAGGTGGACCGGGCGGTGATCACCGTTCCGGCGTACTTCAACGATTCGCAGCGCAAGGCCACGAAGGACGCCGGCGAGATTGCCGGCCTCAAGGTCGAGCGCATCATCAACGAACCGACCGCCGCATCGCTGGCATACGGCCTCGGGGCCAAGAGCAAGAGCGGCAAGATCGCCGTCTACGACCTCGGCGGCGGCACGTTCGACATCTCGATCCTCGACATCGGCGACAACGTCTACGAGGTGCTCGCCTCCGACGGCGACGGCCACCTCGGCGGCGACGACTACGATGAGGAACTCATCAACTGGGTCGCCGAAGAGTTCCGCAAGAAAGAGGGAATCGACCTGCGTAAGGACCCCATGGCGCTGCAGCGCCTAAAGGAAGCGTGCGAGAAGGCCAAGTGCGAGCTCTCCACCATGATGGAGACGAGTATCAACCTGCCGTTCATCACGGCCGATCAGTCCGGCCCGAAGCACTTGCAGATGGCCGTCACCCGCACGAAGTTCGAGCAGCTCACGGAAGCGCTGACCGAGCGGACGCGGGGCCCGGTGATGCGCTGCCTCGACGCTGCCAAGGTCAAGCCGTCCGACATCAACGAGGTCGTGCTCGTCGGCGGCTCGACACGAATCCCCGCCGTGCAGACGCTCGTCAAGAGCATCTTCGGCCGCGAGCCGAACAAGAGCATCAACCCGGACGAGGTCGTCGCGGTGGGCGCCGCAATCCAGGGCTCGATTCTCGCCGGCGACAAGGACGACATCGTTCTGCTCGACGTGACGCCGCTGACCCTCGGCGTGGAAACGCTGGGTGGCGTGATGACTCCGATGATCGAGGCCAATACCACGATCCCGACGTCCAAGACCGAAACTTACACGACCGCAGCCGACGCCCAGACCGAGGTCACCATCCACGTGCTCCAGGGCAACCGCCCGATGGCGTCCGACAACCGCTCGCTCGGCCGGTTTAACCTGACCGGCATCGCCCCGGCCCCGCGCGGCATCCCGCAGATCGAGGTCACCTTCGACATCGACGCCAACGGCATCATCTCCGTGAGCGCCAAGGACAAGGCCACCAGCAAGGAGCAGTCAATCCGCATCGAAGGCACCTCCGGCCTCAGCAAGGAGGAGATCGAGCAGATGAAGCGCGACGCCGCCGAGCACGCCGCCGACGACGTGAAGAAGAAAGAGCTCATCGAGTCGCGGAACCGGGCGGAGCAGGTCGCCTACGAGATCGAGAAGCAGCTCAAGGAGCACGGCGACAAGGTCCCGCAGGCCGAACGCAGCAACATCGAGTCGTCGATCAGTCGCTTGCGCGAGGTCGCCAAGGGCGATGACGCCGACGCGATCCGGAAGGCCACGGAGTCGGCGATGGAGGCCGCCCAGACCATCGGCAAGATCATCTACGAGCAGACGGCCAAGCAGCAGCAGACCGCCGGCGCTGGTCCCACCGGTGAACAGCCCTCCGGTGGAGAGGCAACATCGGATGAAGGCGACGTGATCGACGCCGAGTACGAAGTGAAGGAGAACAAGTAAACGGCGACAGCTTCATTCCCGCCAAGCAGCAACAGGGCCGGGTGCGTCGCGACGCATCCGGCCCTTCTTCTTGACGCACTACGATTCCGCCGGTGGGGCCGAGCTGGTGAACACCTCGCCGATCACCTCTTCAATCGGCGTCTCCTCCACGGCGACGTCCTCGATCCGATACGACGACAGCATGTGCCCGGTCAGCGAGGCGACATCGGCGCGCTCGACTTTCAGCGTCACGGTCGGCGGCGTCAGCTCGAGAACCTCGCCGAATCGATCGAGATTGTCCGGCATCCGGCCATCGTGAAAGCGCAGCTTGACGAGCTTGTACCGGCCGAAACGCTCCACGATGTCGTTGAGGTGGCCATCGAAGACGATCTTGCCGTGATTGATGACGATCACGCGCCGGCAGAGCGCCTCCACGTCCTGCATGTAGTGGCTCGTCAGGATGACGGTGATGTTCTTGTCGCGGTTGTATTCCCGCAGGCATGCGCGGATATTGGCCTGCGAAACAACGTCCAGCCCGATCGTCGGCTCGTCCAGAAACAGGACCTTCGGCGAGTGCAAGAGCGCCGCGATCAGCTCCATCTTCATCCGTTCGCCGAGGGAGAGCTCGCGGACCGGCTGGGCGAGCAGCCCTTCGACGCCGAGCAGCCCCACGAGCTCATCGAGGGTGTCGCGATACTGCCGGTCCGGCAGTGCGTAAATCTCCTTGTGCAGCCGGAAGGACTCGTTCGCCGGCAGGTCCCACCAGAGCTGGTTTTTCTGGCCCATAACGAGGGCGAACTGCCGCCGGTACTCGTTCTGTCGCTCCCAGGGGACGTAGCCGAGCACGCGGGCCTCGCCCGCGCTGGGGAAAATGAGGCCGCTCAGCATCTTCAGCGTCGTCGTCTTGCCCGCGCCGTTGGGGCCGAGAAAGCCGACGATCTGCCCCTCTCCGATCGACGCAGTGATGCCGTCCACGGCCCGAACGGTCTTGTACTGCCGGCGAATCAACGCCTTCAGGGACGCGAAGAGACCTTCCTTCTTGACCTGCACCCGGTACGTCTTGACCAGGTCCCGCATTTCAATGACTGCCATCACGGGGATGTTACCGGACGGCGTAGGCCCTTGGCCACTCCTGGCGAGCACCGACTCGGCCCGCGAACGACCGTAATGTTGCCCCGCCGGCGGGTCGATATCGACGGTAGACAGGCGCCGCCAAACGGCGGCGTAAATGACGAAAAGCCAGCCCTAACCGACAGGTGACCGATGAAGTTCGACTGCCCGCAATGCGGTCGGCCGACGGAACTGAGCGAACGGGACGCCGGCCGGACCATTCGTTGCGGCGGCTGCGGCAAGTCCTTTGTCGCCCCCGAGGAGCTCGCCACGGTGGGCCGCCCGCACTCGCTCTCCCACTTTCCGGTCGCGTCGCTCGTGCTCCTGCACTACGTGACGGCAGGACTCTTTTCCATCGTCTACCTGAATCTGCTTCACGATCGCATGCCTCGACTGAGGCGCGACGATCCATCCGCCACCGTCGCCATTGGCTTGTGCTTCGTGCCCATTTTCAACCTGTACTGGTTCTTCTTCAGCTATCACCGCTTGTGCCTGCGGATCAACGAGCAACGCCGCCTCAACGGCCTGCCGGAGACAGCACCCCAGTGGTTGTCCATTCCAGTCTGCGCCCTGCTGGCCTGCGGCCTGTTGGCGTCGCTGTTCACGGCGGCGGGCATGTACGTCCTCGGCACGGTGGGCGCCGTCGCCATGCCTGTGTTCGCCGCGCTCGTCCAGCACTCGATCAACGAGCTGTGTGCCTATCAACACGCGCGGACCGCAGCCGCGATCTGACAAGTAACCTGATTTGCTTGCGATGCGCATGAAGCAGGCCCGGTGGGGTGACCGGGCCTTGGGGATTCCGCCCGATGGGGGGTTCGGGCGGAGTAGGACTTACCGTAGATGGGCGCCGTATCGACAGGTGGTGCGTTTGATGTCCCCCGCAGAGCCGCAACCGCCGATCCTACGCCCGATTGCGCCGATTTTATCACGCCGGGCGGGTCACGCCAACGAAAAAACACCCCGCAGCCTATTCCATTGGCTGACAAAAGGTTAGGCTTCCTTCAGGTTGAAATGCTACGGAAGCGCCGTACCTTCTTGTCGGTAACCAGCATGGTCACCGCCCGGTCGAGCGGACCTACCGGAACGTCGGACAATAACTGATCTTCGAAGGCAAACGCACAACTGGCTCCCTTGAATTCCGGGTGGGCCAGGAAGCGATCGTAGAAACCGCGACCCCGTCCCAGCCGGTCGCCCTTCTCGTCGAAGGCCAACCCGGGGACGATAACCATGTCAATGATCGAGATCGGGATGGGCGTGCCGGAAATCGGCTCGCGAAGCCCCATCGAGGTCTCGACCAAGTCGCTGGTGAGCGAGCGTATCTCCGTCGGCATCATCCGCCGCTGCTCCCAACTGATCTTGGGGGCGAGCACGCGCTTGTGATCCTGCCAGGCCTTCAGAACGACGCCCGTCGTGTCGATCTCGTTCGGCAGCGAGAGGAACACCATGACCACTTCGCTGTGGATGAACTCCGGCGTTTCGATGAGGAGTTGCGTGGCCCTGGCGGACTTGGCGGCCATCTCCTCCGAGGTCATCATCCCCAGTCGTTGCCGCAGTTGTTGTCGGAGTTCCTTCTTCACGCCGTTGCCGCCTGTCCCCTAACCTTGATCGTCACTGTCGTGAACGGCCCGACACTTCTCGAGGTACTCGGCCATCCGGGCCTCGAATCCGCGCAGGGTCGGCATGTAATATACTTTATCGACACCCATGTACTGACCGGCCACAATGGCGTCCGGATGGTCATGGGCATACTCATAACCCTCCCCGGATCCCAGCCGCTTGCTGCCGGCATAACCCGTGCCCCGCAGGTGCCGCGGAACCGGCACGGTTCGCGCCTCTTTGACATCGGCACGGGCCTGTATGATAGCCAGCGTCGCCGCGTTCGACTTCGGTGCGCACGCCAGGTAGATCGTCGCCTGGGCAAGCAGCAACTGGCACTCCGGCAGGCCCACGAACGCCGTGGCGTCGGCCGCCGCCTGGGCGACCACAATCCCCCGGGGATCCGCGTTCCCAATGTCTTCCGCGGCGCTGATCACGATCCGCCGGGCGATGAACCGCGGATCTTCTCCGCCCTCCAGCATGCGTGCAAGCCAGTAGATGGCGGCGTCGGGATCGCTGCCCCGGATGCTTTTGATGAAGGCGCTGGCGCAGTCGTAGTGCTGATCGCCGGAGGGCCCATACTGAACGGCCTTTCTCTGGATGGATTCGGCGGCCACGGCCACGTCCACCACGACCGGATCGCCGTCGCCGCCGCCGTCGAGCTGCGACAGGACGGCCACTTCGAGCGCCGCCAGCGCCCGCCGGGCGTCGCCGTCGCAGACGGTCGCGAGGTGCTCGGCCGCCTCGCGCTCCAACGTCACGGCGTATTGCCCCAGCCCGCGCCGCGGATCTTCGACCGCACGGTAGAGAATCCGCACGATGTCTTCCGTTTTCAGTGCTTCGAACTGGAAGATCTGGCTGCGCGACGTCAGGGGCGCGTTGATCGCGAAGAACGGGTTCTCGGTCGTCGCCCCGAGCAGGATGACGACCCCCTGCTCCACATCGTCGAGCAGCACGTCCTGCTGGGCACGGTTGAAGCGGTGCAGTTCGTCGATGAAGAGCACGGTTCGCTGACCGGATGTCTCGAGCCGCCGCCGTGCGACGTCGAGGATCTCGCGGATTTCGCGCACGCCGACCGAAGCGGCGTTGACTTGCACGAACTCCGCCTGGGTCATCGCGGCAATGATGTGCGCGAGAGTGGTCTTGCCGCTGCCGGGCGGTCCGTAGAAGATCGCACTGGTCAAGCGGTCCGCCTTGAGCATCCGCCGCAGCAGCTTGCCCTCCCCGACGAAGTGATCCTGGCCAAGCAGTTCGTCAAGCGAACGCGGCCGCATCCGCACCGGCAAAGGCGCGACCGCGTCGAGGTGCTCCCGTCGCTGCTCGCTGAAAAGATCCATACAGTCCGATCCCCTGCTCCCGCATGATTATACGCCGTTGCACGCGATCCGGGGCGCCGCCCGACAGGTCGCGACACGGCAGAGGCTTAAGCGGCCGGTCATCCTTCGTGGCGATCCGTCACGTGCCGATGGCTGCCCACGGTGAAATGTTCCCTGACGTATGGCGCCACGAATCGCCGGTTCCAGCCGCGGAGCAGAATGGCAAAATGCCCACCGTAGTGGCCGCTACACAGCATCTCTCGCCGCCAGGGGGCTTGGACCAGCTTCCGTCGAAGCGTGGGATCCGGGATGGCCGCCTCGACGGCGAACCCATTCTTACCGGCCGCCGCCTCGTGGACGCGGTCCATCGTACCGAACACGTACGTGCCGATCCCGAGCATGACGTAATCGCGCGGCGAATACACGTTGACGAGATGGCCATCGATGTGGGAAAGGGCACACGTCAGGTCGTATCGCTGGCTGATGGCCGCCTGCACGAGCACGACGTTCCGCAGGGGGACCCCCGGCGGAAGCGCCTCGGCCACCATGATGGCGATGCCGCCCCCACCGGAATAGCCGACCAGATCGATGGGCGCATCCGGATGGTTGTTGTGGTATTCCACGATGCGCTCGGCGGTCACGGCGGCCCTTCGACGATTCGCCGCGTACGCCGTGAGGTTGGCGAGCGCGCCCCACAGGCCGCGCTGCCAATCGAAGATCTCGATCGCCGAATCGACGCCCGCGTCGCGCAGCCCCCTGCATGCCCCGGAGATGGTGATGCGACCGCCCTCGATGCCGGGAAAGACCCAGACGAGTCCTCGATCGAGTTCATCAGGCGTTGGCTTCGACACCGGACGACAACCCACGGTCGCAGGCAAGCAAACGAGTACTGCAGCCGGCAGAGATCGAAATCGTCGCATCCGAGATCGCATCCGCGGACGGACCGGCGTCGCCCCGCCGGCTTGATAGGGTCTGCTTTCGACGATACGGGCGCTCATGGCCGAGGGGCGCTACTTGCGCGCCGCTCGCTTGCGCAGCATGGCATCGATGAACGGCTGAAGATCGCCGTCGAGCACGGCGTCGACGTCCGTCTCCTTGTGGCCGGTGCGCTCGTCCTTGACCAGCCGATACGGCTGGAGCGTGTAAGTGCGAATGCGATAGCCCCAGCCGATCTGGCCTTTCTCGCCGTAGGCCTTGGCCACTTCTGCATCCCGTTTGGCCTGCTCGATCTGGTAGAGCTTGGCCATGAGCATCTTGCGGGCCGTCGCCCTGTTCTTGTGCTGTGAGCGCTCGTTCTGGCACTGGACCACGACGTTGAGCGGCTCGAAAGTCAGGCGGACGGCCGACGACGTCTTGTTGACGTGCTGGCCGCCCTTCCCTCCGGCCCGGTACGTGTCTTCGCGAACGTCGTTCTCCCAGTCGATATCGATGGCGATGTCGTCCACTTCGGGCTGGACGTCGACGGACGCGAAGCTGGTCTGCCGCTTGCCCTGGGCGTTGAACGGGCTGATGCGTTCCATGCGGTGCACACCCATTTCGCACGACAGAAGGCCGTAGGCGAAGGGGCCCTTTACGTGAAAGCTGGCCGATTGAATGCCGGCCTCCTCGCCGTCGCGCAACGAGAGTTGCTCGACGTCGAAACCGCTGCGCTCGAAATACCGCAGGTACATCCGCATCATCATCTCGGCCCAGTCCTGGGCGTCCGCCCCACCGGTGCCGGCCTGAACGAGAAAGTAGCAGTTCTTCGAGTCCTCCGGCCGGCTCAGCAGCGTGAGCAGCTCGACCTTCCGCAGATCGCGGCTGAGCGACGACAGTTCGTCCTCCAGCTCGCGCCGCATCTGCGGATCGTCTTCCTCATCGAGCATTTCAAGCATCGCCCGGCTGTCCTCGACCCTGCCCAGCAGATCCGTCACGGGCTCCACGAGCGCCTTGATGCGCTTGAGCTGCTGAACGACCGCCTGAGCTTCATCGGGATCATCCCAGAAGCCGGGGGCCGCCATTTTCGCGTTGATTTCTTCGAGCTCGTGCTGCCGCGCCGGGAGGTCAAAGAGAGTCCCGGATAGACACGATCCGGGCCGAAAGAGTATCGAGTTGGGCTGGTGCGTCTTCGATCATCATCGTTTCCTATCGCTGGTCGCGCCCGCTGCCCTTCAGCAAGCGTCCTTCCAATGGTTGACGTTTCCGGTGCAGATGGCAAGCGCGGCGGTGCTCATTCGTCCAGCCGGCGGACGCTGGTGATGACCACATCGTCGACGGGCACGTCGTCGAGAATTCCCTCCGACCGGACCGGAAGATTGGCGATTTCATCCACCAGTGACATACCTTCCACGACGCGACCGAACACGGTGAACGGCGTGTCGTCCAGGGACGTGTTATCCGTCACGTTGATGAAGAACTGGCTGTCGCCGCTGTCCGGGTCACTGCCCCGCAGGGCCATGGCCACCGTCGCGCGGACGTTGCTGAGGTTGTTCGGGGCCTCGCCCGGGACGGGCGGGCGCACACCGTCTTTCTCCACGAGCTGACCATCGACGCGCTCATAGGCCCCGGTCTGAATCACGAAATCCTCCACCGCCCGATGCCAGACGATGCCATCGTAGAAGCCGGCGTCCACGTACCTCAGGAAATTGGCGCACGTATTCGGCGCAGCGGCCGTCGCCAGCTCGATGATCATCTCGCCATTGACCGCTCCGGAGTTCTCGAGGGCGACACGCGGCGTAGCGTCCGCCACGCCGACGACGTACACGTCGCCGACGCCGGTTCGCTTGTTGCCCTCGATGAAGCCGGTGATGGTCAGGCGGGCATGGATCGTCGCGGCCTCATTGATGGTGATCTCCGGCGAGGGATTGTGAATTTCCGGCAGGTCCGCCGCGCCGTCCACCACCTCCCATTCGTAGCTCGCTCCCGCGAACTGGTTGCTGTCGGCGGTCCTGACCGTCAGCTCCGTGCTGTCTCCGACAACCACGATCGGATCGGCCGCACGGACGCCGATGGTGATGATGTCATCGAGGCCGTTGGTGTTCGTGTTGCCATTCGTGTTCGTGTCGTCCGTGGGTATCTCATCGACCGCTCTGTGCACGTCCGACATGATCACGTTGTCAACGGGCACGTCAGTCAGGCCGTTGGGGCCGTCGCCCACCTCGAGCGCCGCGATCTCGTCGACGATGTCCATACCATCCACGACCCGGGCGAAGACGGTGAAGGGCGGGGGGCCGCTGTCGAGGTTGGCGCTGTTGTCGTCGAGGTTGACGAAGAACTGCGTGTCGCCGGAGTTGGCATCCGTGCCACGGAGAGCCATGGCCACCGTGCCGCGGACGTTGCTCTTGCCGTTGTTGGCCTCGCTGACAACCGGCGGGTGCGTGGCCTCCTTGCGAATCAGCTCGCCGTCCGCCACTTCGTAGCCGCCGCCCTGAATTACGAAGCCGTCCACGACGCGATGCCACACGATGCCGTTGTAGAAATTCTCATCCACGTAGCGCAGGAAATTGGCCACCGTCTTCGGCGCGTTTTCCGCGAAGAGTTCAAGCACAACGTCGCCGCTTACGGCTCCCGTGTTCTCAATCACGACCTGGGGCGTCAGGTCGCGCACGCCGGCGATCACCACGTCCGCGACGCCGTAGCGCTCCTCTCCGCCGAAGTCGCCCGTCACGCTCGCCCGCAGCCGGGCCGTGTCTTCCGAAGTGACCGTGACCTCCGTGTCGAAGCTCGTCGAGGCGCTGACGTCGGCCTCGCCGCTCATGACCTCCCACTGGATCGACCGGCTGTCGAGACCCGTCGTATCGGCATCGATGCTGACGGACAACGACTGCGGCTCGCCAACGACGGCAACCGGCTCCGCGCCGCTGATGGATATCGGAAGATCACCGCCGACGTTGACCGTCACGAACGACGCGCTCGACTCGCCGGTGGAATCCGTGATGCGGACGCGGAAGACGTAGCGTCCCTCGACCGTCAGCGCGTTGATCGTGATGGATTGCTGTGTCGCCTGGTCGCCGAGATCGACCTCGGCCCCGTCGGGCTGAACCTCGAGGCTCCAGCGGTAGTAGAACGGGCGCACGCCTCCCTCGGCAGTGGCGTTGAGCGTCACCGATCCGTTGACGGGAATGGGAACATCCGCTCCGGCATCGGCGTTCAGGCGCGCCGTCGGCGTCGGAGAAACCATGTTGCACGACGCCACCGCAAGCGCGAGCAGCGTCGAGGTCAGCGTCACAATGGCCTTTGTCATCGGGGTCATAGGATGTTGGGAAATGGGATCTTGCCTCCACGTGGCCGGTCGATGCTCGGCAGCGGACCGTCGGACCGAACGAGCCGGCTCACCTACCTTATCGGCACGGGCGGGCGGAGCGCCTAACGTACGGTCGCCGCCGCCTTTACGGCTTTGTGCCATCCCCCTATGCTGGGGCGTACCGCCCTGCGACGCATGGTATCATCGCGCTGGTGTCGAGTCGAGACGGGCGGGCCGGCCGGGATGGCTTCAAAATGCCCCATGATGCCTACGAATCACC
>JBECKQ010000295.1:0-5069 GCA_040235375.1 Phycisphaerae bacterium | reverse complement strand
AGGTCGACGCGCAGGTGGCGTCGGCACTGGCGGGCGTGGCGGCCAGCACGCACAAGTTCGCCAACGATGTCCGGCTGCTGGCCAACCTGCGGGAGATGGACGAGCCGTTCGAGTCGTCGCAGGTCGGCTCGTCGGCGATGCCGTACAAGCGCAACCCGATGCGCATGGAACGGGCGACGGGTCTGGCGCGGTTCGTCCTCTCGCTGTCGAGCTCGCCGCAGATGACCGCGGCCGAACAGTGGCTCGAGCGGACGCTGGACGATTCGGCAAACAAGCGGCTGTCGATTCCGGAGCTGTTCCTGGCAACGGATGGGATGCTGTGCCTGGTACACAACGTGACGTCGGGGCTTGTGGTGTATCCCAAGGTGATCGCGGGCCGCGTGAAGGCGGAGTTGCCGTTCATCGCGACTGAGAACATCCTGATGGCGGCCGTGCGCGCCGGCGGCGATCGGCAGACATTGCACGAGCGGATTCGCTCGCACTCCCAGGAAGCGGCGGCGGGGATAAAGCTGCGCGGCGAGGCCAACAGGCTGATCGAGATGCTGAAGATCGACGACGCGTTTGCCGGCGTCGATTTCGATAGCGTGCTCGATCCGAAGGCATACATCGGCCGGGCCCCGCAGCAGGTGGACGCGTTCCTGCGCGACTACGTCGCGCCGATCCGCCGGCGCTATCGCTCAGCGCGCAAAAGGTCGTCCGACCTGAAGGTCTGAAACCGAACCCCCCTCCCTTGAAGGGAGGGGCAGGGGAGGGTTTGATCGAGACGAAGGGCAGCATATTGAGAATTCCATCACGGCACCTGACGGAGCAACCATGAACCGCGACGAATTCATCAAGCGCGTCAAGGAGACGGCGTACCTCGAGGGCCACTTTGTTCTGCGATCGGGCCGCACAAGCAACTACTACCTCGACAAGTACCGGTTCGAAACGCAGCCGGACATCCTGCACTATCTCGGCGAGGCGTTCGCCCGGCACACTACGCCGGATACGACGCGGATCGCCGGGGCGGAGCTGGGCGGCATCGCCCTGGCGGCCGCCGCCTCGATGGCTGCGAATCTGCCGTTCGTCATCGTCCGCAACAAGAAGAAGGACTACGGTACGAGCAACGCCTTCGAAGGCGTATTAAACGAAGGCGACCGCGTCGTGATCGTCGAGGACATCGCGACGACCGGCGGACAGGTGCTCGAAGCGGCCAAGGCGCTGCAGGAGGCCGGCGCGATCATCGAACGCATTGTCGCGGTGATCGATCGGCAGGAGGGGGCGCGCGAGGCAATCGAGAAGGCCGGTTTCGAGTTCCGCTCGCTGCTGACTTCGACCGATCTGGGGATCGTCCGTGGCTGAGGCGGCGGCGATCAAGCTCGTCTGCCTCGACCTGGACGGCACGGCAGTCGACTTCGACGACGACCACGCGTGGATCGCCGACGAGATCGTCGAATTGCTCAACGAAATCGGCGAGCGCGGCGCAGCGTGGTGCACGAACTCGGGCCGCAGCGCGCAGAACCAATTCGGGCTCGTTCAGGCGTGCCGGCCGCTGGTCAACATGCCCGTGGCGCTGCTGGCGGGTGAGCGGCACATCTACTGGCTCAAGCCTACATACCGGCCGCACGAGCCGTTCAACTCGATCATGACCCGGCGGATGGAGGAATTGCATCCGCAGGTAGTCGCGGCGCTTGCGCCGTATCGCGGCCGTCTGCGGGCGACGTACACGTTCACGTACGAGCAGGACGACGATCGCGTGGTCGGCTGGAACCTGGCCGACCGCGAGCAGGTGCCGGAGTTGATCGCCGACCTGCGCGAGATACTGGCTGGCGTGGCTGACGCGCAGGTGTTGAGCAACGGCACGTGGGTCATCATCACGCACGTGGAGGCGGGCAAGAGCGTGGTACTGGCGGAGACCGCCCGGCAGCTGGGACTGTCGCGTGAGGAGATTCTGGCGGTTGGCGATCAGATGAACGACGTGGACATGCTGACCGGCCGGACGGCGGCGCACGTCGGCTGCCCGGCCGATGCGAGCGACGTGGTGAAGCACACGGTTCGATCGGCCGGGGGGATCGTAAGCGATCTGCCGCACACGCGCGGAACGGCCGACGTGATCCGCCGAGCGTTCGGACCGCGCGGCGCGTAGCGCTTGGCGGTGGCGGGCGGCGGCCGGGCTCGCTCCCCCCACCCATCAGGACGATTGCCTCGCTCAGGCGTTCGACGACGAAAACGAAAGTAATGATGGGTAGTGCCAGACGAGTAGCGGGGGATCGGTGTACGTGGCATGTCGTTCCAAGGGCTGCAGGGAGGTGGTGCAGAGGTGCTGGCCATCGCGGCTGCGGTGGAGGCTCGCCAGGCCCCCGGGGCCGAGGCGCGGGGTGACGCTGGTGTCGCGGCCGGTGGCGAGGTCGATGGAGCGGATGCAGCCAGCCAGACCGCAGCATAGCAGCAGGTGGGCCGCCGGATCGTGAAGCAGATCGTAGGTATAGCCTTGCTGCCAACCGGCGCCGAAGGAGCCATCCATCTCGACGGGCTCGGCGTCGACGGCGATGCGCGGCGCGGGTACGCAGTCGTCGGCAGCCAGCAGGGAAGCCCAGGCGTAGCTGCGAACGCCCTCATTCGTAACAGCGAATAGCTCGTCGCCGGTGGTGGAGAAAAGAACGCGGCGCAATTGCTCGAAACTGTGTCGGGTGCTTTCGCCCGCGCCGGGAAGCTCACCTCCGGCTATGGCCTCGAAGTATTTCTCCATCTGTTCGTCGTACTGCCGGGCGGTATCCTCGCCCAGTTTTTCAAGTTGCGAACGCATTCGTTTGGCCGCCTTGCGCATCTGCTTGGCTTGCCCCTGCAACTGGGCAACGATGTGCTGGTGCATGGCAGAAGTGTCGTAGAGGCCGCCGATAGCGAGGACTTTGGCTAACTGCGCGGACGCAACGTCTATGATCGCCAGTCCCTCGACGTGATCGGCAACGATGAAATGGCCGCCGGGATGGAACACCACAAGCCGCTCGCCCGGCAGGTTGATCGAGTCGCGCATGTCGCCCGTCATGCAGTCCACAAGCCCGACCTGACCGTGCGCTCGGAATGCCAGCAGACGCTCCTCCGGACTGAAAGCCAGCGAATTCGCCAGGTGCGCGGCGGACATGTCCGCCAAGAGAGTCCGCTCGGGAAGATCCCAAAGCTGGATGGACCAATTGTCTGACGAGAAGCCTGCCGCGAGGTACCGGCCGGACGGGCTGATCGCCATCGAGTAGATTCGATTGTCGATCCTGATGCCAATGGGGCTCGGAGGACCCGACCATGGCGGCCGCCAGTGCAGGATGTCCGTCTCACCTCGCTCGAATAACGAGCTCCAGCAGACGAGGAAGCCCTCTGACGGCGCGGGGCAGCAGAGCGGGCGCCAGCTTTGCTTGCCGTGCGTGGGAGCAGGCAGCCCCGCGAGAAGCGCGCCGGCCTCACGCAAGGCGTGGCGAGCGGCGTCGAAGCCGGCCTGCGCGGCGGCCCGGCGGCGATCTGCCTCGGAAAGCTCCGGAACGCGAAAGAACTGATCGAAGCTCTCGATGCCATCGGTCTCGCCATCGAGAAGGTACTCGTAGGCAGTCAGCACGTTGGGTAGATGAAGCACCTCGGCGAAGCGGTGCAGCGCCTCGGATGCGCCGATCGTGTCATCGGCCAGCAGTCGCTGGAGCTCGGCGACGTCGGCGTCGCTGTCGAGGAGGTCTTTGTAACGCTCCGGCCGGCCGGCGAAGCGTTTCTTCTTGCGCGGCGACACGGGTTCGAAGTAATCGGGGATCGAGTTATATTCGTCGAGGAGCTTGCCCGCGCGATAGACGCAGTAGGCGAACAGGTCGCCGTCGTGGACGAGAACGTGCACGATATCGCTGCTGAGCTTGCGGGCGAGGGCTTTCGAGATGGAGGCGTCCTGGCCGTTGAGCTCAGGATAGATTGTGGTCCAGCCATTCAGCGTCGGGGCGAGAAGTGATTGGGATCGCTTGGAGCGCATGACGGCTGCGAGGGCAGTGCGGACGGCGTCGCGATCGGCAGTGCGGACGTGGATGGAGCCGTAGAATTCGCCCATGGTTGCGCGAGTATATGGTTTCCTAGACGCAGGATGAAGGAGCGAGGGGCGTGGGCGCCGGCGTATGCGCCGGAGAGGGTGAGACGGTTTTTCATTGATGGGGGATGGGCGCGGCGGTAGAGTGTGGCCGCTCCGCGACACTCAAGTCTGTATATTCATCTGCGACAGGCGACGGCCGGCGCAGGTGGGGAACCTGTTGTGTATTCGCGTTTAGTTAAGTTATTCGCCGGCCTGATGGTTGCTGTGGCGTGGGCGGCAGCTCCTGCGGAGCGGGCGACGGGGGCGGCTGGGGCAGCGGCGGCCGGCCCTGTGGAGCGGTCGGACGGTGCGTCCGTTGGCGAGACGCCGGAGTGGTTGATGCGCAGCGAAAAAGCGATGGTGGCGGCGGACCATGCGGAAGCATCGCGGACCGGGGTGGAGATTCTGCGAAAAGGCGGGAACGCGGTCGACGCGGCCTGCGCGGTGTCGTTCGCCCTCGCCGTGACCAGGCCGGAGAGCACCGGGCTCGGCGGGGGCGGATTCATGATCGTTCGCCTGGCCGATACCGGCCGGGCGGAGGCGCTGGACTATCGCGAGGTGGCGCCGCTGGGGGCGCGGCCGGAGATGTATGAGCGGTCGCGGGCGAGGGTGGTGGACGACGTTGACGTCGTGGACGCGCCGGCCGCGCGTGGCGAGGCAGAGGGCCAAGCGGGCACTCCCAAGGAGGGCGTGCCGGACACGGGCAAGATGCCCGTGCCACAAGAGCTGAGCACGAGGCCCGCGCCGCAGGATACGGGCGAGGCGGCTGTGCCGCTCAGTCGGTTCGGGCACCTAGCGGTGGCGGTGCCGGGACAGGTGTCGGGGCTGGCGGATGCGTCGCGGCGATGGGGTGTGCTGCCGTGGGCGGAGCTGGTCGCACCGGCGATCCGGCTGGCGGAAGAGGGATTCGCCGTTGACGAGCATTACGTCGCGGCGACGCGGGTTGCGCTGTCGCGGTACGAAGAGTATCCGGCGCTGCGCGCGTCGTGCCCGTACG
>JBECKQ010000261.1:0-13476 GCA_040235375.1 Phycisphaerae bacterium | reverse complement strand
CGATCGATCAGTGGCACGTTTGTCAAGCTAAGTGTCCGCTCTGGGCTTCCGGAGTGATCGAATCGGACTGTGGAGCGAACCTTCGGTTATTCACGGCTTCGATGACGTTGCTTCGTTCGGCCTGTCGTCGGTCGTCGTTACGTTGATAGCGTCGGCTGCGCTGGCGACCGACGCGGCAGCAGCCTCCACACTTCCGCCCCAGCGTTCGCGCCTTTCCGATGCGATAGCGTACTTCTGCTCCGGAGCGACGTCCGCGTGCTCGAACAGCCAATGTTCGAACAGCGCCGCTTCGCGCAGCCGGTCCAGCCGATCCACGGTCTTGGCCTCAACCATCGCCAGAACCGGCGCGAACACCATCTGCGCTACCGGCCCGATGCCGTACATCTTCAATGCGTCGCGCATCATGCGGCGCACCTGTGCGCGCAAGCAGGCGAGGGTCGGCAGGATCACAGCGCCGCATTCCCGCGCGGATGGTCCGTCCGGCGCGCGGCAAATCGCCCGCAGCCCCCGCGCATCACACGTCAGCGGGACCGATCCCGCCAGCACTTCGAGCGTACACCCCGTGGCGATGCCCGCCGCAGCGAGCGTCGTCAGCGCCTCGTCCGTCTGCGCCTCGATGGTCCGAGTGGGCGCGCCCGGCTGCTCGTCTTCTGCCGCGACGGCCGGAGTCCGCTCGATCTCCATACGCAACGTACAACGGAGCAGCGCGCCGAGATCGTCTCCTGGAAGCGGCTCGCCAGCATCGCGAACGATGATCAGCACTGGTGGGGTGGGCTGGCCGAGTTCGGCCGAATACTCGCTCTTGACGCGCGCGGCGAGGCGGTCCACCTCCCCGGCCGCTGCCCCGTGGGTGGCGTAGATGTACGCGTTCGGTGTGGCCCAGAGCGAGCGCCCCTCCCACTCGATCTGCCAATCAGCCGGATATTGAATGCGCTCCGCCGGAGCGCAGCCAGCCAGCAGCGCCAGCGCCGGCAAGACGATGAAGGACCTCGCATTCATGTCCGTCCTCCGCGATGCGCGAAACGTCCACAGTTTGAACTCATTTCGCAACCGACCTCCAGGGCGCGACTCCCGTCACCTGTCAAGACACCCGCGAATCGTTCACGTCAGCAGCGTTTCTGCCGAGATGTCCCCGACAGCATTCGCTCGCAAGACGCCACGTTTGCACCAGAGCAGGACAATTCAATCCAGCACCACCCGCCGCTTCAACCGCCCCGTCAACTTGCTGACGTTGGCCGGATCCAGCACCGTGTTCTTGATCGCCTGGCACGCGGCGCTGAGCCTGGCGGCCACGTCCGGCTGCTGAGCGAGGTCCTGGCCGGTCAGCCCGACGATCTGCTGCTTGAGCCGGGCCAGCTTGGACGCTGCGTCGGCATCGCCGAACACGTTCATGGCGTGAAACCGGTCGATGCGGTCGCGGATGCTGTTCAGCGTCTTGCCGTGCACCTGGCCCTTGGCGCTGATCACCGTGTCGCAGAACTCGGCCACCTCCCGTCGGAACGACAGGATGTACTCCGCGACGAACTCCTGGCACTCGCGGCGCAGTCCGGCCTCCATCAGCTGGACCTGTTCCGCGCGGATGCGGCGCTGCTCCAGCTCCATCTCGATGTCCTCGACGGCGGTCAGCTCCGGCGTGCCCATGACCTTGAAGCTGTGCCAGTTGAACGCGAACTTGCCGGGCAGGGCCATGGGCAGCGGATAGCACGCGTCGGGGATGTCCGGATGCTGGGCGTGCCAGTCGGCCCGCAGGCTCGGGTAATCGGCGAGGAACTGCTGGACGCCAGCGTGCGCGGTGAAGAATTCTTCGTCGGCCACAGTGGTGGCCTGCACGGCCCTACTCTGGCCGAGGACATCGCGTCGGGGCGATGGCGAAACCAGCGATACGAAACCAATCGGCAGGTTGCTGATCCACCGAACCGGAATTGGTTCAGGTTGTCGGACTTCGCCCGGCGGATTCAGGCGGGAATGTAGCGCGGCGAGTCGTAACTTCAGGCGCGCACGCGCCTTTCGGCAGCCTACCAACGACATTGCGCGCGGCAGCGGTGTAGTGAAGAGCCATGTCCCGCCCCGTTTCGATATGGATGCGACGGGGTCGAAAAGCGGCGGCCGCGCCTGGCGAAACGCCCGCTTCAGAGTCGCCCCGTAGCCGCCGAGGCTCGACTTCCTGTCTGTTCCTTGTCAGGTGCGGTTGGCTGAGGTTGGTGATCGCGGTCGCTGATGGTCGCTGATCGCGCGGTTTCCGTTTCTGGATGGTCCGCGGGACCTGATTCCAGCATGGCCTCCCGTTCGATGCGCTGCCAGATCATTGTCATAACCTTGCGGTCAACCACCGGCTTGCCGTTCACGAGCACCTTCATTCGCAGCTGGGTGAGGTGATCCTCCAACGGGCTCAACATGAAGGACACGGATTCCTCCCGAGAGGAGGTCGCGGCCAGCCCCAGTACGCCAAAGAGGAGCGTGTTCGCAATCTTCTTGCCGGTATTCGGATCATTGCGAACGCCGCTGACAATGCCAGATTCCCTGTCGCTGTGATTGATCGTGAAGCCGAGGGAGAACAAGCCATTCGCCGCTGCCTTGTACGCATCGTTGTAGGCCAGATTCAACTCGCGTGTCTCTAGGGCCTTGATCTCGGACTGCGCCATTTGGCTGCAACCCGAAGAAATCAGGAGCGCTACGAGACAGACGAGGGCGACAGCCGTCGATCGACGGGCAGATTCCATACGGCACCTCTCAAAACTTGGTTTGACTGATCTTATAATCTTGCACGAGATCATTCTCGTCGAAGTAAATGATCAGCATCACGGTCGTCTCTGACCGGCTTGACGACGAAACGCCCCCAGCCAACCCGCCGATTCCGCCACCGCTGCTACCCCAACCCGCGCCGCCGCCCCCAAGGCCGAATGCGGTACTCGTCGTCTTGCTTGAGACTTTGTCGTAGATCCACATCTCCTGGTTTTTCTTGTGGGTGATGACGTTGGGAGTGCCGAAAACTTCAACGACCTCTGCCTGGGACGTTTCACCGGGATGAATGTTCTTCTTGGCTGCCCCAGGTGTGATGGAACTCGACCTCGACTGCGAACAGCCCAGGATCAGGACGAGAACAAACGGGGCAATCCGTCGCATGGCATCCCTCCTTACCGATCTATCTTCGAATGAAAGCTGGGGCCGTATGGCTATCAGCGAACGGAAGTCGATCTTACACTCAGCAGAGTATACCTGGCAAGTCAGAAAAACGTCCAGAGTTACCGGACAACTTCAGCCATTCGCGAGCATACGCAACGTCAGGCTAGCGCGACTGGCAACAATCAACAGCTCAAGTAGACGCTGTTGAGCGGGATGGGAACCTTGTGGACGGGCGGCCAATGGAGGTTCTCGCTTGGCCTTGTGAACCCTGTGAAATGGGGCGGGGCCATCACGTCAGAGGCGGAACGGATCTCTCCCGCCGCCGCACCTCGTCGACCGTAAGCGACCGGCGCACGTCGTTGGCCGTCATGATCAGGTACACCGGTCACGTCCGCTCGCTCATCCACTTGAGCACGGTGCCGAACGCCCGCAGTCCCGCCCCGGAGTCGCCGTCGTGGCCGACGGAGCCAAAACCCTTCTCGATCTCGTCCATCTGCAGCACGCAGGGGGCCATGGACTCCAGCTGTCGTAACTCGTTACGCACATTACTCTCCGTCTCGCCCACCCACTTGCTCATCATCGCCCCGACGTCGAACTGGATGAGCGGCATGCCCAGCTCGCTGGCCGCACACAGTGATATCTGCGTCTTGCCGCAGCCGGGGATGCCGGTGAGCATCAGCCCCCGCGGCGGGTCGATGCCGAACGCGTGGGCCTTGTCGCCGAAGCAGGCCTTGTCCCGGGCGATGTGCCGCTTGACGTTGTCGTTGCCGCCGATGAGCTGCAAGCCGCCCGCCGGCGGTTCGCGGTACTTCAATAGGCCGCTACGGCGCAGGACTTCGGCCTTCTCGTGCAGGATGAGGCTCGCGGCGTCGGCGTTGAGCGTCTTGAACCGCCGCAGGGCGAGGGCGGTGCGGTCCTCGACCTGCTGCTGCGTCATGCCCCGGCAGGCGGAGACGATGGACGGCAGGACGGCGTCGTCGAACGCGTGGCCGTCCATGACGAACCGCACGGAGTGCTCGATGGCCGGATCGTCCGGCAGGGGGAAGTCCACCGTCGTCACGTCGTTGGCCAGGGCGGGCGGCACGTCGAACTCCGGCCCCAGGAACAGCACTGTGCGGCCGGTGGCGGCCAGCACGTCGCGGACCTCGCAGAGCCAGGCGACGACGACATCGGCATAGCTGTACGTCCGGTGCTGGACGTGGAAGCCGAAGTCCTTGAGCACGTAGATCGACTCCTCGGGCAGGTCGAGGATCTCCTGGCAGACTTTCTGGGGGTCGGGTGGCCGAGCTGGGCACCCGACGACACGGAAGGCGGGTTGCCGTCGGCGTCCTGCCAGCCGGTGGCGTGGCTCCAGACGAAGCCCCGGCGGCCGCCGTCGGGCAGCGATTCAGCGAGCGTCTTCAGCTCGCCGAGGAAGCGGGTCTTCTCGGTGGTCGGTACGTGCAGATACGCGTGGCCGCTCAGGATGTAGTCGGCCAGTTGGGCGCAGAATGGTGGTGTGGTCATGGAAATCTCCTGTTCGATGTTTTCGAGAAACGGGTTGCGTGACCGGCGACAGGTAAGCGAGCTGAGCGACAAGGCCAGAACGTTGCAGTTGTCCAATCACGGACAGCTAACGTCGCTCACTCTATTATGCGCGAAAACGGCGTGGAATTAAGCTGCAGCACTGCTCAGCGCAACGTTGACGACGACCGCGTCGGCCACGTTATGGTCGAGCCATTGGCCGATCGCCAGCAAACGTGCCCGGTCGTCCGGGCTGGGGATGACGCGGTTGCCACCAAGCTTGCGGCGGAGTATATCGACTTGGGCCTTGAGGAACCGAATGCGAGCATCCCTACGTGCAGCGCCCACTTCAGCGAGGAGGTGCAGAACAACGGTCAACCAGCGGATCATGGCCTTTGAATCCCGAACGTGAACCGTCATCGAGGCGGAAATGAGAACGGCCCGATATTCTGGACCCTCGCTCGCAGAGCGGCAAGCAGCAGCCAAGCACCGCCCATGTTCCGCAACCGGCGCCATCCGACCGTGCGCCGGTGATCGTCGGAGGACTGCCCTTCCGCGAACTCCCTTTTCGACCGCGTCGTTCTGACGAAATGGCCATTGACAATGCCGCTCGAGTGTGGCGTTATTGTGGCGTTCTGGCGTGCAACATGTTCAACATGTGCAACATGTTACATTGAAGTCTCACGCGATAATCCACTGTCGTTTCTATAAGTTACGTTCGCTGCCGGGTTTGCCACATCTTGGCGAAAATCAGCCGATTGTGCTCATAACCCGGAGGGCCGGATTCCACGAACCGGTTTTTATGTACGCCTTAAACGCCGAATGCACGTTGTAACGGACCTAGTTGGGTGTTCGGCCTTGTTTCTTTCGAGTCAGGGCGGATAATGCAATCGTTCGGTGTTTGGTTCGGGCCAAACCTCGTTCACACTTGCTAATGCGAGAACGAACCAGGGCTCATGGTGAGTGGTCGCTGCGCATAACGCGCGCGGGTGGCCGAGAACTGTGCCCTGTGTGATGGAACGTTCGCCCCCAGCCGGCTCCAGCGATGAGTGTACCGATGCCGGAGTGCGCAAAGTGTAAGCAGCCCGTTGCGGAAGGCAGCCGCGCCTGCCCGCGCTGCGGGGCTGCCCTTGCACAAGGCGAACCGACGGTTACATCGCCACCGAAGGACCCCGCCCCCCAGGCGGCCCGAATGTCCAGCGCTCACGCTTCAAGCGTTCACGGCCGCTTTGAACCCGGGACCCGGCTGAGCAAGCGTTACCGCATCGTGGGACTCCTGGGGCGCGGCGGGATGGGCGAGGTTTATCGCGCGGATGATCTGGAGCTGGGTCAGTCCGTCGCGTTGAAGTTCCTCCCCGAACGCGTCGCCGCGGACCCATTGGCCCTGGACCGTTTTCGCCGCGAGGTCCGTACCGCCCGCCAGGTCGCGCACCCCAACGTCTGCCGCATCTACGACATCGGCGAGCAGGATGGCCACGTGTTCCTCTCGATGGAATACGTCGACGGCGAGGATCTCGCGGGCGTGCTGCGTCGCCTGGGACGCCCGAGCCGGGAGAAGGCGATCGAGATCGCGCGGCAGATCTGCCTGGGTCTCGCCGCTGCGCACGAGAACAAGATCCTGCACCGCGACCTCAAGCCAGCGAACATCATGATAGACGGACGTGGGCGCGTGCGAATCACCGACTTCGGGCTCTCCGGCTTCCTTGATGAGCTGGCGGACAAGGACGCCCGCGCCGGCACGCCAGCTTACATGGCACCGGAGCAGCTCGCCGAAGGCAAGGTGTCGGTGAGCAGCGACATCTACGCACTTGGCCTGATTCTGTACGAGCTGTTTACCGGCAAGGGCGTCTTTGACACGAACGACATCGAGGAACTCAAACGCAAGCACGCCAGCGGCACGGTCTCCACACCGTCATCGACGACCAACGAATTCGACCCAGCCGTCGAACGCGTGATCATGCGCTGCCTGGAGGCGCAACCGGCGCAGCGTCCGCATTCCGTCTATCAGATTCTGGCGGCCCTTCCCAGCGGCGACCCGCTGGCGGCGGCACTGGCGGCGGGCGAGACGCCCAGCCCGGAGATGGTCGCCAACGCCCGTGACGCAGGCGGGCTGAGGCCACGAGTAGCCGTCGGTCTGCTCCTCACGATGTTCGGGTCAATTGCGCTGACGTATTTCATCGCCACAAAGACAACCGCCATGCCGGTACAGTCACCGGCACGATTGTCGGTGGTGGCCGAGCAGGTGATGGAGAGGCTGGGCTACGACGATCTTCCCCGATATTCCGTGTCGGGGTACGACACTAATTATGGGTTCTTTTCCACGATGACCGGGTCAGCCCGATCACCCAGCCGGATCACGGACTCGTCTTGGCCGCCCAAGTACCGCTACTGGCGCCGGTGGTCGGCCGGGGGCTTCTTGCCATCGCACTCGCATGTTCCAGAGCAGTACTACATGGGTGGGCCCACGCATACGCCGGGGCAATCGGCCACCGTGGCGCTCGATTCGACCGGACGGCTGCTCGCATTGTGTGTGACGCGTGGCGTGGTCGGATCTGTGTCGCCGGCGACGGGTGACGTCGATTGGCGTCCGGTCTTTGAGCTGGCAAGGTTGGACCCGGATCACGCGGAAAAGGTCGCAGCCGAGGTGACGCCGTCCGTTTTTTGTGACGAGGTGGTCGCGTGGCGCACAGACATGACGGACTTGGGCGGAGAACCTGTGATTGCGCTGATGGGCGCGGTGGGAGGACGGCCCAACTATTTCGAGTACGTAGGCGCGAGCGACGGCATGCTGCCGAATCACAGTAATATTATTATGGGAGGTATGATGGGAGGTGAGAGCATCCGCGTATGGTGCTGGCGGGCGTTCGAACTACTGGTGGTTTTACTGGCTGTCCACAATCTGCTGACGGGGCGGGCCGACTACCACAATGCACTCCGATGCGCCCTGCTCGTCGGCGGCCTGTATGCTCTCCTCGAGGTCCTCTCGATAGAGGTTGGCGGATCGAGCCTCCCTGCCCGCGTCATAGGGCTGTTCAACGGTCGAGCCGCCGGGCATATCCTCTTGCATGGACTTGAGGCTTGGTTCGACTACCTGGCCATCGAGCCTTTTGTGAGGCGCGTTTCGCCCAGGATGCTGATTGGTCTGACGCGCGGTTTTGCAGGTCGTTGGCGCGATCCCGTCATTGGTCGCGAGGTGCTGATCGGCCTGACGTCCGGCTGCTGCCTCGTCGCCCTGCTGACTGTTGTGGCCGCGGGCGAGTGGTGGGTTCGAAGCGGCGACCCTGATCATCTCGCTCACGCCGTGTCGCTGCGCAGCATTCTGGCGCCGGCGCAATTCCTGAGTAACCGTGCCCATATCATGGCAATGGCTGTCCTGCTCGGGATCTCGCACGCCGGGATTGTCGTTCTCATTCGTGTGTGGCTGCGGCGGACGGCTGTGAGTGCATGCCTGGCCGTCGCCGTGTTGGCATACCTGGATGTTTGGGTGTACGTGCTGTTCGGCGGTCCTTCCGTTGCGGCAGCCATTGTCTGCGCCATGTTGGGGGCCGTATGTTTGGTCTGGCTCTACTACAGGGTTGGCGTCCTGGCGTCGATGGCGTACTTCCTCGTCGTGCTCTCCATATCTCTACCTGGACTCGCCTTCGACGAGTGGTCCACGCCCTACCTGGTGACGTACCTCGTGTTCTTGACCGCACTCGGCGCCTACGCGTTCTGGGTATCGCTGGCCGGCCAGCCAATCTTCAAGGACATGCTCGAGGAGCCGAAAGCTCACGAGTCAGTGAGGTGATCCTGCTATAGGTCGTTGCTGAAGCTGCTGTCAGAGAGAGGACCAATTCGGTGCCCAGTCCGTCACCTACAGACCCCGATCATCGTTCTCAGCGGCGCGGCGAGGAGGAAACGCTTTCTGCGAAGCCTCGTAAGGAGGCACCGGTCGGTGCGCACAATTCGGTGTTCAGGCACGGACGTTTCGAGCCGGGGACAAGGCTCGGCACGCGCTACCGCATCGTCGGGCTGCTTGGTCGCGGCGGGATGGGCGAGGTGTATCGTGCCGACGACCTCGAACTGGGCCAGTCGGTTGCGCTGAAGTTTCTCCCCGAGCGGGTGGCCACCGACCCACGCGCCTTGGACCGCTTTCGCGGAGAGGTGCGCACGGCGCGGCAGATCGCACACCCCAGTGTCTGCCGCATCTACGACATTGCCGAGGTCGACGGTCATGTGTTCCTTTCGATGCGGCCCGCAACGTGCGCGGCGGACGCGTTGATCATAAGAGCGCCGCACGTGCCGGGCTGCTCATGTTCGGGCTTTACGTTGTTGTGGAGGTGGTCAACTGCCGACTGGGCGAGGAGGGCATCAGCGGTGTGCTGGACGAGATGACTGGTGGGCGACCCATTGTGCACGCGCTGTTCCACGGCGTCCAAATGTGGATCTACTATCTTGCCCTCGAACCCTACGTCCGCCGAATCTGGCCGAAGCTCCTCGTCGGGTGGGTCCGCTTGGTTTCGGGGCGATGGCGGGATCCGCTCGTGGGGCGCGAAATGCTGATCGGCCTTGCGCTGGGCGCACTGCTGTACCTCCTCGGTCCGATCGGGGCGGATGCGCTCGCAGAGGCGATTGGTCTCGCGAGATTTCCGCCAGTCCCGAACTGGTCAGCGATAATGGGAATCACGGCCCCCACAACGCAGATCTATGAGCTTTGCATTGTGTTTACAAGCACTCTCTACACCGTGATGTTCGTGCTGCTCCTGCTGCTCGTCATTCGCATGCTGACGGGGAGGGTCTGGATCGCGGTCATCGCCACGATTCTGCTCCATTCTGTCGCAGACGCCCCGTGGTTCTTCGGCGCGTTCAGCTATTCCGAATCACCCCTGCTTTTCACCGGAATGATGTGGTCCCTCGTGTATGCCGCTGTGATCGCCCTTGCCCTGTTGCGATTCGGGCTTGTGTGTGCATTGGCGGCGCACATTTCCATGACGCTGCTCTGGTGGATGGTCGGGACAACTGACCTCCGCGCGTGGCACGCGGCGCCGATGATGATCCAGCTTTTCGTGCTCGGGGCGTTTGTTGCATACGCTCTTTGGGTTTCACTCGCTGGCCAGCCGATTTTCAAGGACATGCTGGCTGAACCGAAGGCCACAAGCTGAGGATCCGTGAGACACAACCTGCGTACGGAGGAACGACATGCACAAGCTTAACTGGACGTTCGGCGTGATTGCGGCGCTCTCTCTTCCCACCGGCACGACCGCTCAAAACAATGGGGGGACCACCGGAGCGAGCAGGACACACCAGAACGTCATCTACGGCATGCATGGCGGGCTTGCCCTGCTGATGGATGTCTATCAGCCCAAGGAGTCGAACGGCCACGCGCTGTTGTTCATCGCGGGGTCGGGGTGGCACTGGCCGACGGACTACGGGGCCGGCGGAATCAAGGACGCGGTTGCCAGCGGGACCCTGGGCGGCGGGAGTGTCGCGGTATTCGCCAACGCAGGATTCACGGTGTTCGTCATCAACCATCGGGAGGCGCCTCTGTTTCGGTATCCTGCCGCGGTGGAGGACGCCCGCCGCGCGGTGCGCTACATTCGGCATCACGGTGACGAATACGGCGTGACGGAGAAGGCCATGGCCGCATTCGGCATCTCGTCCGGCGCGCATCTCGTCCTCATGCTCGCGCTGGGGGACGGCGACGGCGATCCCGAATCGGCCGACGAGGTCGAGCGTCACAGCTGCAAGATCGACGTCGTTGCTGCCTTCGCTGGTCCGACCGACCTGACCGCGGAGGATTGGGTGAAATCGATCGGGGCATCGTACGTAGCGTCATTTGTTGGCGCGCCGCTGGGCGGGTTTGCGGGCGGGGCGTACGCCGAGGCGTCGCCCATCACCTATGTCGACAAAGACGATCCGCCTGTGCTGCTCCTGCACGGCGACGCCGACGAGGTCGTGCCGGTCGGTCAGGCGCGTGCCCTCGCCGCAAGCCTCCAAGAACACCAGGTCGAGGTCACGTACGTGGAGATCGGGGGGGGTGGGCACGACTTCGATAAAGTGCTCAATCACGACCCGAACGAGCTGCCATCGTTTCCCGCCATGGCCCGCTGGCTGCGGGAACACCTGCCCGATGCGGACTAGGGCATCGCGCGCGGCGGTGATGATGGCCCAGCTTTTCGTGCCAGGGGCGTTCGCTGCGTATGCCCTTTGGATGTCGCTGGCCGGGCAGCCCATTTTCAAAGACTTGCTCGCCGAACCGGAAGCGGCGCGCTGAGCGATTGAGAAAAAGGAGATCACACTATCATGGGAATCAATATCCGAATGTACTGGAAGTTGCGAGCCACCGCGTTCGTGACCGGCATGACCGTTGCGTGCGTCCTGGCAGGTCCGCAGCATGCAGCGGCGGTCGACCTCGAGCATGCCAGCCCCGAGAGCGTCGGCCTGTCGACGACACGCTTGCAGCGCTTGGACGACGCGATGCAGACGGAAATCGATGCTGGACGCAAAGCAGGAATCGTCGTCCTGATCGCCCGCCGCGGGAAGATCGTCCACCACAAAGCGTATGGCTACGCCGATCTGGAGAAGAAGGTTCCACTGAGAAAAGACGCCTATTTCCGCCTGTATTCGATGACGAAACCCATCGTCAGCGTGGCGCTCCTGATGCTCTTTGAGGAAGGGAAGTTCCAACTCTCCGATCCGCTCGAAAAGTACATCCCGGCCATGAAGGGCGTGAAGGTGTACGCCGGCAAGGACGAGGCGGGAAACATGGTCCTCGAGCCGCCGAAACGCAAGATCACCATCCAGGATGTCTTCCGGCATACCGCCGGATTCAGTTATGGCCGGCCGCACGGTCCGATGCCGTCGGTGAATCCACGCGTCGAGCAAGCCTACGCGGACGCAGGCATGACGTATGAGAAGCTCGACTCCGTACGCGAAGTCGTGGAGGACAAGTTGCCGAGCTTACCGCTGCTGTATCATCCCGGTGAGCGCTGGGTCTACAGCTTCGCCCATGACGTACAGGCCTACCTGGTGGAACACTTCTCGGGCATGTCGATTGACCAGTTCCTCGAGGAGCACATCTTCGAACCGCTTGGCATGCAGGACTCCTACTACGGCAATCCAAGAGGTGGCGAAGGGCGCCGGCCAGTCGTCTACAGTTCTGATGGCAGCCATCATCTCAAAGCCGATCCCGCTGGCCTCTCGTATAACCGACTCAGCGAACACCCCATGGGGGGTATCGGGCTCACCATGACTCCGATGGACTATGCCAAGTTCGCGCAGATGTTGCTCAATAAGGGCGCGCTCAACGGAACGCGCCTACTCGGACGAAAGACCGTGGAACTGATGGCGTCCAATCACCTGTCGGAGGGGCAGGCCACGCTTCTCCCGGGCTTTGGCTACGGGCTCGGCGTGGCCGTATGCACGGACCCGGTCGAATGGGCCAACCTCGGCTCGGTGGGTCAGTTCGGCTGGGGTGGTGCGGCCACAACCTGGGTAGCCATCGATCCAAAAGAGGAGCTGGTAACGCTTTTGTTCGCGCAATACGTCCCGATCGACCTTGAGTTTCTGCGCAAGTTTCAGACGCTTGCGTACCAGGCGATCGTCGATTGAGCGAGCCGGCCGTGTGGCTCGCGACCGTATCAGGCGTGGCGGCCTACAGCCTTTGGGTATCGCTGGCGGGTCGGCCGATTTTCAAAGACCTGCTTGCCGAACCAAAAGCGGTGAGGAAGTGACACCAAGGAGAGGTATGCTTCATGGCTACTCTTGACGTCGATCGCGGACACAAAAGCCCCTATCCGTATCTCTAGATCGTCCTTGCACTGCTGATCCCCGCCGTCTTGCTCGGTTTTGCGCCAACCTACTTCAAGGGAGTGACGTTCTCCGGCCGGACACCGACGCCGCTTATCCACATGCACGCCGCGTTGATGGCACTTTGGATACTCATGCTCATCGCTCAGGCGTGGTTCATTCGCACCGGGCGATTCGCGATCCACCGCTGGGTGGGGCGATCTTCACTGATCATCGCGCCGCTGCTCATCGCCATGACGATTGTGATGATTCATGAGAGGCTCAATGTTAACGCGGAGATCGCGGCACTGACCGCACGATTTCAGATCTACAATCTGATGGAGGTGACCGGGTTCGCCCTGGCGTGGGCGCTTGGCCTGGCGTATCGCAGACGCACTCCTATTCACGTGCGATTCATGGTCTCCACAGCGCTGGCGTTCGGCAGCGCCATCGTGTTTCGGATTATCTTGAAGTGGTTCGCATGGGTGCCCGGCCTCGGCCGGGAGAACATCGAGAACCTCGCCACTGCCAACAGCGCGGTGTTGTTGCTGATGCTGCTCGGGCTGGTTGCCAACGACTGGCGACTCGGCATCAAACGCTCCCCGTATTGGCTCGTGACCGCCGCGACCGTGATCATCCACGTCGGGTTCTTTACGTTCACAAAGACCGACTGGTGGATGTCACTGGTACAGTGGTTCGCGGATCTACCCTTTCGTGGGAGCTGAAATGAAGCAATCTCTCTGGTCAATTTGAAGGAGGTCAATGAGAATGAGTCGCATCACTCTTCTTTGCCTTGTTTTGCCGGTCGTCCAGCTGTTCGGCTGTGCTTCCTCGCCGAAACGCGACTTTAACCACGATCTCTACCGCGACAAACAAGCCGAACTTCGTGAGGTGCTGGCGTCGATGAAGCGAGATGGAGAGACCGGGAATGCCCAAGGATTGCGTGACATTCACTTGAGGCTCTCCGCCGAAAAAGTTGGTGACGTAACCTCTTGAAAAACAATGGACACCGGCTCTCCACAAGCTAAACAGGCGTTGTTGAACGACTCGTCTGTTTGCAAGGAGAAGCACGGTGTCCGGACT
>JBECKQ010000235.1:0-5282 GCA_040235375.1 Phycisphaerae bacterium | reverse complement strand
TTACGGTCCGCATTGACCGGAGCTACTGCGATGATCGCACACGAAGACGTGGCCCTGGCGAAGGAATGGCTCGCCGAGAATTGCACCCGTTCGCACATCCGCGCCACGCTTTTGAAGGGCTTGGCGTTCGTCGAGGCCCTGGAACGCAGCGGGCTGCCCGTCGAGCAGGTTGACGGCACCGATCTTCACGCCTTCCTCGCCGACGCCGCCCACACTCCGCTATATCACAAACACTTCGTGCAAGCGGACATGTAGAATTCCCCCCCTTGAGTCTCATTCGCCCGCGCCGCTGTGCGCGCAGCTTCGAATCTTAATCCTACTCATTATCATAACCGTATTCTCGCGCTCACGGCCGCCCCATCTTGCGTGCCCCGCTCCGCAGGTCTACCCTCATCGCCGTGCCACGCACAATCCTCGGTCTTGACATCGGCGGAACCAAGACGGCTGTCGTCCTCGGCGACCATGCCGGCCACATCTTCGACCGCACCGAGTTTCTCACGCGGCCGCAGCGCGGCTTTGAACCTGCCTTCGCCGAATTGATCGAACACGCCAATGCGATGCTGGCCAACGCGTCCGCGTCCCGTCGGCCCGCCGGCGCGGTTTCGGTGTCGATCGGCGGGCCGTTGTCGATCGACGCCGGCATCGTGCTCTCGCCTCCGAATCTGCCCGGCTGGGACAACATCCCGCTCCGGACGCTGCTCGAGGAGCGAACGCGTCTTCCCGTCTACGTCGAGCATGACGGCAACGCCGGGGCGCTGGCCGAGTGGTACTTCGGCGCCGCCCGCGGGGCGCAGAACGTCATCTTCCTGACGGCGGGCACCGGCTTCGGCGCCGGGCTCATCCTGAACGGTCGGCTCTACCGCGGCACGTGCGACCTGGCCGGTGAGGTCGGCCACGTCCGCATCGCCGCCACCGGTCCGACCGCATTCGGCAAGGCTGGTTCGTGGGAAGCGCTGTGCGGCGGCGCCGGTATCGCCAAGCTCGCCGGAAGGCTTTTTCCCAATCGCTGGACCGCGGAGGATGCGGAGCACGCAGTCACCACCCGCGACCTCGCGGACTTGGCCCGCGCCGGCGACACCGACGCGCTGGCCGTCTTCGACGAAGTCGGCAGGCATCTCGGCCGGGGTCTGGCCATGCTCGTCGACATTCTCAATCCGGACGTGATCGTGCTGGGTTCGTTGGCCGTCCGCCTCGGTGAACCGCTGCTCGCTCCGGCGCGCCAAGTGGTTGCGCGGGAAGCCCTTCCGCCCGCCGTCGCCGCCTGCCGGATCGTCCCCGCGGGGCTGGGCGAGCGCCTCGGCGACGTCGCCGGTCTCACCGCCGCGATCCATGCTCTTCGCGGGCCTCAGTAGGCACAAGCACCCGTCGGCCGACCGGTCATTTCATGTCCTCCGGCGGAGATTTCCCCGCATCGTCGACGCAAGTTCCTTATTCGCATTGGGTTGCGGGCGGCGCCCGCGCTGCGGAATCTGCAACGCGAACTACTACCCTCCGTCGCACGATGGCTCGCCGACCGCTGCAGGGCGACATCCAAACATTTTACGAATTTTCTCTTGTATTGGCCTGAGTTCGCTGTATGTTAGCATACGCCCCGGCGCGGGCAGCGCCGTTGCCGTGCGCCCACGCCGAGACAGGTCGCTGTCATGCGCGCGCTCAAGACCATCCCGCCCACCACCTCCACTGGCGCCTCTCCCTCCGAGCGCGTTCGCTTGGTGCCATCATCTCAACCCCGCCCGCCATGGCTCATTGCCACTTGGCGAAGATCCGCCGTGGCGGGCCTGTTGCCTTCTTTTGGTCCTATAAAATCGCCGATTCCGTCCAAATTCACCGATAAACGGTGTTTTTCCAGCCCGGCGGACTTCGGCCGCAGACCAGCGGAGCAGTCGAACACGAGAGCCGGGGATCGGCAGGCGCGGCGGCCGTCGCCGCCCGCGCTGGTTTCGTCGTCGTCCCCGATCTCCAGGCCAGCAGGCGTCGCCGCAGCGAAGCTAGGCAACTGCCCACCTGTCCGACAGCCCAAAGGCCTGACGGTCCAGCGTCCTATAAAAACCTCGTTTTTGTGCAAATTCACCGATAGACGGTGTTTTTTCGGCCGACTTATCCCCCACCGCGCAGCCTCCGACTGCCGATTTCTGAGCTCGGACGTCGGAATTCAACATTGGGGTGCGGGCGATGTCCGCGCTAAGAAACCCGCGGGCTTTCTCTTCCGTCTTGCCGGAGCCTTCACTTCCGCTGAACAGCCGAATGAGCGCGCGCCGATATGGGTTACATCGGTACCGGCCGGGGCGATGGGGTTGCGCGCGTTCTTCGGCCACTCCGCTGCCGGCCCCCGGGGATGGAGGCCCGACATGATCTATGCCACGCTCGTTTTCTGGCTGCTCGTCATCGTGCTCAGCGCCTGGGGCGTCCACGCCCTCTGGAGCGGCATGGTCAAGCCGCGGGTGGTCAACATCCTGTTGTTGCCCGGGACGCTGGTCGCACAGATGGGGCACGTGCTGGGCCTGCTAGTCACCGGGGCCACGGTCAACAATACCACGCTCATCAAGGATGACGACACCGGCGGCCCCCAGCAGACTCACGATGCCAAGCCCAAGGTACCGGTGGTCGGTCCGGTGATCATCGGTCTGCTGCCACTGGTGGCGTGTGCGGCCGGCATCTTCATCGCGGCCAATGTGCTGAACACCTCGGCGGTGCAGGGCCTGACCCACCACCGCGTGGCGACGGCGCTGCCGCTCAGCCTGCCGGCCTTCTGGGAACTGCTCCGCCAGCAACTCAGCGTGATGGAAGTGACACTCACTGGCATTCTCTATAGCGCGTTCGGCGATCTGCGGTCGATCCTGTTCGTGTATCTGCTGGTCTGCCTGACGGTGCGAATGGCGCCTTTTCCCGGTCACCTGCGCGATTCACTGAGCGCGATTGTGGTGATGGGCATCATTGCGGCGATCGTCGGCCAGTTCGTTCACCCGACGCGGACGATCGTCGAGAGCGGTTGGGCGATTTTGAGCCTTGCAGTGGCGACGCTCCTGTTGCTGCTGTTGTTCAGCTCACTGGTGCGCGGAGCGATTTCGTTGGGGAAGATGCTGGTCAGCAGCAAGTGATGGGGGCGTGCGGTGTGTCCCGACACATGGAGACACACGCGGTTCGTTCGCTTGCAGGTGGGGTCGACGATGGCTGTGGAGACGCATGAAATACAGGTCAGGACGAAGGGGGACGGTCACGTTGTCGATCTGTCGGGCGAGTTGGGCCGCTGCCTCGGCGAAGGCGAGATTCGGTCGGGCACGGTGACGGTCTTCGTCGTCGGCTCGACGGCAGGAATCAGCACGACGGAGTTCGAGCCAGGTTTGGCAACGCATGACCTGAAGGCGCTCTTCGAGAAGATCGCGCCGACCGGTGCGTACTACAAGCACGAGCAGACCTGGCACGACGACAACGGGCATTCCCACTGCCGCGCGACGCTGCTGGGACCGAGCATCACGATCCCACTGGTCGATGGCCGGCTCACACTCGGCACGTGGCAGCAGGTCATCCTGATCGATTTCGACACGCGGCCGCGCGATCGGTCCGTTGTCGTTCAGGTGGTGGGCGAGTGATCTGTGCGCTCAAGTGTGATGAACGCGCGCAGGGCGAGCAACGATCGCACCGGGCGCAGCGCCACTTCGAGTCGCGACAGCCACCCCCCGGAGGCGGGGCTTTTCAGCCCGTAAGGTCGGAAACCGCCGGTGGCGAGCCAGTCGAAGCCGGGCACGAGGTCCACCGAGCGTGGAGTGAGTCCGAAGTCGCCGATCGCGCGGTGGCTGTTGAAGGATCTGTCGAACCACATTCGCGGCAGGGTGGCGTTGCCGTCGAAGGCGTCCTTGCCGGCGTCAAAGGGGTGGATCGGATCGACACGGTAGTCGGCCCGCTCGTGGTGGACGTGCCGGTAGAAATGGTAGCCGGCCGGACTGGTCCAGGGCTCGAGCATCACCACGCGGCCGCCGGGGCGCAGCACCCGGCCGGCGCCGGCCAGGAAGGCGGCCGGATCGGCAAGGTGGTGGAACACGTCGATCATTACCAGGTTGCCGATCGAACCGTCGGCGAACGGCAGCTGTGCGGCGTCGCAGACGAGATTCGCCCAGCCGCTCAGTGCCACGTCTGTGGCAATGATGTCCGGGCAGTGTTCGCGGAACGTGCCGGGGCCCGCGCCGAGCTCGACGATCGGCCGCTGCGCGCAGCACAGGCCGAGCACACGCTCGAAGTATCCGCGATAGACCTGCCGCAACGACGGCTTCGCGTCCCACACCTGCCTCTGTCGTTCGAGAATCGCGGGCGGCATGTGCTGGCGCCTGTGTCAGATGAACCGGATCTTCCGCGCGGCGAACGCGCACATCCGCAGCAGAATGAGGCCGTGCCGGAAGCGCGAGATGTTCGTGTCCCCGTAGGTGCGGGCCTTGTAGTGAACGGGCACGTCGACGATCTTCAGGTTGAGCCGGGCGGCGCCGAACAGCAAATCGAAATCGCCAAAGGGGTCGAAGTCGCCGAAGTATGCGCGGTTGGCGGCGATCCGGCGATAGTCGCTGCGCCGCAGCACTTTCGTGCCGCAGAGCGTGTCGCGGAACCGCTGCGACAGCAGCCAGGTGAAAACCAGCCCGAAGAACTTGTTGCCCAGCAGGTTCAAAAAGCGCATCGCCTTGCGGTCCATGAGGTAGACCATTCGCGAGCCGTTGATGAACTCACCGTGGCCTTCGGCCAATGCGTCGCGAAAGGCGAGCAGCTCTTCGGGGGGCACGCTGATGTCCGCGTCGAGGATGAAGAGCACGTCTTCGCTGCACGCATCGAACGCCTTGCGTACGGCGTCGGCCTTGCCCTTGCCATTCTGGCGGATGCAGCGGACGCGCCACGGCCCGTTGTATTGCGACACGGCGCGGCAGAGCACCTCCCACGTGTCGTCGGTGCTGTAGCCTTCGACGAAGATGACCTCCTGGCGCTCCGCCAGCGTGGGGAGGCGGTCGAGCAGGGCGTCGATGTGTCCGGCCTCGTTGCGCGCCGGGATCACGATGGAGACGCCTTCGATCGGCTTGCGCGTCAGGACGCTGTTGTCGATCGGGCGGGAGACGAGCACGTGATTGAGGCACAGCGACTGCGCTACCGGCAGGTTGGCGACGTACCGGTTCAGCAGGCTCGACAGCAGCGGCACGCGCAGCGGGGCGATGGTCGTGCCGAACTGCCGCACCGCCTCCCAGCCGGCCAAGGCCAACAGGTTGCGGATTTCATCGACCGGCAGCCAGTTCTGCGGCGGCGACGCC
>JBECKQ010000212.1:0-2528 GCA_040235375.1 Phycisphaerae bacterium | reverse complement strand
GCCGTGGACCGAGTCCGCGGGTGACCAGCGCCTGGCAATCGGCCAAGGCGTTGAGCAGCGGGCCGTGCGAGTGGTGGCCGCTTTCGCCGGGCGTCTCGTGATCGCCGTTGCACTCACCGCGGGCGTGCGCGGTGAACGTGTTGTCACGATGCTCGACGCGCGCGGCCTGGCCGCCGGCGACGTCGAAAATGACAAAGCCATGACACCGGCCGGTGTGCGCGGCGACGGTTGCGGCGTCGTCTGAAGCTACGGCGAATCTCACGGCGTTGACTCCTTGTCTGCTGTCGAGTTTCTTGGCGAAGCGGCGGTTGACGATCCCTGGCGACCGCCGCGCCGGCGGCATTGCCCTCGACCTCCTCCACCTCCCCCACCACCGCCGCCGCATCGGCCGCGATGGCGTCCGCCGCCGCGATCCTCAGTGGCCCGATGGAAATTCGTGCTGTGGCACTGGGGGCATTCGTGCGGTCTGCCTGCGCCGTGCGGCGACTCGAATTGCGCGCCGCACTCGGCGCACTCGAACGTTCGCTTGTTGGTCATCATGATCGGCCCTCCCTTGAAAACGAGCATACGGGATTGAAACAAGGCGCTCGCGACCTTCTCTCGGGCGCGGGCGATGATGCGGCCGAACGTCGGCCGGGAGACACCCATGCGCTCCGCGGCCTCTTCGTGATACAGGCCGAGCAAGTCGGCCAGGCGGAGCGCCTCCACCTCGTCGAGACCGAGCTCGACGGCCTCGAGCCGGCGACAGGACACGCCGGCCGGCTTGAACCCGGAAACCGGGGGCTCTTCGCTGACGAAGCGGCATTTGCAGGGTCGCACCATGCCTTCAGTTTATGATCATATGACCATAACGTCAACAGCCAGAAGGCCTTACTTTTTGAAGAATTCCGGCTCATTACCACTGTTTCCAAGCCAGAAAGACCATGTAGACACCCAGGGCGAGGATGAGGCCGGACACGAGCGGGCGGAAGACGGACTCGGGAATGCGGGCGAGCAGTCGCCGGCCCACGAGGGTACCGAACACGACGCCGGCGATCATGAGCAGGACCTGCCGCCACAGGCCGGCGATCGCGCCGCCCTCGGTCGCCAGGTAGACGGGTAGGCGGGCGGCGTCGATGAGCAGTGCGATGGCGGTGGCCGTTCCGACGAAGGCATCGCGGGCGATGTCGAAGCCGAGCAGCGCTGCGGAGCGGATGCCGCCCTGGTTGCCGACGAGTCCGCCGAACAGGCCGGAAAGTCCGCCGGCGATCCACGCGGCGACGCCGCGAAAGCGAAAGCGTTTCGCCAGGCCGGTCACACCGGCGAAGCCGGCGAAGAGCAGCAACGCCGCGAACAGCGCTGTGAGGATCGGGCCACCGGCCAGCGAATGGAGCAGCGCGCCGGTGAGCCCGCCGGCCGCACTGGCGAGGCCGAAGCTCCAGAGCACGCCGCGATCGATGTGGGCGCGCATCTTCCACAGACGAACCGCGGTGCCGGCGGCGTGCGGAATCGAGATGGCGGCGACGGCGAGCTTGGTACCCACACGCGACGCGAGCACGGGAGTCAACAGACTGCCGATCCCGAAGCCGGCCACCGAAGCGACGGCGCCACCGAAGACGGCGGAGAGGATGAGAAGAAGTTCGAAGAACATGACAATGGCCCGAGGTCAGAGTCTGTCATGCGGTTCGACTGCCACGAACTGGCACAACCACGGCCTCGCCTGCGGCGAGACCGTGCCACCCGGCGCGGTGTTCCGATGCTCACCGTGTGTCACTGCTCTTGAGCAGTGTCTTCATGTGGCACTGATGCTCATTCGCAAACCCTTCCCCTGCGCCTCCCTTCAAGGGAGGGGGTTGTTGCCGCCCTATCAGGGATTCCAAATATGCAACAACAAGAGCAGCGACGCGGTACCGTCGATGATCGGTTCGTTGGTCGAGAAATCCTGATAGACATCATGATATACCGCCACGTCCGACTGGAGGCGGGCGAGGCGGTCGTCGCCGAAGTCGCCGAACTTGAGGCTGTCGTTGATGTCCTTGTAGACCGGGCCGTCCACCAGGCCGCCGACGGGCAAGTGATGCTCGAGCTTCCAGAACAGATGATGCGGATGGCTGGCAGCGTCGCCGTCTCTAGGCACGCCGATGACGAAAGAGACGCCCCAGGGATTGCGGCCGAAGATCCAGTCGCGCGCTTCCGTGGCCAGTTGGCGGTAGGTCTTGTCGCCGGTCATACGCTCGTACAGCTCGGCTTGGGTGGCGAAAGCGATCACGTCGTTGGTCGAGCACCACACCAGCGGCGTGCCCAGCCGATACGGGTTCTTTAGCGCGCGCTCGCGGACGCGCTCGAGGCCGGTGCGGTAGTAGCCGGCCAGCCTCTTCTGCGCGGCCTCGTCGGCGAAGGGATAGAGACGCCAGTGGGCCAGGTTGACGTAGGGGAAGTACTGATAGTGCCCGTGGCGGGCCTTGCCCATCCACTTGCTTTCGGCGGCCTTGTCGGCGTAGCCGAGGGCGTCGTGTAGATAATGGTCCTCGTGCGTGGCGATATAGAGC
>JBECKQ010000118.1:0-10568 GCA_040235375.1 Phycisphaerae bacterium | reverse complement strand
ACGGTGAACAGGTACGAGCCGACCTTCCGGCCGTGATAGGGCGTCTGCTCCGGGCCGACGTGGAACATGCCGCGGGCCGCCGACCCGTCCATGCTCGAGAACCAGACGGTGGGGAAGGTGTCCTCGCCGGCCACGCCTTCGGCGTACCACAGCACGAGCGAGCCGTAGAGCTTGTCGCTGGTTTGAGTGCCCCGCGCTGTCACGTACTCGATGTCGCTGACGAAAAGGTACTCGCGGTGCACCGTGGAGGCGAGGCCGTTGTCAAAGGTGGCCATGGGGCGAAGCAGCGTTGCCTGCGGCAGGTCCTCCCAGTTGGCTTGCACCTGCGGCGCGGGGATGGAGACTTCGCCGAAATACGCCTGGCAGTCCCATTCGGGGTCCCAGCATGACTCGCCGGGGTGCTCGGGATCCTGGAGCAGTTCGAAGCCGGTTACGAGCAGGCTGCCCGCTCCGTCGTCGCCGGCCGGATAATACGACATGCCGCGGGCGCCCCAGTTGAAGTCGTCGGGCAGGCGGAAGGCGCCGAGGTACGTGAGGTCGGCGGACTGCAATCGTTCGGTCGGCTGGCCGCCCGCCGGCGGTGCGCCGTCGGTCGTATAGTCGGGCAAATCGCCGGCAGGAGGATTGGTGCCGTCGTCTGGAATGCCGTTCGTGTCCGTGTTCTGATCCGGGTCGGTGTTGTCGTCCGGTGGTACAGTGGGGTTGCAGCCAAGACCGACTCCGAGCGTAATTATTCCAATGACCGTCAGTGCAATGAGTTGCGACTTGCGTGACATGGCCGGCGCCCTCCGTGATTTCGCAATTAAGAAATGCCCTTCACACGGCAGCAAGCATAACGCGGGACGGACAAATCCGGAACCCCGATTTCGGAATGCTTGTCACAATTGTCCAATTGCTGCGAATCGAGATGCATTGCCAGCCGCTGGATGCCCGTGCCACCTGTCACAGCAGCAGGTCAGCGAATCGATCCAGGGCGGTGCAGTGCGGCAGAATGCTGGGGATGTAGTGGCGTTCGGCGGGGGAGTGAGGACCCTGGCCGGACTGGCCCCAGATGATGGCTTGGCCGTTGGGGGCGAACCGGCCGCTCGTGCCGGGTTTCTTGCGGGCGATCACCGGCTCCTGGCCGGAGGTGACGCGGACGGCCTCGATCAGGCGGGCGAGATGCGGATTGTCCCGATCGCAGGCGACGCCGGGTTCGCACGTCTCGACGCGCAGCTCGAGCTCGAGCGCTCGGGCCAGATTGCGGATGCGGCTGAGCATCTCGGCAATGTTGTCCTGCGGGATCGGGCGGATTTCGAGGCCGAGGTGGCCCTCGGACGGGGTAATGTTGTACACGCCGGTCGTGCCGACGTTGATGAATGCGAAGCGGTACTCGCTCACCCAGTTGTCGTCGGCCTTGAGCGTCAGGAATTCGTCCGCGATCTCGGCGACCGCCAGCCGGGCGCGGTCGAGCTTGAGCAGCAGGTCGTCCATTTTCGCGCCGACGCCGGTATGCTCCTGCCGGCCGCTGCCAACGAGCGACACGCGGATGACACCGCGGTTTTCGATGCAGATGTCGCCGTAGAGCTGGCCGTCCTTTTCGCCGGTGCGTTCACCGACGACCATGAGCTGCGGCTCGTAGCCGCGCTTCTCGCGGAGCGCGGCGAGGACGTGCGGCGTGCCCGTCGGCTCGCGCTCGCCATTCTCCTCGTTGCCGACGAGGAGCATGTTGATCGGCGGCATGGCGCCGCCGCGCCGCATGCGGTCACGCATCCAGATCAGGTACGTGGCGACGACGGTTTTCATGTCCGCCGAGCCGCGGCCCCAGAGGTAATCCCCGTCGATGACCGGCTCGAACTGGCCGTCATCGGGCGAGGGTTCGACAACGTCGAAGTGGCCGCTGAGCATGACCGGCGCGCTGAGCTGGCCGGGAAACGCGGCGAGCACCGCGGGGTACGTGTCGTCATCGTAAAGATGCACGTCGAGGCCCGCGTCGCGAAGGAACGCGGCGATGAACCGGCCGGCCCGGTAGACTTCTTCCAGCCGCTCGTTCGGGCAGTTCGTCACGGACGGTATGCGGATAAGCCGCTTGGCCAGATCGAGGATTTCCGCGGTCTTGTCGGGAAATGACACGATTGCCGCCGCCGCCCCCGGTTCCTCGAAGTGGAATCGGGATGTAGGGTCGAGCCGGGCCGCCTCGCGGGCGCGGGTGAGCATTTCGCGGAGTTTCGGCGCTTCGTCGCGAAGGTCGTGCACGGTGCCGACGATGCGCTCGACATCACGGTCGACCTGTTCCTCGCGTTCGACGGCCAACTGCTTGAGCAGTTCGAACGGTACGCGGTTGTCGGCGCTTGTGTCGCGGCGGACGCGCTGCCGGAGTTGCTCCGCGGTGTTCGGCCCGCCGGTTGCCATCGCCCGGAGCGGATCGAGCAGATCGGCGCGGCCGAGGCCGGCGGCGAGCTCGTTCACTTCGCCGAGCGCCCACGCGAGAAACTCGCGCATCCCGGTCTTTGCGCCGGTGAACGGATGCTCGATCTCGCCGCGCAGGCCGAGCCGGGCCGCGGCGTCTTCGTTCTTGCGGCAGCGATCGATGTCCGCGGCGCTGTACGCGAAACCGGCGCCGAAACCCGGATCTGCGTACGTCCGGATCAACAGCAGTTCTCGGAGAACCAGGTTGGCCACGTCCACGTCGAGGTCGTGCCCGCCTTCGTCGCAGCGGATTTCGACGCGGGCCATGGGGATTTCAACGCGGGCCAGCAGGTTCTCGATCTCGATCCGCGACGTCATCGAGTCCACGCTTTCGCTTTCGCCCACGCGGTAAATGCCCTTGCGGTACACGTCGTGCAGTTGCTCGGTCGTGATGTGAATGATCCGATCGACCGACTTGCGATCGGACCGGGCCCGCGTCGGCGTCCAGTTGTTGTTACCGAAGCGGACGCGGCTGCGCACGAGGTCGCTCGATATGCGCACGTAATCGGCGTGACTGCGATAGAGATCGGCAACGTCAAGCGCCGGCGGGTTGGGAAATACCAGCAGCCGATTCGAGTCCTCGTCAGTCACGCGGAGAGCCGGCTCGCCGCCGGCGCGCTCCGGCCGCAAGGGTGACGCCGCCGACGTGGCCACGAATACCGCCGCGAACGCCCGCAGGATTCGCGCTCCACGGATGTTCACCTCGTTGCAGTAGTCGCGCAGCGTGCTGGTCACGCGGACGGCGGCCGGCAGGTGCAGGTAGTCGAGTGACAGTAGCGGCACCGGCAGCGACACGTTGGTGTGCATGCCCGCGGTCGCCAGGGCGCTGCCGAACAGCTCGACGCAGTGCTCGAGATACCGCCGCTTGGCGAGCTCCCACTCGCCGGGGATGGAGCGCCCGTTCACCTCGACCGGCCACAGCAGGTTGCCGGGCCAGGCATAGAGCCGCTCGCCGAAGGACAGCCCGGCCGCGCTGAGCGCGTTCAGCATGCACGCTTCAAGCAGGCGGCCTTCGTACACGGCGCCTTGCGCGTGGTAGTACGGCCGGGTCGTCCACTCCGTCATCCAGTGGAAGACTTCCAGCTCGTTGCGGTCGATCAGCGGCCCGGCGATGAACCGGCGGCGAAGCTCGTCAGCGAAGGAGACGGCATCCGGTCCGGAGCCGACGTGATGCACGGGCCGCAGCGCGGAATCGATGACGTTCCATTCCAGCTCGAGCCCGCACGTCCCGCCGTCAAAGTGCGTTTCGAGGGCCGTCTGGTGGGCGTGCTGGTAGCGGTCGAGGAATTTGCTGAGTGCCTTCTTGTCCATGCCTGCTCTGCTTGGTGCCCGTGTGATCGCCAGCCCGGCGCATTCAGACCCATGCAGACTTTACGGGCGCGCAGCGCAAAGCACAACCAGTGGGAAGAAGTCCATGGGGAAGAGCACGAAGCCTAGCGGCCGTAGTACTCGACGATGAAGCCGTATTCGACTTCGAAGGGAAGACGGATGTCTTCGGGCGTGGGCGGCCTAACGACGCGCGCCTCGAGCTTGTTCTCTTCCGCGACGAGCCACTCGGGCGGAAGAGGGCCTTCGCAGGTCTCCGCACAAGCGCGGACGAACTTCTGGCTGCGCTCTTTGACCGAGATCACGTCGCCGGGGCGGACACGCTGTGAGGGGCGATCGACACGGCGCCCGTTGATCTGAAAATGACCGTGGGCGACGGCCTGCCGGGCCTGCCAGATCGTGCGAGCCCAGCCCAGCCGGCGAACGACGTTGTCGAGCCGCGTTTCGAGCAGTTCCTGGAACACGGCGATCGAATCGCGGCTGGACGCGGCGGCCATGGCCATGTAGCGACGAAGCTGCCCGTCGCGAATGTTGTAGTAGCAGGCGATCTTCTGCTTTTCCGCGAGCTGCCGGCCGTAGAGGCTGGGCCGGCCCCGGCGATAGCCGTGAATACCGGGACGCGAGGGACGCCGGAGATTGAGGTGCTTGGCGGTCTCGGCAATCGGGACGCCGAGGCGGCGGCTCAGTCGGACTTTCGGACCCGTGTAGTTACCCATCGTTCGGCGTAAACCTCCGTAGCTCATGATCGGCCCCACCCGGGGACGGGCGGGCAAGAGAAGGAATGATACCAATCAGCGGGGATTGGTCAACGGGTCGGGACGCTTACGCAGCAATTCCGGGCGTTCATTCAATTTCCCCGTGGTTCGGCTGTGTGGACGGCTGGGTAGCCGGTTCGGTCGCGGGTTCCGTGCTCGGCGCGGTGGCCGTTCGACCCATGGCGGCGACTTCCGCGGCGTCGAGGTCCACCATGGGTGGGGCGGCGAACTCGAGTCGCAGGACGGTGGCCGGGGTTTCCGTGTCGAAATACACGTGGTCAATTCGTTTGATGGCGTCTGCGCACCACTCGGCCCGGTCCGGGTGGCCGGCATCCTGCAACAACTTTTCCCAATCGCCCAGAACCTGCCGGCGGACGAGCGCCGCCGCCCGCTGGGCCGGGTACGCCCGCGGATCATCCCTGAACCACTGAAGGCACCGTTCTTCCAGCCGGGCCAGCAGGGCGATCGCCACCGGGTACCCACCCTCCGGTCCGGCGCTGTACCGGCAGCGGAGTATGCGGGCATACGTGCCCACGCCCATCGGTTTTTCCGGCTTGCTCATGGCCTCCGGCAGAAGCTCGGTCGCCCGCGCCAGCTTGCCGATCTGGGCGTTCAGATACGCCTGCCACAGCCGGGCCGTCAGCGCCACGTCCTTGCGACGATCTTCGAGGACGACGGCGAGTCCGTACGCCGCGTCCGAGATCGCCTCGCGACGTGCCTCGTCGCTGTCACGCTCCTGCCAGATGGACTCGAACGCGGCCACGAATGCCGACAGCCCGGATAACGTATTCATGCGCGACCATTGCTCATCGCTCTCGAGGCGACCGGCCTGGACCAGTTCGTCGAGCTGGTGGGCTGCGGCGTCCAGTTGGCGCTTCGCTTCGGCGACGTTCGTCAGTGCCGCGGCGGCGTCGCCATCTTCGGCGATATCGAGCAGGCGGCGCGAGGCCATCGGCTCGATGGTGTATGAAAGGATCCAGTTGGCCGCGTCGAGGTGGCGATCCACCTGATCAATCGGACTCTGGGGGCTCTCCGCCCGTTCGATCAGGTGCGCGGCGATGTACGCGACGTGGTCGTTCCAGGCTTGGGGCGCCGCCGTCCCGTCTTGGAGCACGTCCGCCAGGCGGACGGCGGGCTGCCCGGCCGACGCGGAGGCAGCAAGGCAGAGGAGTATCCCAACCGAGCAGAGCAACAGGCGTAAGCGAGCTGTCACAGTCATCTCCCAGAAACAAGCCGTCGGTTCGGCCCGACGGGCAGAATACGCGGGGTGCCCGCCGGCGTCCATGCGGCGGGCACCCCCTGGCGGGCGGCAGATCCGTCTGCCCCGAACACATCGGGGCACACCGGATGGTCGCCGGCGCCGAGCCGGAAATTGACTGGCAACCGGACCGTTACTAACATTTTTCGTTGATCCGCGACGCCGTAACTCCTGAAAACGACGCTCGGCAACGATTTCCAGGACGCGGCTGACGAACTTCTGCACCGTCGTCGTCCGCCGCGTGCCACGCTAGGCCGGAAATTCAGCAGCGACCGAATCGCAGGCTGACGGCTCTCGCCAAACATGATCGTTCAACAATCGCCCCCAATATCGCCGGCTGAGGCTGAACCGCCAACGACATCCCGCGCGGACAAAGCACTCGTCGTGGCGTGGGTCGCATCCATCGCGGTGCACATCATGCTGTTCACGGTGATGGTGGCCCTGCCGTGGATCACCGACTCGATGGGGGCCGACGACACGCTCCAGTCGGCCGTGACGGACCTGCGGCAGACGCCCGAAGAAACGCGGTTCACCGTCGTTCCTACCAAGTCGCCGTTCCAGGCTCAGACCGAAACCCAGCGGCCCGCCGACACCGTGGTGCCGCAGGAGCGCTCCACGCTCGATGAACTGACGAAGCCCGTCCACCGGGAACTCAACATCGTCGGGATCGGGACGGGGGGCGGGGAGTTCTCGAAGTATGGCCTGCGTGCTGGACCGGGTGCCGGGGGGCCGCAGTTCTTCGGACTGGGCGGGGAGGCCCGCGCCGCGCGGCGGATCGTGTACGTCGTCGATCGCTCCGGCTCGATGATGGACATCTTCGGCGACCTGCGCAAGGAGCTGAAGCGCTCGATCGATCACCTGCGCAAGAGCCAGAAATTTCACGTGATCTTCTACAGCACGGACCCGCCGATCGAGAATCCACCGAAGCGGCTGGTGAACGCCATCCGCTCGATGAAGGACCTCACGTTCGACTTCCTGGACGGCATCGTGCCCGCGGGGATGACAGAGCCGATCGAGGCCATGAGGCGGGCATTCCAGCTCCGCCCGGACTTGATCTACTTCCTCAGCGACGGTGACATTCCCGTGGGCGAGCAGTTGAAGGAGGAGCTGCGCCAGTGGAACCACGATGAGAAGGTGCGTATATTCACCATAGCCTACGTCAGTTCCGCGGGGCGCCAGCTCCTGGAAGACATCGCCCGGGAGAACAACGGCAAGTTTCGATTCGTATCTGAGTATGACCTCGAACCCTGAACTCCCGACCGCGAAGATTTATGTCCTTGCGCGCGCTGCGGCGCCGGACGCACGCAGGATCGGCGCCGCCGTGATGATCCTCATGGGCGTGTTGGTCGCGACGGTGCGGGCCGACGAGATCATGGCCGGCGGCCAGACCTACCGGCGCGTGCAGATCGCGGCCTACGGCGACGGCAAGATCACCTTTCGCACCGAGATCGGCAACTACCAGGACCTGCCGATCGAGAAAGTGCAACTGATCGTCGTGGACACGGCCCGCGGCCTGTCGGAGTTCAATCGTGGCGAGGAGCTCCTGGTCAGGGACCGACCGGCAGAGGCCGTGGACCGGTACCAGCGGGCGCTGCGCTCGGCCGGCGACTTCTGGCCGCAGCTGGTGTGGGCGAGGCTGCTGATGGCGGCCGATCGCGCCGCCGACCACGACCTGGCGGTGCGGGCGTTCATTCATGCAGCCCAGAGCGACCCGGGCGGCGCCGCGGCGTTGTTGCCGCGCAACCTGCCCCTGCGGCAGGACCGCACCGTCCAGAGCGTCCGCGACGAGATCAAGCGGGCGGAGCGCGATGCCGCGCCGGGCGACAGCGCGAAGCTGATCAAGCTGTTGAAGTACGAGGTGCTGCGTTCGCTCGATGATCCGGCGTGGAGGTCGCTGACGCCGGAAGTGGCCGGCCTGCGCATCCCGCCGGCGCTGATGACGAACCGCACGCTGGACATCAAGGTGGGGGCGATCGACGCTATTCTGGCGGCGAAGCAGTATGCCCAGGCAGTGCCGCTTCTCGATGCCGCCGTCGCCGACGTCCCGAAGGATCGTCTGGCGCAGGTGCTACTTTTGAAGGCCAGGGCCCTGTTCGGTGCGGCCACCAACGAAGAGGGATACATGGACGCGGCGGAGGCGGCGATGCGCGTGGCGATCCACTTTCCGGACAGCCCATTCTGCGGAGATGCCCTGGTCATCGCGGCACAGGCTCATCGCCAAACCGGACACCGCGACGACGCCGCACGACTGCTGCAAGAGGTGCTGACGAAGGACAATGTTCCCGACACGGTCAAGCAGGAGGCGAGACGATTGCTGACCGACCAGGACGCGTCCTGACGGGCAGACTGGGTGGCAACGCAACTGGGTGGCACGGTTTGATCCGAAGGGGCAGGCCGTGGAGCGGGCCGAAGGTCAAGGACGCCGGCACTGCTCACACGGCATTGGCACACGTGATATGCGACGTTCGCACTGAAAACCGAAAACTGAACACTGAAGTCTGCACGGGAAGAGCAGTGGCACACTGACATAAACTGCACGAGCCGACAAGAACAGGAGGCTGCATTGTTACGCATATTCACCTTGACGTTGGCCCTCGCGCTGGTCGTAACGCTGATCGTCTCGCCGGTGGCGCTCGCCCAGGACACGACGGGCGCCGCGCAGAACGCATCGGCGAGGCGACTGTTTGATCACTTCGTCGTGCGCGGGGGCGTGATCACCTGGTTCATCCTCATTCCGCTGTCGATCGCCACCATTGCATTGATCATCGAGCACAGCCTCTCGATCCGGCCGCGCACGATTCTGCCGTGGCAGGTTGTCGAACGCGTCCGCAGCGACCTCGAGGCAAAGCGTTATCTCGACGCCGTGCGCTTCACCGCGGATCATCCCAGTGTGCTGTGCGCGACCGTGCACGCGGGCCTCGTGCAGGCGTCGTTCGGCTATGGCGCGATGCAACGCGCCGTGGCGGACACGCTCGACCATCACGCCGGCCGGCTGATGCGGAAAATCGAATACCTCAACGTCATCGGCAACGTCAGTCCGATGATCGGTCTCTTCGGCACGGTCTACGGCATGATTGGCCTCTTCGCCTCGATCACCGAGGCGGGCGGCATTCCCGAGCCGGCGCGTATCGCGGATGATATCTCGATTGCCCTGGTCACGACGTTCTGGGGATTGCTCGTCGCCATTCCCGCGCTCAGCGTGTTCGCGTTCTTCCGTAACCGCATCGATGAATTGATGGCGGAATGCTCCTCCACCGCCGAGCGCCTGCTGTCGACGTTCGAGCCGTCGCACGCGGCGGCGGCGACGCTTCCGGTGGAAGCGTCAGCGACGCCTGTGTCCCCGCCTGCGTCGATTCCCGCAGGATTGGCTACGCAGACAGGCATGGACGGGTGAGGTCAGAAGTCAGAGGTCAGCGCTCGATCAAAGGACAGGCTGCTGGATACGAGACGCTGAAAACTGAACACTTGGTTTCGTCATGGCTCAGTCGCGCAGACATCCGGACATCCGCTTCAACATGGCGCCGATGATCGACGTCGTGTTCCTGCTGATCATTTTCTTCGTGCTCGTCAGCACGTTTGCCTCGGCGGAGAGCGTGCCGATGAACCTGCCCGAGCCGGAGAAGAGCATGGCGAAGAACGTGAAGATCACCGATCGCGTGGTCATCAACTGCCGGCTCGTGGGCTCGATGACGCAGGGTGATTCCGCACGGGCGCTTTACAGCGTCGGTCCGAACCGGCCGGAATCGCTGGACACGATCTCGCGCCGGCTGGCCGCGGCCAAGGAGGTGAATCCCAATCTGAAGGTGATCATCCGCGCCGACAAGCGCCTGCCGTACGACTTGGTGCGGTCGGTGATGCAGATCGTCGCGGACAATCAGATCGAGAACATGTCGCTGGTGGCGCACGTGGGCCGCGGAGGTGAAGACTGATGGCCTTCCGGCTGCGTGAACAGGTCCGCACTTCGTTCCGGCGGGACCAGGAGCGCCGACGGGGGCGCCGGCGCCGCTGGGCCAGTCCGCCCCTCGTGCTGAACCTTGCGCCGATGATCGACGTGACGTTCCTGCTGCTGATCTTTTTCTCCGTGACGACGACGTTCAAGAAAGCGGAGGGCTACCTGGCCGCGCAGCTCCGCCACACAGCCGGTCGACCGACCGTCCCGTTGCCAGTCAGTCCGTTCATCGTCCGGATTCAGCAGTACGGTCCGAACCCGGGTGACTATCGCTTGCGGGTCGACAACTTCATTGCGTCCCCCGCCACCTTTGGCGAGCTTACGCGATTCCTCAGGCAAGAGCAGGGGAACCCGGGTTTCAGCGATCAGACGCCGGTCGTTATTGTTCCGGACCCTGACCAGCCGTGGGATAACGTGGTCAACTGCTGGAACGCGGCGCTGCGAGCCGGATGCAAGAACATCGCCTTCGGCAATTGACGGTGGATTGCCCCTTGTGGCGAGAAGGGCAGAGTTTGTGAGATTGGTCCGCCCGAGCAGGGAATACTCCAGCGCGCAATCGCAGACCAAGGTGTGCGATCGACGGCCTGTCGGCGCCAGTACGCGCCACCCGCAGTTGCGTTCGCCCGCGTGGCGTTGGCGTGCGAGCGGCAGTCCGCTCCCTTGCGGTCGCGTCTCGGACAGTCGCCGCCGCACGAAATGGTCCCTGCGCATCGGCACGACTCGACGTCCGAAATGGGTGATTGCCCTGCTTGCGGCGGGCGTCTTTGTCATGTCGTTTGCCGGACCCGCCCAGGCGGACACGCCGGAATCGAAACGCCTGTCCAACGACACG
>JBECKQ010000158.1:0-2961 GCA_040235375.1 Phycisphaerae bacterium | reverse complement strand
CCAGGCCGTGGCGGCCGAGCCGGCTGCGTCTGGAGCGCCGGCTCACATGCGGCCACAAGCGGCGAAGGGCCGGCGGTTGACTTGGATGATCTACGCGGCCAGCGCCATCGCGGCGTGCATTGCCGCCCTTCTTTTCTGGTATGCGTCGCCGCAGCAAGCGAAGCAGACCGCGCAACTGAACGCGGGACATCACCCGATCGCGACGCCCACGGTCGGGGCCGCCATGCCGGCTGGACCCGGCGGCGCCGTCAGCCTCGACGGCGGCATCTGGTACGTCAACGATCCCGCCGATCGGCTCGATCGGCAGACGAATCGCAACTACATCGTCGTTCCCGGCAAGGACGGACAGTTGTACCTCCTGCAGCTCGATCACGTTCGCGAAATTCAGCAGGAAGCGCCCGCGGCGAAGCTGCGGTTCACGAAAAACCCGGTTTGATCCAACAAGTAGAGGCTGAGCAGAACAACGCTCTCTTTGAACGCGAGGTAACCAACTATGAACACGTGGTGGACAAAGTGCATTGCGGCGTTGGCAGTTACCGCCGGTCTGCCGCTCGTATCGCTGGCCGTCGCGGACGATCCCGGCGCAAATGTGCAAGTGGCGGTGACGAACGGAGACGGACCGAACGTTGGCGTCGTGGTGGTCGCCTCCGCCGAGGCTGACGCGACCGCGGATGCAAACAGTAATGGCAAGCGGTGCGTGGCGGTCATCCGCCGCTCGGCCCGGGCCGTGGACGAGAACCGCGGCTGGCTGGGCGTCGCCCTGACCGATCTGAAGGGGACCACGGCCCAGCAGCAGAACGTGCCGGCCGACTCCGTGATGGTGCTGAACGTCGTGAAGGACAGTCCGGCGGACGTGGCCGGCCTGCGCGAGGGCGACATCATCACGCAGGTCAACGGCGAGCCGATCGAGGGTGTTCGACAGCTCAGCAGCAGAATCGCCGACTTCGGGCCGGGCTCCAACATCGAGCTGACGGTCGTTCGCGACGGTGAGACGATCACGGTGAGCGCCGTGCTCGAGAAGCCGGACAACTCGGCGATCATCTGGAAAGTCGAGCCGGACCTGCGCATCAGCGAAGGTTTGAATTCCAAGCTGTTCAAGATGCTGCCGGACGGCAACTTCAAGTGCGAAGGGCTGGACCAGTTGAAGGACCTGCCGGACGCCCTCGCCGAAGCGCTGAGCCAGAAGATGTGGACCAACCTCAACTTCGACGACGGCGTGCGCCATCTCGAACTGAAGGTGACACGCGATGACACGACGATTCACATCTCCCAGGAAGGCGACGGTCCGATCACCGTCAGCCGCGAGAACACGGACGGCAGCGATCTCGTCGAGAAGGAATACGCGACCGCCGACGAACTCGAGGCGGGCGATCCCGAGGCGTATGAGATCTACAGCAAGGTGCCGAACAGCAACCAGTTCTCCTGGCAGATGCAGGGATCGGACGCGTTGAAGAACCTGCCGTCCTGGTTCGACAAGGACTTCGGCGCCCAGATCGAGCTGCGGATCGAAGAGGTCCAGAAACGTGCGGAAGAACTCGCCGATCAGCTCGACGAGCTGAAAGACAAGAACTTCGATATCGACATTCCTCCGTACGCGCACCTGAGCTTCGGCAAGGCGGCGCAGACTTTCCGCGTGGAGCCCGACGGCCAGATCGAGGTCACGGTCCGCAAGGGCGACACGGAGGTCGTGACGGTCTACTCCGACGAGGCCGATCTTCAGAATCGCGATCCGCAGGCGTACGAAAAGTACCTGGACGTGGTGGAGCCGCAGCAGCAGGAATAGAACCCGCAACCTGTTTGCAAGTAGCTTCGTTTCGACACGCTGGGCCCGCGGTTGAGATCGTGCGATCGCGGGCCCGAGCTTTGCGCGGGTCCTGCCGGGGGCGGCCTCCGGCCGCAGAGAGATCGTCCGCAGATTCAGCAGATTACGCAGATTTTCAGATGTGAGTGGATGCTGGCGGCCTTCGGCGGGTGAGAAAGCGGGGGAGCAGTTTGGTAGCCGGGGGCTGTAGGGCGCAGGCGCGACCGGCGTTTTTGGGGGCGCCAGCCGATTCGTATAAAAACCGCGTTTTCGGGGGTTCCAGCCGATCTGAAAATACCGTCTATCGGTGAATTTGCTCAAAAACGCGGGTGGGCCATCGGGCCTGGCGCTGTCGAAATCGCGGGTGCGGAAAAGCGGACGTTGGGGGAGAAGGCTGGAGACCGGAGGCTGGCGGCTGGAGGTCGCGGACGAGGGCAACAGGCTGGGCGGTGGGACGGGGCGACGGGGCCACTGAACCACGAGGCCGGGAAGGTAAGCGTCGGCCGCGCGGCTGAGTCCTGCCCATTGCCGATTGTCGAAGATCCACCGTGTCGGGTCTCCTGGATGTTCTCTCCTGTTCACTTGGTCCACCCTCACCTGCTCTCGCTGGAGGCGCCGCATGCGGGCGTACTCCTGGCGACGAGCCCACCGTTGCCTCACCCGTATAACGCGCAGGGCGTGTCACTTCTTCTGCCTTGCCGTCCAGGGCGGTTGCCCGTGACGCAGGCTAAGTGAGTTGTCAAATCACGGTGCACCGAATTCAGGCGCATTGAGGGCGAGCGATGGTATACTGGTTAGCGTCTTGGCTTGCGCTGCGTAACGCCGGGCGGCCCCGGAAGAAATCGCGGGAGAAGAAGGCGGAATAGCAGACGGAAAACGAACCTGCGTTTTCTTCGCCTATACTGGGGCATATCCGGCCCAACGGCTTGTGGTAATTACTGGAAGACCGAAACGGTTAGCTGCAAAAAGATTCCGGGCAATACGTACGGTAGAATCGGGGGGACGGCGGGGATGTATTCTTGCAGTTGCGCTTTTAGAGCCTATCCGGATAACCCAATGAAGCTACCGATGATGATGGCGGAGGCCAGGTGCAATTGGGCGGTGTAGTTCTCATCTTTCTTGCACCAGCGGATGAGCAGGCCGCGGAAGCGGTTGTACCA
>JBECKQ010000152.1:0-15752 GCA_040235375.1 Phycisphaerae bacterium | reverse complement strand
GCTGATACACGGGTCGAACATCAACCGGTCGCAGCGGCACCGGAAGACCGTGCTGGTGCAGGTGCGTGATCCGGCGGATCGGATGACCGAGGGGCGGGACGACAATTCGCATGCGCTGGGAATGATGTTGCGCGGCGTGAATCCTCTAGCCAACGGGGAGATGATCGCGGCAGGATCGGGGGTGAAGCATCATCGGGCTGCGAAATAGGTGGCTGTGGCCGTCTCGTCCAGTTGGAAAGGTTGACCGCGCTGTCGTCTTCCGGTCAATCCAGCACCACCCGCGTTTCAGCCGCCCCGTCAGCTTGTTGACGTTTCCCGGATCGAGCACCGTGTTCTTGATCGCCCGTACACGCGGCGCTGAGCCTGGCGCCCACGTCCGGCTGCTGGGCAAGGTCCTGGCCGGTCAGGCTGGCGATCTGATGCTTCAGCTGGGCCAGCTTGGCTGCGGTGTCGGCATCGCCGAACACGTTCATGGCGTGGAACCGGTCGATGCGGTCCCGGATGCTGTTCAGCGTTCTGCCGCGCACTTGCCCCTTGGGGGCGATTACCTGGTCGCAGAACTCGGCTACCTCCTGCCGGAACGACAGAATGTATCCCTCGACGAACTCGTAGCACTCACGACGTAGTCCGGCCTCCATGAACTGGATCTGCTCCTCGCGCACGCGGCGTTGCTCCAACTCCCGCTCGATGTCCTCGACGGCGGCCAGCTCCGGCGCGCCGGTGATTTTGAGACTGTGCCAGTGGAAGGCGAACTTGCCGGGCAGGGCCATGGGCAGGGGGTAGCACCGATTGCTCGCCGCTGCCCTGAGGTCCGACTCGAACGACAGGCTCCGTGTTCTGACCGCGGGAGAGTAATACGAACACGAGCGACAAGAGGACCAGATAGGACTGCATGATGCCCGCCGGCAGCGGGTCCTGGCGCTCGCCCGTGACCAGGCGCGGCCCTTGCATCACCTCCAAGCCGGCGACCGGGACCCGGAACGCGTGATACGCCTGCTGATCGACAAGGTGGCGTTGACGAGGCCACACCAGATCGAGCCCCGATCCGGCTGAAGGCTGGCGCCATCACTGTCGCAGGACAGACTATGTGAGTCAGCCCCCCCCGGCGTGCCTCCGGAGGAAACGGCGGGTTCTTTAAATCGCCGCCAGCGGCTGGTAGGATATTGCCAGGCCGGTCAGGTTTGGGCGCAAGAGTCTGTTCTCTTCCATGAGTGATCAGCGGGCGAAACAGCGCGCTGTCTGCGCGCGTCCGATTGCCGCCTGCTGAGCTATGGCATCGGTGGCGCGTCTGTTGCGATCGTGATGGGAGAGAAAAGGCTATGCGCTCTCTGGCAACCTGCTCAGTCCCGTCGGGCAGCCCTGATCTGCTCTGGTTATCCTGCCCTCGACACGATTGCCTGCTTGGTGGAACGAGCGCGGTCTGCTGATTACGGAGTCGCTGCGCTGCGGAACGCACCAATCTGCCGCAGGCCAGATGCGTCACGCCTGAAGGCCATGATCAATGCTATCCGATCCACGGTGCGTGGATCCACGGCGACTCGAGCAACGTCACAGCCGTTGAGGCGGTGCCGTAGGCGGACCGTCAGAAATGGCGTCAAGACAACTGATTTTCGGCATAGGTGTCCTAACAGGTGGAGGTTGCCGCTCATGGACAAGAACCCGATGTACAAGACACGGTTGATCGGCTGCTCACGAAACGGTGCGGTCGTTTTCGCCGTCACTGTCGCGCTTTACATCTCCGCGTCACCGGTGATCGGCCAGCCCCACATGTTTGCGGGTGATTCCGACCGGGTCAGCAGCACCAACGTCGGCAACGGCGGGATCGAACAGGAGGCTGATCCGACCTGCACGCGGTTGTTGCGCGTCAGCGGGATCTACGGTGATGCAGACGTCAGTGTGGGCGAGAACCGGCTCCTCGAGGGCCCTTATGTTGATGACATCACGGTGCACAGGGCCATCATTGACTGCAATGGTAACACCATCGACGACGACGCCGACGTCGCTGCTGGCACGAGCACCGATTGCAATCTCAATAGCGTCCCTGATGAGTGCGACATCACCGGTTCCACCAGCGCCGACTGCAATGGCAATGCCCTGCCAGATGAATGCGAGCCCCTGGGCGCGATTATCTATGTGGACGCGGCTGCAACGGGTTTGGATGACGGCACGAGTTGGGCCAACGCCTTTACCGAGCTGCAGGCCGCGCTGGTTTTCGCGGATTGCCGTCGAGGTGCAGCACCCCAAATCTGGGTTGCTGCCGGGACCTACCGACCGGATTACGACGTCGACTCCGGGGCATACACCGGCGACCGTGCGGCATCGTTCAGCCTCGTTGACGGAGTGGCGCTTTACGGGGGGTTTGCTGGCTGGGAGACGAGTGTCGATCAACGCGATACCGAAGCCAACGAGACGGTTCTCAACGGCGACCTGAATGGGGACGACACCGACTATTGGTGGGATCCGTCCAGAGAAGAGAATATCCACCACGTCGTGAGCGCGGAAGGCCTCGGCAACGGAGCGCTACTTGATGGCGTGACGGTCATCGGCGGAAATGCGGGATGCACGTGGTGGCCATGTACCGACAGGACCGGCGGTGGGATGATCGTGAGAATGAGCCGCCTAGTTGTGAAGAACTGCATGTTCACTGGGAATCACGCCTGGTTTGGCGGCGCGCTGGAGGTCGAGTCCGGCAACGTGACCGTGCTCAACTGTGATTTCGATACCAACTACGGCGACGAGGAAACGGGGGCGATCCGCAACGCAGGTACGATCGGCATTGCAGACTGCACCTTCTCGAACAACCAAGGGTATGATGGTCCCGGCGCCGTGGAGAACCGCGGCACGGCGACGCTCAACCGCTGCCTCTTCGCTCATAACGCGGGCTGGGAGGACGCCGGCGCCGGCGGCTTCACGAATTTCGGAACCGCGACAGTTACAGACTGCCGGTTCGTGGGAAACTGGCATGATTGGGCCGGAGGCATATGCAATGGTTTTTGGGACTCTGGTGCTAATCTAACCGTTATAAACTGTTCGTTCGTTGACAACGTCCCCGGTGCTATCGTCAATTACAACAGCAACCCGCGGATCATCAACTGCTCGGTCAACGACAACTGGACCTGGTGGTATGGTGGTGGAGCTATTGCGAACCTGTACAACAGCCACCCCGAAATCGCGAACAGCGTACTGTGGGGCAATTCCGCTGGCGACATCGTTGACGAGCCCTCTCAAATCTGGAGCGACGCAAGTAGCTCGGCGAAGGTGTTGCATAGCTGCATTCAGGGGCTCAATGTCTTCACGGGGAGTGGAAACATCGGCGACGACCCACTGTTTATCGACGGCGACCTGCGGCTGGCGCCGGATTCGCCCTGCATCGATGTGGGGACCAATGGTGCGGTACCGGCGGACCTCACCACGGATCTTGACGGTCATCCGAGAATCGTTGATGGCGACCACGACGGTCTATCAACCGCCGATATGGGAGCGTACGAACACCAGCTCGATTGCAACAGCAATGGCATCCCCGATAGCCAGGATCTCGCAGCGGGCACCAGCGAGGACTGCAACACGAATGGGCTCCCGGACGAATGCGAGGCCGACCTTGACGGCGATGGAGTCGTCGATGAGTGCGATGACTGCTCTGATTCCGATACGAGCGGCACGATCGTCATCGATGGCTGTGACAGCGGAGTCGCCAACATGCTCTTTGACGACGGATGCACGATGGCCGACCTTGTCGCCGAATGCGCTGTCGACGCGGACGATCACGGAAGCTTCGTCTGCTGTATCGCGCACCTGACCAACGAGTGGAAAGCCGACGGCCTGATCACCGGCACAGAGAAGGGGCGCATCCAGCGCTGCGCCGCCGGGGCGGACATACCGGCAGGATCGCTCGCGGCCCTGTCTGCAGTCAACGGCGATACTCGGCCATTGCTGGTCCAATGCCGTTGCGGGGCAACACTGCTGTTTGCTCCCGACGGTGGTTCCACTGGGCTCGGTAATCTGCCAGTCGAACCGTCGACTCCGCAACGGTGAGTTGCGCCGTGACTGCGGCTTCGCGGATGTCACGGACAAGAGTGCCCGATGTGACGGAGCCTGCCCTCGGCCATCCCGCAGGCAGGCTCCGATTGTTGCGGTCGGCACCGATTAGATGGCAACCGCCGCTTCCGGCCATTGCCGTTGACGTCCCGAAGTGCCGCCGGCGGGATCCGGACGGCCATATCGTCGCTTTGCCGGCATGGAGAACGGCACCGTTCGGCGGCCGCGACTGGTCGAACGTAGAGCGCTACCGTGCACAGAAACGTCACGGTCTCGCAGCGATACCCTGAGCCGTCAGAGCCCAGGTCTCCGCTTCGCGTTCTAAATCCGCTGCTTCGTCGAGCCGGGCCGGATCGGCCAGCACAAGCACCCGGTACCGGCCGTCGGCCCCGTCCACGCGGACGGCAACGCCGACCTCGTGCCAAGCGGGGCCGAGGATGGCGGTGCGATGATCCGGGCCGGCCATGCAGGCGTCCACGACGTCTTCCGGGCCGGCCTGACCGAACGCCGGGTTTTCCGCTACGCCCCAGCAGACATATCCCTTGGCGATCAGGCGCGGACCCGGCCGGCCCCTCATCCGTCGCGGGATTCGTGTGGGCGAAGAAGGCTCCCTCGATCATCTCGCAGGCGTAGTTGTCGAAGCTCTGCGGTTTTATTGGCAATTCCCTTGTAGAAGGGATTGGAAGGCGTTAATATAGGCAACGACGCGGAAAGAAGCGTCATATCACGAAGTGTGCGCACTCGCTGCGCAAGACGTGTGTGGGCTCTCTCTCATCTCATTTCGAGCCAGGACGGCAGACTTGGAGGTAAACCATGAAGCATCTCATTGTTTTGGCGACGGCGCTCGCGCTGACCACTGGCGCGTACGCCGTCGGCTACAACAGCGACTTCGAAGCCGATGCACCCGGCACGCTTCCCGTCGGGTGGTACGTCTTCACTCCGTGGGGTGACTTTGCGCCCGGGCCGGTCACGGCGTCCGTCCAGGCAGCTCCCGGCGGTGGCCAGGCGCTGATGGTCGAGTGGGGTACCGACTGGGCCAGCTACGGTGCAAGCAGCGGCGAGGCCGGTTACACGCTGGACATGACCGGACTCGATCCGGAGGACTCGATATTGTCCGTGTCCTATGACTTCTACAAGGAAAACTACCGCGTTTGGCAGGTCTTCGGCGATCAGTCGTACTTCCCTCCGGGTGGGATTCACATGAACGACGATCCGGCAAAACCAAACGAGATGGCCATCGGCACGGAGGACTACGCCAACGCCGCCCTGCACCTGTACGACGTTCCGGAAAACATGTGGGTCCACGTCGAATCGATGTTCGACTCGGCGACCGACGCTTGGACCACGACGGTCTCGTACCCGACGGGAAGCGGCGGCGGCACTTTCAACGGCACCAGCACGAACGCGATCGCCGGCGAGTACTGGTTCGGTGGCTGGGCGTTCCAGGTGACGATGGATGCCGCTCCTGCGGTCCCGTACGACAACGCGCTGTACATCGACAACTTCGCTTTCGAGGTGGTTCCGGAGCCGAGCTTGCTGGCCCTGCTTGGCCTGGGCGCAATCGCTGTGTTGGGTCGTCGTCGTTAGACGGCGACACCTGACGTGACAAGAGGTCTTCTTCAAGGCCGTCGGCATCCGCCGGCGGCCTCTTTTGCGCGCGTCAGGCATGACGCGCACTTTCATGACCGGACGCTGCGAACCGGTGGGCGAAAGCGAGCCCGGTTGCGACTCGCCGGGTGTCCGCCGAACGCTGTTCGGCAGCTCCCTCTTCAATATGTGCTTCGTTTCGAGAGAAATCCGGACGCGTTTCGGGCACAACGGGGGCCTCGGTCTTCGGCGATTTTCCGAAGTCTTCCGCGCGGTCAGTTACCCCTAAGTCCTTAAGCGCTCTTGGCTCAAGGGATTGCGTCGAGGCCGCCAACCGTTGCGAACGGCAGGAACGATGGCTGCGAGCCCCGACCGTCCATCACTGACAAGTCCCGTTTCCCTTGCAGTTTCCCGAGCAGCAGTCGTTATCTTCGAGGCAGGAATCGCCTGGATCTCCACAGTTGCCATCGAGGCACGGATCACCTCCCGTTCCGCAACGGCAAGGGCTGCAAGCGGTGTCGGCGGCACAATCCCCATCGTCGCAATCACTGACCCCGTCCGCGTCGTTGTCGCTTCCGTCCTGACAAGTCTGCCCCGGGACCTCACGCACAACTGTTCCACCGGTGAATAGCCGCTGGAAGTACGCGAAGTCCTCCAGGTCGCCATGGCCGTCGCTGTCAAAATCGAACGCCGCGCACTCCGGAGTCGGCAGTGGTTCAATCGGACCACCGAGGCACGCTGCGGCGTCGGCAAAGTCGTCCCCGTTGACAGCCCCGTTCTCGTCGAGATCCCCCGGCAGGGGCCGCAAGATCGGGCTGAGCAGCAGAGCCCGGGTTTCGCCCGCGCCCGTTTGAATCGCACGAACCACGATCTGTCCGGCGTCGTTGATGGCGCCGTTGCCGATGTACACAGCCTCCCACGGGTCCGGCATCAGTTGGTCAAGCTGGATCATCTCTTCACCCACGTAGATGAAGGGCACGGACTCTTGCAAAGCGTTGATGCTCATGCCCACAACGAATCCGTCCGCGTTGACGCCGGACGCCGAGCTGTTTCCGAACTGTTCCGCCGGCGTGCCATCCGCCAGAGTGCCCAGCACGGTTTGCAGGTCGCCATTGCGCCATACCGCGCCGCGGACGATAGAGCCGGTTCCTGTCTGGAGCCGCACGAACCCAGCAATGTCTCCATTGTCATGGATATAACGCGGCCTGTGGACCAGGCCGTTCAACGGCGGGAGTTGCGTTACGGTGCCGTTCTCCCAGATGCAGCCGAAGTACTCCAGGGAGCCCGGGATGATCGTGGACGTGCCCACGACTTGCGCGGCATTGTTGATCCACTCCGCCTCGGCGTGGTCGCCACCGAGTGTCGGCAGGGCCTGCATGACTCCCGCCTCCCAGAGGAATGGGCGAATGGTGAAGTTGTCTGCAAGCTTCGATGACCCCACGATCTGGGCCGTATCGTTGATGCTGACCGCCCACGACTTGTCCCCACCGAGCGTCCCCAGCGTCTGCAACCCATCCTGCCGGCTCCACAGAATCGCCCGTTGCGGTTCGTGTGTCGTCCCGGATTTCCCTACCGCCTGGCGATGGTTGTTCACGGCCAGCAGGTCGCTGCGGGTCGTTCCCGGCGAGAACCCGACGTAGCTGATGTCTCCGCAGCTCGATAAGAAGCCCTCCGAGTGTCCGTCAACAAAATCCGACCAGCCTGCCGCGTCCCCGAGCTGATTCAACGACCAGGCGATGTTCTGATTGCCCACCGCCCCGAGATCGGTCACCACGTAACGCTCCGGACAACGTTCGACGAACTCGTATGCGCAGCGCTCGTTGACGCAGCGGTCTATCGTGCAGTAGTCACCGTCATCGCAGTCTGCGTCGGAGACACATCCGATGCATTCGTCATTCACCTCGTCGCATACCTGGCCGGGGCACGGGTCGTGGCGGTGGTAGCAGATGCCGTCGACGCACACATCGTCGCGCGAGCAGAACAGGTTATCGTCGCAATCGGCGTCCGTCTGACATGGATTGGCGAGTAGTCCGAGTGAGCCTAATGCATCAATCCGACCGTGGCCATAAGCGGCGTCGAATCCGTCAGGTCCAAGATCAATCGCTCCGTTTCGGATCAGCTGGCGCACCTCGGCCGGCGACAGCGTCGGATCGGTGCTCAAGAGCAACGCCGCCAGGCCCGACACGTGCGGTGCCGCCATGCTCGTTCCGCAGCGGTCGGAGATGCCCTCCGGTGAGTTGGAGAAGTCCGCCGAGAAAATCAGGCATCCCGGAGCCACGACGTCAAGCGCGGTTCCGCCGTTGCTGAAGCAGGCGATTTCATCCACTGCGGGACTCTGCTGCGTGCACGCCGCAAACGCAAACGTGTCCAGCGTCGGGAATTCGCAGTTTGGATACGTGTCATCGAAGCTCGCCCCCACGGCAATGACCTCCGAGCCGCAGGCCGGCTCGGCTATCGCGTCAGCCAGCCCCGAATTGCCGGATGCGGCGACCACCACCACGCCGGCATCAACGGCCGCATTTGCCGCCGCGGCGGAGGCCGCTTCGTCACAAGACCCTTCAAACATGCCGGTGCCGATGCTCAAGTTGATTACGTCCGCCCGGCCCCCGGTCGGACTTTGATCGGCGCAGTAGTCAATGCCGGCGATTACGTCGGACAGCGTTCCCACGCCTCCGGCGTTAAGCACCTTGACGCCGATCAGGGTTGCCTCCGGTGCGACCCCCTGAAACTGCTCCGGCCCGACACATCCGAAATCAACCCCAAAGCTATTCGATCCGACGGCAATACCGGCCACGTGCGAGCCGTGGCCGTTGTCGTCCTCCGGATCCATGTCCCCATTGGCGAAGTCGCGCCCCGCCGCCACGTCGATGCGATCCGCGTACATCGCGCTGTCGCTGTCGATTCCCGTATCGACGACACAGACCCGCGTGCCCGCTCCGTCAGCGGACAGGCCCGCAGCGGCGAGTTGGCTCGGCAAGGCTCGAATCAGCGGCGTACTGTCGTTGAGGAAGGTCCGCACCTCGCGATCCTCCTCCCAACGGACGACGGCCGGCGTGGCTTCCAGGGCGCGCAGCGCGTTCTTGGGGACTCCGCGCAGATTCACCATGTCGGGAAGCAGGTTGTATTCGTATTTAACAACTGCGCCGTACTTCGCCGTGAACTGGCGCAGCGCCGCGCGGCTCTTTCCGCGTTCCAGGTGCACCAGCACGCTAATGCGTTCAATGCCGGCGCCGGACACCGCAGGGGGACCGACTTCCGCCGGGTCGGCGTGGGCGGCCTGCACCCCAACGAACATCGCCGCCGACGTCACGAGTGCCGCGATCACGACCACCCACACGCGTCCTGCGCGTTGGGTCTTGCTCACGGCCCGACCGATGAACCACTTGCCAAGACTCATCTGATGGACCTTCTTTCCGCCCGATAAGAGATCGTATAACGAGATCAGAGCAGGCACAAAAGGCACGCCTCACTTGCACTGCCAGCGGTTTTTGCAGCACCTTCGGCGCTCCACTCCTGCGTACACGGGGGTGTTTACTCGACGAACTCCTTTGCGACTGCGGCGTAGTTGTTTGAGCCCACGATTCCGCTGCAGACCATTCTGAGGCTCGCGCGGAATTGCACGACACATCGCGGTTGACCCCGATTGCCTGCAGTCAGTCGCTTAACGGCAAGCGGCGGGCCCCGGGCCCAACTGACGCGGGTGGAGCGTCAAGTGTTCACCATACAGGTATACCGCGTGGTGCACGAGAGAATCGTGCCATTGTTTGTTTCGACAACTCGTGCGGACGCAGGCGGTCTGGGGCGCATTCCTCTTCGGAAGGCGCGGCTCCCCGACGACGTGGTGCGTGGGTCGCGGTCCATTCTCGCCCTCAGGCGATGTCCGGCGCGCGGCCAGAGGTTGATCCCCGTGTGGACGCGGTGTGGCCCCGTTACGCTAGCGAGTCGCCGCCCCGGGGCAATGAAGGCGCGGGAGAACGTCCGACTGAGCCACATCACCGATCACGGTTCAAATAGCACCTGAAGCTCCGCAAAGTCGTGCATGTCTACGTAGCCGTCGCCATTGAAGTCTGCCTCCTGACACCCGCCCGGATAGGCGATCGCAGGGCCGTTCAGGCAACCGGCGAAGATGCCGGAGTCGTCGAGGTCGATATCGCCGTCGCCGTCCAAGTCACCGGACAGAGGGCCGCACGCGCCGAAGATTCTTGCTCCAAGATCGCCGAGAACCGCCACCACCCGATCTTGGTCCAGAGCCACGTCACCGGAAGCAAACCGGGGCGTGGGTTCTGTGGCCACTACGACCGGCTGGGCGGGATCGGTCAGGTCGAGGACACGCACTTCGCTCCCAGCTACGTACACAGTTCTTCCCGCCGACTTCAGGCGGAAGGCGCTGTAGTCCGCGGTGTAGTACCGGCCGACCTGCACTGGTGTTGCCGGCGTGGCCAAGTCATACGCGACGACGCCGTCCTCGAAAAACGCGGCGTACAGCAGTCCGCCGGATGACGCGAGGTCTTTGGGGAAGTTCGGACCCGGGGCCGCCACGAATCCGAGTCGCTGCGGATGGCTGGGGTCGCTCACGTCAATCACGCGGATGCCGTCCGGCTGCGGCGAGTTGAAGATGTTGATGCCGACGTAGGCGTAGTCGCCGACCACCTCAAGGGAAATGCCCTCCTCAGAAGTCGCAAGCGGGACGTAGCCCGCTTCCTGGAGGGCGGACGGATTTGTGTAGTCGATCACCCGCAGCCCGCCGGTGGTCTCCGGATAGATCGGGTATTCCGCCACGAAAAGCAGGCCATTGCGGGCCACTACGGCGGCCGGCCCCTCGACACCGGTGAACCGTGAGACCTGGGCCGGAGCCGCCGGATCGGTCACGTCGAGAACCGTGACCGCCGTTCCACTGTCCGATAGAGCCTGTTCGACGACAAAGAGAAGGTTCCCATCCAAGTTCAGCCCGTTGGCGTACTGCTGCGTGACAAAGCGGCCGGCGGGAGCGGGTTGCGTTGGGTCGCTGATATCAAGCACGTTCACGTCCCCGCCCGTCGTAAACGCGTAAGACCCTGCTACGACGGCCTGGTCGGCATAGAAGCCCTGCGTGCCGATCTGGTCAAGGAACATGGGGCTGTCCGGCAGGGAGATGTCCAGAGTGGTGAGACCGCCGAAACCCACCAGATACAGCGTCGTGCCCAGGCGTTGGATGGCGCTACCGTGCACCGTCGGTAACTTCGCGACATCGGTCAGGTTGTACGGATCGGAGAAGTCCATCACCACCAAGCCATCCGGGCTGCCCGTCGCGACGTAAGCCAGCGTGCCGAAGGTGGCAACGCCGTACGTCAACCGCGCATCCTCGTCGGCGAACACGAAGCGGGGAAAACTGGAGGCAATGTCGTAGACCTGCAGGCCCAGGGAAAACCGAATGAGAAAGGCGGTACCGTCACCGATGAAGATGTCGTCACCCCCACCTGGGTAGACGTCGTGCGTTTCAAGGGGCCCGATGGTGCCGTCCGGTTCGATGTTCATGCGGGCCTTGTTCGAACTGCTGGTGGCGTATAGAACGCCATCCTCCGCGAACACGAGGTCATTGAGGCTCCCGTTGCAGCCCTGAGGTTCCGGGGGAGTCCCGCAAAGGTAGGTCCCCTCGCGCACCACCGGAATCTCCGGATCGGTGACGTCGATACGCGTCACGCCGCGGAAGGTGGTGGTCACGTAAGCGTTGTCGCCTCGCGCTACCACGCCCAGGACGGGAGCTTCCACGTCGTAGTAATATGGCTGGACAATGCTGAGTCGAGCCGGTGCCAGCGAGTCGGCCACGTCCCAGGTCTCCAGACCCAGCTCGGGGACAGCCATATAGAGGCGCTGCGTGCTCGGGTCGCAGAAGAGGTCCTCGGCGCGAGCGGCCGGCTCGATGGCCGTCGAGGTCACGTGCAGGTCGCTCGGATCGCTTATGTCGATGGTGACGATTCGGCGGCCCGATTGGAAGAACGCCCGCCCCTGTACGGGATCGAGGGCGATCTCGGATGCCGGACCGAATGGCCAGTCGCCCAGGACGCACAGAGTTTCCGAACCTGCAGCGGTCGGCACGCGGGACAGGACTGTGCCAAGACAGGCCAGCACACACGAAGCGGTGATTGAGCGATGCATCTTCTTGCTCCTGGAGTGGGCGTCAGTCGTCCTGATTGCAAGGACTCGGGCCGCAAGACGACCAACTAGCTGGCGGGGCCATGGGGCGCGAATCCGACGGCGCCGAGTCAACAACTGGTGATTGTCAAACTTCCCCCCGTGAGTCCTTACCCGACACGGGCAAGATCTGACGGAACGGGCCGGTTTTTTTGGCTGGCCCCGATTGTGAGCGTAGAATGGCGGTGACGATGGCCCCCAGCACACACGTGACACTCCTCGAGCGGCTCTCTGATCGCATGGACGTCCAGGCGTGGCAGGACTTCCACGATCGCTACGGCGCCCTCCTCCGCGGCTTCGCTCGCCGCTACCAGCTTCAGCCGGCCGACTGCGACGACGTGGCCCAGGAAGTGCTGCTGGCCCTGAGCACGCAGATGGACGACTTCAAGTACGATCCCCACAAGGGCATGTTCCGCTCTTACTTGAAGACGCTCGCCCTGCGGGCGGTTTTCAAGCGAGTTCGTCAGAATCGACGCGATCGCGGGCAAGGACCTATCGACAGCGGCGCCGCCACCGACTTCCAGGACGAGGCCGCCGACGAATCGCGGTGGGAGCGCGAATGGCAGTATCACCACGTCCGGCGGGCGATGAGTCGCGTCGAGGCGGAATTCAGCGAAACCAATCGCCTCGCCTTCATCCGCTACGCGGTGGAAGGGCGGAACGCGCGGGAGGTGGCGGCACTACTGGGCATTACCGTGGATCAGGTCTATCAGGCCAAGACGCGGATCCTTAAGCGACTCAGTGAGGTGATCGCCGAACAGGTCGAGGCTGAAGGCTGAAGGGCGACCGAGGCATGTCTGATCATCCTGCTTGGTATGCTGACGATGCCTCCTTGGTGGACTGCCTGCGCAATGCCAGCCCACACTGGGGCCGTGCTCCGCACATTCCAGGTTATGAGCACCTTCTGCAGATTCAGCGCGGCGGACAAGGCGTGATCTACCGGGCGCTCCACCGGGCGACCGGTCGCACCGTCGCGATCAAGGTGCTGCTTGAGGGCACCCTCGCATCGGAATCGAACCGGCTGCGCTTCGAGCGGGAGTTTGACGCGGTCGCCCGGCTGAGACATCCCGACATCGTAAGCGTCTACGATCGGGGAACGACCGCGGACGGCCTCTGCTACTATGCGATGGAGTACGTGGAAGGCGTGCCCATTGGTGATCCCGCGGTCCGCGAGGCGCGCAGCCTGCGCGAGATACTCGCTCTCGTCGCGAGGATCGCAGACGCCGTGCAGCACGCTCACCAGCGCGGCATCATCCACCGCGACCTGAAACCGGGCAACATCGTGATCGACCCCGAGGGCAACCCTCACATACTGGATTTCGGTTTGGCCAAGCTGGTCGAGAGCAATATCGCTGACGTCAGCGGCCCCAGTTTCAGCCAGACGGGCGAGTTTCTGGGGTCACTGGCCTGGGCGAGCCCGGAGCAACTGGACCTGCAACCGGATCGGGTGGATTCGCGCACCGACGTCTACTCGCTCGGCGTCATCCTCTACCAACTCCTGACCGGTCTACGGCCCTATCCTCAGCACCGGACCTTCCGCGAGATCTTCGAGGCGATCTCCGTCGCATCGCCGACGCCGCCCCGACAACTGCGTCCTGACCTTCCCGACGATGTCAGCACGATCGTGCTGCGTTGCCTCGCGAAGGAACCGGCCCGACGCTACCAGACGCCGGGCGACCTGGCGGAGGATCTGCGTTGCTTTCTGGCCGGCAAGCCGATCAATGCCAAGAGAGACCGCACCGGCTACGTGCTCCGCAAGCTCATCGCCCGCCACCCCGGTGCGGCGGGGCTGGCGAGCCTGCTGTTCCTGATGATCGTCGGATTCGCCGTGACCATGTCTTTCCTCTACCAGCGCGCCACTTCGGCCGAACGGATGGCCCGGCAGAATCTCGAAGAAGCGCGGATGGAAGCCGCGAAGAGCGACGCGGTGCGCGATTTCATGACCGGCATGTTGAGCCAGGCGGACCCCAACATCCGCGGCCGCCCGTCATTGACGGTTCGCGAGCTGCTCGATGCCGCTACGCGGAGCATCCAGGACCGATTCGCCGGCCACCCTGAGATCGAGGCCGAAGTCCGTCAGTCCATCGGTCTGGCGTATTTGTCGTTGGGGCACCTCGAGGAGGCGGAACAGAATCTGCAGCGTGCCTTGGATTTGAAAGTGCCCCTCGTCGGCCGGGGCAGCGCCGAGGTCGCTGACGTGCTCACCGGACTGGCCCGCGTCCGCCTCGAGCGTCGTGACTACTCGGAGGGCGAGCGCCTGCTTCTGGAAGCGCTCGATACGTACCGGCGGGAGCTGGGGGCGCAATCGGTCCCCGTCGCCGACTGCCTCGTGCAGCTCGCCGATCTGAGGCAGGCGCAGTTCCGTTTTGATGAGGCCCTGGCCCACCTTGACGAAGCGCGCACGATTTATCTCGCGAGCATGGCACCGGATGCCGATCCCGTCATCGAGACTCTGCTGATGAAGGGTGTTGTGCACCTGGTTCAGCGCCGCCTGGATCGCGCTCGAGACATCCTGGAAGAAGCCCTCAGCCTGCTGCGACAACGAAACAGCAATGACCGTACGTTGCTGATCGACGTGCTGGCCAGGCTCGGCCTTGTGCAGTTGAATCGGCAGGCCTTCGAACAGGCCGAAGCATTGCTCACGGAGGCGATTCAGTTACAGCGCGAGGTATATGGTAACGAGCATCCGCATCTGGCGGCGCTCCTCACCGACCGGGCCAAAGTCTTCGAGTACGAGGGACAGGACGAGCGCGCCGCAGCCGATTATCAGGCGGCACGGGACATTGGTCAGGCTGTACTCGGGCGGAATACGCCAGAGTACGCCCGGGCCACCTGGGATCTCGGCTGCCTGCGTTGGCGCCTGGGCGATCGCGCTGCGGCATCGCCCCTCTTGGAGGAAGCGATCGAGCGCTACCAGTCCGTCTACGAGCCGGATCATCACTTCGTCGGCGCGAGTCTCTTGCAGTACGGCCTGATGCTGCATGATGCATCCGACTACGAGCAGGCCGGCGTCTGGCTGCAGAAGGCCATCGACACGCTGTCTCGCCACCAGAATGCGGACAGCCCCATGATGCTCCGCGCCCGACACGCCCTGGGCGAGTGCCTGATCGAAACGGGTGACTTCCAGGACGCGGAATCGCACCTGCTCGCCGGCGGCGAATCCGGCCAGAAGATGGAAAGTGCCCAATTGGAGGCCCTGGTGCGCCTCTACGAACGGTGGGGAAAACCCGACCGGGCAGAGCACTACCGGTCCATGCTCGCTCGACAGGAGCAGTGAGCAACGCCCCGCTCACCGGCTTTGTGGTCAACCTGGGCCCAACGCAGATCGCCCACCGGTCCACGCACTCCTGTCCACTCATCGCGGTCGTCCCATCCGTACTGAGTACCGACGTCCTTGAAGCTCGATTGCCACCGAGACTGCGTCTGCGGTGTGACGATGCCGATCGCGTCGGCGACGTCGCGGTCAAGCTCCTGGCCGATGGCCGGGAGCCGCAGCGGTCGTCCGGACGCGGTATGACGCCGGTTGCCACCGGACTTGCGACGGGGTATATCGACCTGTGCCTTCAAGAAACGAAAGCGGGCGTCGCGACGTGCGGCCCCCGGCTTCAGTGAGGACGGGCTTCTCGAGGCCGCTTTCTCTCCGTCGCGAAGAGCTGCATAAGCTGGTCGCGCGCATTTCAAGACGCCAGTGGGAGCGCAACAGCGATGGCCAGTCTGCGGAGTTGCCTCACGCGCCTGCTGATCAGGCACCTCGTGACCCCGAAATTCAAGCGCGCGGCCGGCTCGGTTTCCGAGTTGCGCAAGCTCGACGCGTTCATCATCCGGAACCAGCGGATACCGGCCGGAACGGAAATCCGCCCGGTTGTGGCGGGAGGCGTCGCCGCCGAATGGGTGGGCGCGCCCGCCGCCGGCATGGAGCGAGCCATCCTTTATCTGCACGGCGGCGCCATGGTGATGTG
>JBECKQ010000107.1:0-27487 GCA_040235375.1 Phycisphaerae bacterium | reverse complement strand
TGTACGTCATTCCCCGCGGCAAGAAGACGCAGGTGACCAAGCTCCGCAGCAAGCTCAAAGGCGCAGAGCGACTCCTGCTCGCCACCGACGAAGACCGCGAGGGCGAAGCCATCGCCTGGCACCTTTTCGAGGTGCTTCGGCCCAAGGTGCCGGTCAGCCGCATGGTCTTCGACGAGATCACGAAAGCGGCCATCGATCGGGCGATTCACAACACCCGCGACATCGACAACAAGCTGGTCAGCGCCCAGGAGGCGCGACGCGTTCTCGACCGCCTGTTCGGCTACGAAGTCTCGCCCGTGCTGTGGCGAAAAGTCAGACCGAAGCTGTCCGCCGGCCGCGTGCAATCCGTCGCCACGCGGCTCGTCGTCGACCGTGAACGGGCCCGCATGCGGTTCAAGACCGCCGACTACTGGGATGTCACTGCCAGGATCAACAAGTCCAACGGCAAGCGCGAGACTTTCGAAGCCCGCCTGATCGAGCTGGGCGGCAAGCGGGTCGCCACCGGCAAGGACTTCGCCGACACGACCGGCAAGCTCAAGGACGAGACGGCGGTCGTCCTGCTGAGCGAGCGGATCGCCGTGGACGTGGCTGCCCGACTGTCCCCGTCGTTGTTCACGATCGCCGAAGTCAGTGAAAAGCCGTTCACGAGCCGGCCGCATCCGCCATTCATCACCTCCACGCTCCAGCAGGAGGCGGCGCGTAAGCTCCGCTTCACCGCCCGCCGCACGATGCGCACGGCGCAGAGCCTGTACGAAAACGGCTACATCACCTACATGCGAACGGACTCGACCAGCCTGTCGAGCGAAGCGGTCAACGCCGCTCGCAAGCAGGCCCGCGAGCTGTACGGCGACGATTACGTGCCCGACGCGCCGCGAGCGTATACGCGAAAGGCCAAGAACGCCCAGGAGGCCCACGAAGCCATTCGCCCTGCGGGGGAGAGCTTCCGCACGCCGAAGAGCCTCGAAAGCGACCTCTCCGGCGACCAGTTGAAGCTTTACGAGCTCATTTGGAAGCGAACGGTCGCCTGCCAGATGAAGGACGCCGCCGGCAAGCGCACGACGGTGCGTGCCACTGCGGACGCCGGCGAGCACGGAACCGCAACGTTCAGCGCCTCGGGAAAGGTCATCACGTTTCCCGGTTTCCTCCGCGCGTACGTCGAAGGAAGCGACGACCCCGAGGCCGAGCTCGAGGATCAGGAGAAGATTCTGCCGGCGCTGACGCAGGGAGAGCAGTTGAGCGCCGCCGAAGTCACCCCGAGCGGTCACACCACGCAGCCGCCGGCGCGCTACACCGAGGCGGGCCTGATCAAGGAGCTTGAAGAACGCGGCATCGGCCGGCCGTCGACTTACGCCACGATTATCCAGACCATCCAGGATCGCGGATACGTGTGGAAGAAGGGCCCGGCGCTCATCCCGACGTTCACCGCCTTCGCCGTCACCGTCCTGCTCGAGCGGTTCATGCCGGACCTCGTGGACTACGATTTCACCGCCAGGATGGAGGACGGCCTGGACGCCATCGCCAATGGCGAATGCGAACCGGAGCCCTGGCTGCACGACTTCTACTACGGCGGCACGAACGGCAAGTGCAATGGCGGCAACATCGGTGAAGTCGGTCTCAAGGCGCTCGTCAATTCGAGTGGCGAAGTTATCGATCCGCGCGAAGTCTGCTCCGTCGAGATCGGCCGGACGAACAACGGCCGCGTCGTCGCGGCCCGCGTCGGTCGCTACGGCCCGTACGTGCAGATCAATGACAGCGATCGGCGCGCCACGATTCCCGACGACCTTCCACCGGATGAACTAACCGTTCCCAAAGCCCTCGAGCTCATCGAACAGGCCGCCCGGGCTGACCACTGTCTCGGTCAGGACCCCGAATCCGGCAAGCCGGTTTATCTCAAGTCGGGTCGCTTCGGACCGTACGTCCAGCTTGGCGACCCCGAATTGACCGAGTCAGGCACAGCCAAACGCGGCGGCAAGCCGAAGATGGCCAGCCTCTGGCCGGGCATGAGCGTTGAGAGTCTCACGTTGCACGATGCGTTGATGCTGCTCTCGTTCCCGCGCGAGGTGGGACGGCATCCCGATACGGGCGAGATCATCACGGCCCAGGAAGGCCGGTTCGGCCCTTACCTGAAGATGGGCGACGAAAGCCGGAGCCTCGACAACCACGAACAACTGCGCACGATCACACTGGACCAGGCCGTCGAGCGCTTCCGCCAGCCGAAGGGCCGTGGCCGGTCGGCGAAACCCGCCGTGATTGCGGAGTTGGGGAAGCATCCCGACACCGGCGCGGACATCCAGGTCAAGTCCGGCCGCTACGGTCCCTACGTCACCGACGGCGTCGTGAACGCGACGATTCCCCGAGGCAACGATCCGGCGGCCGTAACGCTCGAGAAGGCCCTCGATCTCCTTCGGGCGCGCGAGCAGAAGCTCCGCGACCAGGGCAAGGACCCCCGCGCCGCCAGGCCGAAGAAGCCGAAGCCCAGTGCGTCCAAACCCACCGGCAACAAGTCAACCAAGCGCAAGAAAGCAACCGCCCGCGCCCGCCGTTGACGTGCAGACGCCAGTCACAGCATGGCACGGATGGGGGGCGATTGCTGCGCGCCACCCGTCACGTAGTCATCGTGGGCTGGATAATGGATTCGCATCTACTCCCAGATCGTCACAATGGCCACGCCGCAGTTTTGTCTGCGCCTCACGTTCATCTCCGCACTCGTCACGACGTTTCTCGGGAACTGCAGCTCGGATTCGACAAGTCCGTACGCTTTCCTTCTGCTTCTCTCGCTGTAAGCTCTGGCTGGCAATACCGCGGCCGGGCTGTTTATCGACCGCCGGTGCACGCAGCAGCAAGACGGGCACGCGATGACCGCCGACGCCAATTCAATCATATTCTGCGACAAACTTGCAAAGCGTTACGGGAGCGTGGCCGCGCTCAACGATGTGTCGCTGACCATCGAGCCCGGTGTCGTCGGCCTGCTCGGGCCGAACGGAGCCGGAAAGAGCACGCTCATCAGCGTGCTGCTCGGCCAGGCACCGCCCACCGGGGGGCAGGCCCGCGTGCTCGGGCTCGACATTCGCCGCCAGCAGCGGCGCATCCGCCGCCGCACCGGCTTTATGCCCGAAAACGACTGTCTCATTCCCGGCATGTCCGGCACGGGCTACGTGCATTACGCCGGGCGGCTCGCCGGCATGACCCATGCCGACGCCATGCAGCGCGCCCACGAGGTGCTCGACTATGTCGGACTCGAGGAAGCCCGCTACCGCCAGGCCGAGGAATACTCGACCGGCATGAAGCAGCGCCTCAAGCTCGCCCAGGCGCTGGTCCACGACCCCGACCTGCTCTTTCTGGATGAGCCGACCAATGGCATGGATCCGCACGGGCGGCAGATCATGCTTTCGCTCATCCGCGACCTCGGTGACGCCGGTGTCAGCGTGCTGCTCTCCAGCCACCTGTTGCCGGACGTGGAGCAGGTGTGCGATCGGGTCGTGATTCTCACGAATGGCGATCTGCTGGCCGAGGGCGCGATCAGCGAAATGCGCAAGCCGCATCCCACGCTTTACACCGTTGACTACCTCGGCGATGAGAAAGCCTTCACCGAGCGGCTTCGTCAGGTGGACGTGGCCATTCACGACCGCGTCACAGGTGAGCTGCACGTGGAGCTGCCGGCGGCGGGTGAGCTCAACCGCGTGCTCCACGCCGCCACCGATACGGACACGCAGCTTCGGGGGCTGCATCCCAAGCGCAGCTCCCTCGAGGAGGTGTTCATGGACGCGCTCAAACGACAGGAGGCGCGATGAGCGAAGCCGCTGCCATCGATGCGCGACACTATCGGCGCTGGCCGGGGCAGCTCCGCGCGAGCCGCTGGACATGGCTCGCGATCGTCCGCCAGGGCGTCCGCCTCCAGTTGCGGGAGCATCGCAAACGCAATCTCCTGCTGCTCAGCCTGGGCTTCACAGTAATGATCGCCATCACGCTCTACATCCTCACCGCCCTCGAAACGCTGGCCGGCACGAAGGAAGCCGAGAGCATGATCGGGTTCATCCAGGCGTTTCTCCGCGTGGATCTCAGTGGCATCACCCGGATCACCGAGCTGCGCGAAGTCCTCTGGCGTACGCTCTTCCTCGTGATCAGCAAGGGGCAGCTCGCGTGGGTGCTCGTTGTCGTGTCGATGATCGGGCCGGGCCTGATCGCCAACGACATTCGGTCCCGCGCTCTGCCCATCTACTTCTCGAAACCGGTCACGCCGTCGACCTACCTGCTCGGCAAGTGGATCGTCATCGCGATCTTCGTGGGCGCCGCCACGTTCATCCCCAGCGTCGTCGGCCTGATCATCGGCGTCGCGATTACCGGCGGGCTGCCCACGTACACGCAGAATCTCCATCTGCTCGGCGACGTCGCCCTGGCCGGACTGGTCAACATGCTGTTCGCCGGCCTGGTCATTCTCGCGATCTCGAGCCTGACGCGCGACCAGCGTTACGCCGCCGGCGGCTGGATCGCCCTGTGCCTGCTGTCGATCTTCGCCCAGGCGCTGCTGACCGAATCGCTCCCCAAGGAGCAAACGGCCGGCTGGCTCGGCAGCATCTCGCTCTACAGGGACATGTCCGTCGTCGACGAGCGCATCTTCAGCGTTCGCGAAGCGTGGTCGAAGACGGATCTTCCCGAAGGCGTGTTCAATAACGTGCTGCCTGAGCCGATGAACGTGATGTACCCGGTCAGCGTGATCGCCGGGCTGGCGATTCTCGGCGCGATCATCTGTTATCGCCGCGTGGCGCGCTTCTCCAAGGCTGCGGCCTCCGTGCAGTAAGTTTCGAACGGTGCCGCGAAGTTGACGATGAAACTCCTTCAGCTCAACAACCTTTCGAAGTGGTACGGCGAGGTCATCGGCCTCAACGACGTGACCGCCTCCGTCTCCGCCGGAGTGACCGGTCTGGTCGGCCCCAACGGCGCCGGCAAATCCACGCTGATGGGGCTCGCCGTCGGCCAGCTCCGGCCCAGCAAGGGATCGATCCGCGTCTTCGGCGAGAACCCCTGGAACAACCCCAGGGTGCTCGGCCGCGTCGGGTTCTGCCCGGAAGGCGACCCGTTCTGGCCCAACCTCACCGGCCACCGGTTCGTTTCGACGCTTGCCGCCATGTCCGGCCTCGGCGGCTCGAATCGCGGCGAAGCGGTCCTCCGCGCCATCGATCGCGTCGACATGCGTGAGCACATGAACCGCCCGATTCGCACGTACTCCAAGGGCATGCGGCAGCGCATCAAGATTGCCCAGGCGCTCGTCCACGAGCCCGATCTGCTCGTGCTCGACGAGCCGTTCACCGGCACCGATCCCGTCGGCCGCCACGAACTCTCGCAACTACTCCGCTCGCTGGCGGGTTACGGCGTCAGCATTCTGGTATCGAGCCACGTGCTCCACGAGGTCGAGGCGCTCACCAAGCAGATCATCCTCATCGATCATGGCCGCTTCATCGCCGAAGGCTCGGTGCAGGATGTCCGCCGCCGGATGCACAACAGGCCGCACACGATTCGCGTGCGCGTCGACCACCCGCGGGCCCTCGCCATCCGCCTCGCCGGCGTCAACGAGGTCGGCGGACTTCGCATCCTCGACGACCAGACGATCGTGGTCGAAACCCGTACGCCGGAAGCGATCTACGACCGGCTCCCCGATCTCATCCTCAACAATCACGACATCGTCTACGAGGTCGCGGCCACCGACGAAACACTGGAAGCCTTGTTTGGGTACCTGGTCGACAGGAGCGCGTGAATCCCGATGCGGCCGATGCTCGCACTATTCCGGCTGACCGTCCGACAGACGCTCGTGCAGCGGCAGATATGGTTCGGCGTGCTTCTTCTCGTCTCCCCCGCCGCGATCACGATTCTGATTCGCTACTTCGGTTCGCCGCCCAGCGCCGAGGCTCAATGGGAGCGCTACCACGGCCCGGCGCAGGTGCTGCTCATCGACATCGGCATACCGCTGCTGTGCATGCTCAACGGCATTGCCCTGATCGCCTCAGAAACCGAATCGCGAACGATCATCTACCTCCTCACGCGACGGATGCGGCGGGCGACCGTCTTGCTCGTTCGCTTCGTCGCCGTCGCTCTTGTCCTGGCGGTGCTATCCGAGCTCTCCATGATCGCGCATCACCTGTGCGCCACGGTCGGCGTCCCTCCCCCCGCCACGGGTTCGCTCGCCTGGCGGCCGAACGACGCCCTTGTCGGCTACCTCGTCGTGATTCCCGTCGCCGTGGTCACGTTCCTGGCCGTCTTCACGGCGGTGGGCCTCATTCTCACCAGGGCACTGTCGATCTCCATCATCTACCTGATCTTCTTCGAAATGGGCCTGGGCAACGCGCCGATCACCGGCCGCGTATATACCATCACGCACCAGCTCCGCCTGCTGTCGGTCGATCTGATGCCCAACGTCAAGCGCTTCTTCCAGCTTCCGCCGGCAGTCCGGGAAGCAGTATTTCCGGCGGGCGCCACCGGCCTGTTCGCGCTGACCGCCGTCGTTGTCATCTCGCTGCTCATTGCGGGGATTCTGATCAGCGTTCGCGAGCTTCTGCCCGCCAAAACGCCGGCGCCCGTCTGATCGCCATCGAAGCGAATCCCCGCGCGGCTCGTGAATGTTCTTGCATTCGGCCACCATTGTGCTTTCAATCCCCGTATCGTGGACGCTCAGGCCCCCGAGCGCAAGTGGGATTTCGATCGTGTCTTTCGCCTGCTGATCACGGCAGCCGGCGTCATTGTCCTGCTATTGCTGGTACGTTATCTCGCCGACGTACTGATTCCCTTCGCCGTCGCCCTGCTTCTCGCGTTTCTGCTGAACCCGATCGTCAATACGCTCGAGTCGCGGCTCAAGCGGCGGACCCCGGCGGTCCTGATCACGGTGTTCGGGGCCGGCGTGGTCGTCTTCGCGTTGCTCGTCGTGCTGGTGTACGTCGGGACGCAGGAGGTGTCATCGCTTCGCGAGCTCGTCCAGGAGTTCGTTCACGCGCCCACGGCCGAGGAGGTGAAGGGCGCCGGCGAGGCCATCGACGAGTTCATCGAGAATCAGAAGAACCCCACGGTGCGCAACGTGATGCGGCAAGTCCGCGAGCAGCTTGCCACCGAGCTCAAAGACTACGTCGACACGCTCCAGCCCGCGGCGATCGCCCAGCGCGTGGTCGGATTCGTGGCCGGCACGATCAGCTTTATTCTCGGTCTCTCCGTGCTCGTGGTCATCCTGCTGTACCTCATCTTCCTTCTCATCGACTACCGCCTGCTGTCCGACACGTGGCGTGCGTACCTGCCGCCCCAGCACCGCACCGACATCATCGGGTTTCTCGACGAGTTTCGCCTCGCCATGAGCCGCTACTTCCGCGGGCAGTTCGTCATCGCCTCGATCGTGGGCATCCTCTTCGCGATCGGCTTCACCATCATCGGCCTGCGCATGTCGATCCTTCTCGGGCTGTTCATCGGCCTGCTCAATATGGTCCCGTATCTCCAGATCGTCGGCATGATTCCCGCCCTTCTGCTCGGCGTGGTTCGCGGGCTCGAGACGAACAGCACTGTGCTCGTCTCGGTCATCCTCGTGCTGCTGGTCTTCGCCATCGTGCAGACGATCCAGGACACGCTGCTGACGCCCAGGATCATGGGCCGCACGGTCGGGCTGCGCCCGGTAGTGCTGCTGCTCAGCGTCTTCATCTGGGGAAAACTGCTCGGTTTCCTGGGGCTGGTCCTTGCCATTCCGTTCACGTGCCTCGGCATCGCCTACTACCGGCGTTTCGTTCTCGGCGATACCGCCGCGCCGGTCCTGGAGGGCGCCTGACGAGCGGGCCGCGCCGTCCGCTTTAGCGCATTCTCATCCGGAATTTAGGCTCGGCTAAGTCTCCGCGCCCATACTAGGGGTGAGGCGAGGTGCGGTCAGGAGAAAAAGGCCTCGCGAATTCCCACACAGGAGAGAAGCCGTGATTCGCATGGCGAAACAACTGCCGACGCAAAGCGAGACGTTCTCCCGTTTCAACGTGGATGTCATCCTCTGCATCGAAGAGTGCATGAACTGCGCACAGACTTGCGCATCCGCCACGGAGGCGAGTCTTGACAGAGGCCAGTGGCGCTGCCTGCGAAGCTGTATCCGCAGGAACCTCGACTGTGCCGATACGTGTCACACGACGGCAATGCTGCTCGGACGTCATGTGGAGCACGACCGGACCGTCATTTACGGACAACTTTCAGCTTGCGAGCTGGCGTGCAGCGCGTGCGCCGCCGCGAACGAAAAGCATGCTCACGAATACGAGCACTGTCGCGCATGTGCGGAGGCCTGTCGCCGGTGCGAACAGTTCTGTCGCAGCCTATCAAGGTTGACCGACTGTCCACCGCGCAGGAGCCGCCACGTCGCACGCGTGTGAACGGCGCACGCGCGTAACGCCGAAGCTGAATTCACCGAACCGTCGCCGCGCCCGTCCGGATCGACCGGACAGCCGCGCGGCGGCGGTTTATCGATTACCGGATCCCACTGACTTGTCGATCTTGTCCAGCAGGGCCGCATCCGAGGTGCGCGACCGCGCCTCATCGGCCGCCTGGCGCGCCGCGTCCTCGCGACCGCCGGCAGCCAAGGCCTTGGCCATCACGTACCAGGGCCAGGGATCGTCCGTGTGATCCGCAGCAAAGCGTCGCAGCAGGCGCGCGAGATCATCGGCATACGCCGGCTGGCCGAGCACACCATCGGCGGCCAGCCGCTCCTCGACATTCACCGCATCGTCGTGACGTCGCTCGAGCAGCGCGACGACGCATGCCAGCACGCGGACTTCCGGCAGGTCGCTGTCGAGTCGCGCAGCGTCTGCGGCGTACTTCGCCCCCGGTCCCCATCGACCAGCCAACATCGTCACCCGTGAATAACCCGCCAGCAGATCGGCCGCGCGCGGCTCCGCCGACGCCGCCCGCGCCCACAACTCCGCCGCGGATCGCAACTCGCCCATCTCGACGAGGTTCGCCGAGGCCATTCCCAGTGCTTCGCGATCGGCCGGATGCCTGGCCAGGTAGTCCGCGAGCACCGTCTGCGCTGCGGCCCGGTCCCCGTTGCCGATCATCAGCAAAGCGAGGTTGACCGTGGCGACCTTGGCGTCCGGATCCGTGTGCAGCGCCGCCTCATACGCCTCCACTGCCTCCTCGGTCCGGCCAAGCTGCACGAGGCATACGCCGGCGTTGATCCGCGCCGGAACGTTCTCCGGCATCCACTCGAGCAGGTCCCGCAGTCGCTTCAGCGCCGGCTCGCACCGGCCGGACGCGATTTCGATCTGGGCCAGGCCCAACGTCGCGAAGACGTCGTACGGGTTGTTCTTCAGCATCTGCCGGTAGACGGCCGCCGCTTCCTGCGATCGGCCGGTCCGCTCGTAGTACCTGCCCAGCCACGTGAGGCCCGGGTTGTAGTTCGGCAGCAACTGGGCGCACTGCTCGAGCGCGTCGATCGCCTCCGGCAGCCGCCCGAGCTCCCCGTAGGCTCGCCCGAGCTGGTAGTACGCCAGCCCTTCGTCGTCCGGTGCTTTCGTCGCCGCGTTCAGCGACTCGATCGCCTCCCCCGGCCGGCCGAGGCGGAGCAAAGACATGCCGATGAGCTGGTATGCCTCCGATGCGACCTCGTCGCCATGCCTGGAAAGATCGGTCCGCGCCGCGGCGAGCGCCCCTTCGTAGTCGCCGGCGTGATAGAGCGACCACCCGTGCCGAACAACGAAACCGGGGTAGTTGCTGTACAGGTCCGCCACGCGGCCCGTCTTGGACACATTGTCGTGGTAGAAGCCCGTTGCGTACCAGCTCACCCCGAGCATGCCGGCGACCGCCAGCCCACCGGCACTACTCATCGCCAAGTTGGCCACGCCCCCGCCGGCGGCCTCGCGCAGGCGGATGTACGCCCACACGGCCGCCGCCGCCGCGATCCAGTACAGCCCGATGTTCGGCAGGTACGCGTACCGCTCGGCGACCAGCAGGTTCCGCAACGGCATCAGCGGCAGCGTCACCGCGACCGCGGCGAGAAACCAGAACATCCCCACCCAACCCGTCCGCGTTCGCCGCGCCGAGAGCGCGACGACGCCCAGCACAGCCAGGGCGACCGCGGTGGCAGTCGCAACGCCGGGCGACGACCACGTCACGTTCTGCGCGGCCGGGTGATACGGCGCCAGCCCCGACGGCCATACCGCATGCTTCCAGTACCAGCACAGTGCCAGCGCTGTCCGGGCCAGCCGCGAGCCTTCCAGATGCTCCAGCCCGCGTTCGAGCGTCGGGCTACTCGCCTGGAGGTTGATCCAGCCGAACACGCCGGTCATCGCCACGGCGATGCCCCAGATGATCCACCAGCGCCGCGCCGGCCACTGCCTGCGGAACAACAGCGGCACGAGCATCAGGGCCGGCAGCGATATCCGCACCTTGCTCATCATGCACAACGCGACGAACAACAGCGTGAGCGGACCCCACGGCCACAGCCGATCGCGATGGCACTTGTCCGCACCGATAACCGCCGCCAGCGCGAACAACGTCGACAGCAGCATCATTCGCCCGTTGAGCCATGCCACCGTCTCCACGCCCATCGGATGCAGGGCGAAGATGACTCCCGCAAGAACCGCCACGGCCTCGCGACCCGTCAATCGGCGAATCAGCACGTAGACCAGCACCGCGTTGATTGCGTGCAGCAGCACGTTCGTCAGATGGAACCACCAAGCCGCCGGGGGTGCTCCCGATGCATCGGGGGTGAATCCGAACGCCTGCACAATCGCGAAGTCGATCGACATGCTCAGCATCGGCACCGGCTGGTACAGGTCGCGATGGATGATCGTGAACAGCTTGGCGGCATGCGCGAGCGACGGGTGATTGACCAGCACGTGGTCGCGCACCAACTGTATGTCGTCTCCGCTGAGGAATCCGCCGCGCAGCGCTGGCGCCCCCATCACGATCGCGGCGGCGAACACCACGACTATCCATCGCCGCGATGAAGGGGCCGAGCCGCTGCTGGGCCGATCGGCAAGAACACGGGGCTGGAGTTCGCCGTCTCTCGTCATTCCGCCGTTGTTGTGAGCTTCCATAAGTCAGAGGCACACGAGATCGATCATGGTGGGCAATATTGACCAGCCATCTTATGGGCGATTGGTAACGCAGTCCCCACTTTGGGGGCCGCAAGTCGCGTTCGGAGCCGGCCGAGAACTCTATAACTGCTTTTCGACCATGATTTTACATGCGGAATCGCCCGACCTCCAATGCTCTGGCACACGTCCTGTAAAAGTTACCTTCGGCAAAGGTCATCGGCAATCGGTGGCCGGGCTTATCAGAGCCGACGCCCGGTTGCGAAGACCTGCGACCTCCGATTCCCGGCCCGTTGGGGGGCATTGGGGCCGGGAGTCGGACGGCCGACCGGATGAAGGGGGCACTTGGGGAGCGCCTGGGGGGAGAGAGGGGAATTGCGACCAGGGCCTTGGGGGGGCGGGTGCATTGGTCACCCGCAAAAGCGGATCGCTGCCACGATCCGAGCAGGGAGTGGCGCCCACGGGGGGATGGCGCTGCTCCCTCGCGTATGCGCCGAGCGAGGACGCGCGGTCTGCCAAGCCCGTTCTGCTTGACAGCTGGACGCTCGCCCGACCAAATATCGCCGAGCTATCACGTCGGATCATTCAGGTCGGGAGGTAGGCGTCATGAGCCGAGTCGAACTCAACCCCACACTCTGGCTGAAGCATCCGCAGCTCGCGAGGGAAACGTACGAGCGTCTGACCTCCGAGGGGCTCCTGCTCGCAGCCTCGCGGCCGGATGGGAGACTGAATCCGATGACGATCGGCTGGGGCACATTCGGGGCCATCTGGGGTCGGCCGATGTTCCTGGTGCTGGTGAGACCGTCTCGGTTTACGTACTCATGCATCGAGGCGGCGCAGGATTTCACAGTCAACGTGCTGCCCCATGCGATGCAGGATGTCGCCGATTACTGCGGCACGACTTCGGGCCGGGCGATCGACAAAATGGCGGAAAAAGCCCTGACGGCGCTGCCTTCGAGGCGTGTCGCCAGCGCCGGCATCGCCCAGGCGAACATCATCTACGAATGCAAGGTCGTACACCACAACGACGTGCAGCAGCCGGCGTTCCCGGAGGAAATCCTGAGCAATTACTACCCCGAGGGCGATTTCCACCGCGTTTACTTCGGTCAGATCCTGAATGTCTCCGTCGAGCCGAAGTACTTCGAAACAGCGAAGTGAGCACCCGCCGCGCGCTGCGCAGCCGCAGGCCGACCCGGTGCCGGCGAAGGAGGGTTGGCGGACAGCCGCCGGCGCGTAGAATGATCCCGCTGGCGCGGTATTACAGGAGAGGCTCCATGATCCCGAAGTTACTATGGGCGGGACCGATCGCGGTCGCTCTGCTCGAGCTGGACATCGACGGCTGGCTGATGAGCAATGAGTTCCTCAGCGTGCTGGCCAACGCGATCACTTCGATCCTGCTGGCCCTGCTGAGCATGCTCACGGGTGGACTGACCGCGCCGTGACCGTGGCCGAACCGCCCCGATTCAGCATGCCGAAGGGGCAATAAGCTTGACCGGCTTCGAGAATGTGCTATATTGAGATTTGGCGAACGCGGGGTCGGTGAGTATGCGCGGAAAGCGCGGCGACCTGACGACAGTGTTGTTTCCGCTCTGTTGTATGCGGCCCAGGACCGATGACGCAGCGAACACGCTAACTTGTGATCTTGTGGGCAGGTCATCGTGACCTGACCGCGGCGTGATGTCGTTTGCGAAGGTCCTGAGCCGATTGTTCGTTTTACGGGACCTTCGCTGGAGAAAGACAGAACGAACCCAATGCGACGGGCAGACGGTTGAAAGTCACCCTTCCGGACGGCTCCCAACTCACCGTGAACGAGGGCGCCAGCGGCTACGACGTGGCGGCGCAGATCAGCCCCTCACTGGCCAAGGCGGCCATCGGCGCCGTGTGCACCATCAACGGCGACCGCACCATACGTGACCTGTACGCCCCCCTCCCGGGCGACTGCTCCATCGAACTGCTGACCGATAACGACGACAATGCCGACAGCCTGTGGCTGTTGCGGCACAGCACCGCCCACGTCATGGCGGAGGCTCTCTGCTCGCTGTTCCCCGATACGAAGCTCGCCTACGGCCCGCCGGTCGAGGACGGCTTCTATTACGACGTCGATACCAGCCACAGCATCACGCCCGAGGACTTCGACCAGATCGAAGAGAAGATGCAGCAGATCATCAAGGCGGACCGCCCGTTCAAACGGATAGACATTCCGCGAAGCGCGGCCATGGCCAAGCTCGAGAGCGAAGGCAACCGCTTCAAGGTCGACAACGCCGAGCGCGCCGAAGGGGACACGCTCAGTTTTTACGTCACCGGAGACGATCCGCAGCACGACTTCGAAGACCTCTGCCGCGGTCCGCACATTCCCTCGACCGGCCGGATCGGCGCATTCAAGATCCGCCAGGTCAGCGGCTCGTACTATCGCGGGGACGTCAACGAGCAGCAGTTGCAGCGGGTCTACGGCACGGCGTTCTTCAAGAGAAAATCACTCCGCCAGTTTGAGCAGCAGCTAGAAGAAGCCAAGAAGCGCGACCACCGCGTGCTCGGCCGGACGCTCAACCTGTTCACCATCAGCCCGCAGGTCGGCAGCGGCCTAGTGCTGTGGCAGCCGGCCGGCGCAATCGTTCGCATGATGCTCGAGAACTTCATCAAGGCCGAGCTGGTCATCCGCGGTTTCCAGCCGGTCTACACGCCGGCCATCGGCCGCCTCGATCTCTACCGCACGAGCGGCCACTATCCCTACTACCAGGACTCGCAATTTCCACCGCTGTACGAGACCGATCGCGGCCGGGCCCTCTTCAACCTGCACAACATGCTGCGCCGCGCCGCCGAGCACTCCGGGCCGCGTCGCGATGAGGCGATGGCGGGCGTTCGCCGCTTCGCCGACGCCGTCATCCAGACTTACGGAGAGATTCCGGGGCTCGGTCTGCAGAGCGAGTTCGAGGCCATGGCCGCCGCCGTGGACAAGGCCCTTCGTGCGGAGGAAGGCTACCTGCTGCGGCCGATGAACTGCCCGCATCACATTCACGTGTACAAGGCCCAGCCGCGTAGCTATCGCGACCTGCCGGTCCGCCTGGCGGAGTTCGGCCTGGTGCATCGCTACGAGCAGTCGGGCGAGTTGGGCGGGATGATCCGCGTCCGCGGCTTCACGCAGGACGACGCGCACATCTTCTGCACGCCGGACCAGTTGATCGACGAGCTCAGGAGTACGATTGAGCTGTCGCAGCTCGTGCTGACCACCGTCGACTTCCACGACTACCGCGCCAGGATCGGTCTTCGTGACCCGGATTCGTCGAAGTACACCGGCCCACCCGAGCTTTGGGATCGGGCCGAAACCGACATTCGCGCAGCAGTCGCGGCGATGAACCTGCGGGCGGAAGAGGAGCGCGGTGAAGCGGCGTTCTACGGGCCGAAGGTGGACTTCATCGTGAAGGACTGCATCGGCCGGGAATGGCAGCTCGGCACCGTGCAGGTGGACTACAATCTGCCCGAGCGGTTCGACCTGACCTACGTGGGGCGCGACAATCGCGAACACCGGCCGGTGATGATCCACCGGGCCCCGCTCGGCAGCCTGGAACGGTTCGTCGGCATCCTGATCGAGCATTTTGCCGGGGCGTTCCCGCTGTGGCTGGCGCCGGTGCAGGTGGCTGTGGGGACCGTCAGCGAAAAAAGCGCCGACTACGGTGTGAAGGTCTATCAGCGTCTGCTTGACGCCGGACTGCGCGCCCAGTTGGATATCGGCAGCGACAAGATCGGACCGAAGAAGCACCGCCTGCGGGCCATGAAGATTCCGTACATCCTGGTCGTCGGCGAGACCGAGGCAGCCGACGGAACGGTCAACGTGAACGGTCGCGATGGCACGACGATGGGAACCTTCCCGCTGGCGCAGTTCATCGAGGGCTGCATCCTGGAGATTCAGACGAAAGGCAAGAAGCGTCCGGAGGCGCTTATCGAGAAGTGACGCGCCGCCACGCGCCCGACGCGCGGCGCACAGTCACTGAAAAGTAAGGTCGGGCAGCAGAAAAGGAATAGACCATCCCGAAACCACTTCGATTGAACGAGCAGATCCGCATTACGCCGATCCGTTTGATCGACGATAACAACGTTCAGTGCGGTATCGTCGATACGGCCGAGGCGCTTCGGATGAGCCGGGAGCGCGGGCTGGATCTGGTGGAGGTCGCCCCGCAGGAGAGGCCGCCGGTTTGCCGCATCATGGACTACGGCAAGCACAAGTACCTCCTCAAGAAGAAGCAGAAGCACCAGACCGGCCAGCAGATCACGCTCAAGGAGGTCCGCTTGCGGCCCAAGACGGACGACCACGATCGCGAGATCAAGCTCAAGCGCGCGGAGCGATTCCTCGCCGAGGGACACAAGGTCCAGTTCACCATGCTGTTTCGCGGGCGCGAGCGGCAGCACCGCGACCTCGCCCTGCAATCGTTCAACGAGATTGCCGAGCGTTTCAGCGAAACCGCCAAGCTCGAACGTGCGGCGAGGTACGAAGGGCGTCGAATGACGATGGTGCTGGCCCCGGCCAAGGCGTCCCCGAAGGCCAAGCAATCCGCCGGCGGCGCCTGACAGGCGGCTTTCTGCACGCAGTAGCCGACCGCGCCGGGCGGAGAGCAGCCATTCCGGCGGACCTCGTCTCCTCCGGTTGCAATCGCGCTTTGCATACCCTATTCTCGCCCCTCTGCTTTGCGGAAGAGGATGAGCTACGCATACCGATGATTTTCTGCGCGAAGGAAGGGGCAGCCATTCATGAGCACGCGGCACCTGGTCGAACCACACGGCGGCAAACTGATCAATCGTATCGACGCAAAGGCGGCCGGTCGCAAGGCCAAGGCGACGATCCGCCTGACCGAACGTCAGCAATGCGACCTCGAACTGATCGCCATCGGCGCGTTCAGCCCCCTCGAGGGCTTCATGGGCGAAGCGGACTACCACAGCGTCTGCGACGGCATGAAGATATCGAGCGGCGTCGTCTGGCCGGCGCCGATCACCTGCGCCGTAGACAATGCGACGGCGGATGCCGTTTCCGCCGGCGATATTGTTCAGCTCAACGACGATAAGGACCGCGTGCTCGGCTACCTCACCGTTCGCGAGAAGTATCCGCACGATAAGAAGAAGCAGGCCGTCAGCGTGTTCAAGACGGAGGACCAGGCCCACCCCGGTGTGAAGGTGCTGATGGAAGAGGGGGATGTCTGCCTGGCGGGCCCGGTGGACGTGGTGACGCCGCGCCACGACGTGGAGTTCCCCGAATACAACCTGTGGCCCGAACAGACGCGGGCGGAATTCGCCGAGCGCGGCTGGGCGACGGTCGTCGCCTTCCAGACGCGAAACCCGATTCACCGGGCCCACGAGTACCTGACGAAGTGCGCCCAGGAGATTTGCGACGGCCTGCTCATCCATCCGCTCGTGGGCCAGACGCAGCCGGGCGACATTCCCGCCGGCGTGCGGATGCGATGCTACAAGGTGCTGATCGACAACTACTATCACCCGGACCACACGATGCTGTCCGTGCTGCCGGCGGCGATGCGCTACGCCGGCCCGCGCGAGGCGATCCTGCACGCAATCATGCGGCAGAACTACGGATGCAGCCACTTCATCGTCGGGCGCGACCACGCCGGTGTCGGTTCGTACTACGGAACGTATGACGCGCAGGAGATTTTCGACGAGATCGAGCCGCAGGGGCTGAAGATCACCCCGCTCAAGTTCGAGCACGCGGCCTGGTCCAGGAAGGCCGGCGGCATGGTCAGCGGCAAGACCTTCCCGAAGATCGATGGCGACCAGATCTTCCTGTCGGGCACAAAAGTCCGGGAGATGCTGCGGGCCGGCCAGCGCCCGCCCGAGGAGTTCACGCGACCGGAAGTGGCCGACATACTCATCGAAGCGATGAAGGAGTCTTGAGCGAACAAGGCGCAGGTGGCGGCATGGGATGGAAGCGTTCCTGAAACAACCGCCGGAGGAGGTAACCGCTGCGCTCGAGGCTTCGCGACAGCTCGTGTGCGTCGGGCACGTCACGCCCGACGCCGACTGCCTCGGCGCGATGCTGGCGTTCGCGCGAGCATGGGCGACAAACGGATGCAGGATCAGCGTATGCCTGCCGGCGGGCGGTGTCTCCGAGCGCCTGGCCTTCCTGTGCGAATGGAGCGAGGTGAGTTCGGCGAGGCGCGCCGATCTCGATCGCGCCGACACAATCCTCGTCGTCGACACCGCGAAGGAGAGCCGACTGAACCTGCCGGCCGACGCGCCGGCGCAATGGCGATCGAAGAAGAAGCTGGTCAACGTCGATCACCACGTGAGCAACACGCGATTCGGCGATGCCAACTGGATCGTGGACGACGCCGCCAGTTCGAGCGAGCTGATCTACGCCCTGCTCGTCGCCGGCGGGCGAAAGATCGACGCGATCACGGCCTCGCTGCTGTACGCCGGCGTCTATACCGATACGGTGGGATTCTCCGTTTCCTCGACGCGGCCGGAGACGCTTCGCGTGGCCGCCGATCTCGTCGAGCGCGGGGCGCGCGTAGGCGATCTGGGCGAGCGCATCAACCGTTCGCAGGGCGAACGCGAACTTGATCTGCGCCGGGTGATCCTGAACAACACGCGGCTGGCCGCCGGCGACGAGATCGCCTATAGCACGGCCAGCTACGACGAGATCGTCGGCGCGGGCTGCACGGCCGCCGACATCGACGACCAGGTAAACATCCCGCGGTCGCTCAAGGGCATCAGGATCGCGATTTTGTTCACCGAGGGCGTGAAGGGCAGGACGCGTATGAACTTCCGGGGCGAGCAGGGAACGCGCGTCCTGGAGCTGGCGCGCCAGTTTGGCGGCGGCGGGCACGCGGAAGCGGCCGGCGCCGTGCTGGATTGCGCCGTGGACAAGGCCGTGGCCCGGGTGATACCGGCCGCGACCGAGGCATTGAGACGTCAGCAGCGCGCGGTATCGCGCATTGCCCCATCGACCGGCGAACAGCAGCGCCGTGCGAGCTGGTAACGAGCGTGTATTGAAAGGGTGTGCGAGATGCAGGACAGCGAGACAATCACGATCGTATCCGGCCTGCCCCGCTCGGGGACCTCGATGATGATGAGCATGCTCGAGGCGGGCGGCATGGAAGTGCTGGCCGACGGTATCCGCACGGCCGACGAGGACAATCCCAAGGGCTACTACGAGTTCGAGCGCATCAAGAAGATCAAGACGGACAAGGACTGGCTGCCCGAGGCCAGGGGCAAGGTGGTCAAGGGCATCTCGCAGCTGCTGTTCGATATGCCGCCGGAGTACGAGTACCGGGTCGTCTTCATGCGGCGCAATCTCGACGAGGTCCTCGCCTCGCAGAAAAAGATGCTGATCCGCCGCGGAACCGACAAGGACGACGTGACCGACGAGCAGATGCGCGTGATGTTCATCAAGCACCTCGACCAAGTCACCGAGTGGCTGCGCGCGCAGAAGAACTTCAAGGTCCTGTACGTCAACTACAACAAGCTGCTCGACGATCCGGCCGACGACATCGTGCGGATCAACCAGTTCTTCGACGGGCGCCTGAACGTGCCGGCGATGCGCGAAAAGATCGATTCCCGCCTGTACCGCAACCGCAAGTGACAGGGTCTGGCTTCTTTTTGCACAAGCCCAGCAGACCCCGGCGAGCGGCCACGCCAACGTCGCCCGAAGACCATGCGCACCGGCACCTGCAAAAAGACGCCTGACCCTCTCCCTCCTCGTCTCTGGGAGCCGGTCCCTGCACCCCTGCCTAATCCACAAAAGTGCACCGCATCTTCAGCGCCATATCCAGGCGGCGGAGGTACTCGGCGCGGGGGATTTCGATGCAGCCGAAACGCTTCAGGTGCGGCGTGGCGAACTGGATATCGAGAAACAGGAAGCCGCGATCGCGCAGACGCTGGACGAGGCTCACGAGGGCAACTTTGGAAGCGTTGCTGACGCGGTGGAACATGCTCTCGCCGAAGAACGCGCCGCCGATTGCCACGCCGTAGATGCCCCCGGCGAGCTGCGCATCCGCCCACGACTCGACCGAGTGGGCATAGCCGCGTTCGTGAAGCGCGACGTAGGCATCGTGAATGTCGTCGCTGATCCACGTGCCCTCCGGGCGGTCGGCGCAGCCGGCGATCACGTCTTCGAACGCGACGTTCACGGTGACGCGGAAGCGGCCCTGGCGGCAGAGCAGGCGAAGGCTGCGCGAAACGTGCAGATGCTCCGGCTCGATGATCGCGCGGGGGTCGGCGGTATACCAATAGAGCTCGCCGTCTTCATCGCCCATCGGGAAGATGCCCTGCGCGTAGGCGGACAGCAGCAGTGATGGCGACAGCTCCCGGCTCATGATGGCTCTCGACTCGGCAGAATGTCGAGCAGATCGGCGATCTGTCGGATACAAAAGTCCGGCCGAGGGCGGACGTGGTTCGACCGACCATCGGTGCACCGCAGTGCGGACCACATGCCGGCACGCGTCGCGCCCTTCACGTCGATGTTCGGGCGGTCGCCGACATACAGCGTCCGGTCTGCCGGTATGTTCATCTCGGCCAAGGCAAGCTCGAAGATTCTGCGGTACGGCTTGCGCGTGCCGGCCGCGCAGGAGTACACGCGGACGGGGAAATGCTCGAGCAGGCCCTCGGCCTGCAAGTGCTCGTCCAAGGCGACAGGCGGAGCGATCGTGTTCGAGATGATGCCCAGGCGATAGCCGCGGCGGTCGAGTTCGGCAACGGCATCGGCGCAGCCGGGGCGGGCGTGGGCGATGGCGCGCGTCGGGGCATAGAAGCGCAGGGCCACTTCGTGGAGTTGATCCGGTGTCAGCTCGGCCCCCATGGCGCGGTGGAACGCCTCGATCCCGTCGATGGCGCTGATCTCCCCGCCGGTGAGACGGGTCCAGAGAAAGGCCCAGGCCAGCCGACGTTCCAGACTTCCGAGGTACCGCGGAAACGGCGGCAGAGGCACGTCGCATCCGGCCAGGTAGTCGTAGCCGGAGCGGATGCAGGCGTGGTAGTGGCTGCGGGTCTCGGGAACGCTGAAGTCCAGCAGGGTGCCGCCGATGTCGAAGACAACGGCTCGGATGTTGGCCTTGGTACGCATGACTAGTGGCTCATTTTCGCAGGTAATCGCGGCAAGTCGAATGTGACGCGTTGCATAGGTGCGGACAGCACCAGAATTGGCTCCGGTAAGATCAGCGGCCAACTGTGGCATGGGCATCCCGCCCCACGAAATCACGGGCTGGAAGCCCGTGCCACCCATTTCGCAGGCGAGGCCCAAGTTGCGCGGCGAAATCATGGGTGATTGACCGGATGTGGACGAGCCAGCATTCTGGCGAGAAGTGAGTGCAGCCAGACGACATATCGCCGCGGCCGCGGTGCTGATCGTGGCCGTCATTGTGGGCCACGGCTGGGGACTTGGCAGCGGGGCATTCTTCGATACGCACTGGCACCTGGGGCAGTATGCATCGCCCGACTGGAGCCTGCACACCCTGCTGGGCGGCGCGGTAATCAAGCCGGATCAGTTCATCGATCTGTGGTGGCAGGATCATCCGATCGAGTGGGAATACGTTCGTCCCGTGGCCGTCCTTCTGGCAAAAGCCGTGTACCAGGCGACGGGCGGCAGCGCGGCCGCGCTGCACGCGCTGAGCATCACCCTGCACCTGGTGAACACGCTCATGGTCTACTGGCTGTGCGTGCGGATCACGCGGCGGGTGTTCTGGTCCGTCGTCGGGGCGATGCTGTTCGCCCTGCACGCGCACAGCGTTTTCACGGTCGGCTGGATCGCGGCGCAGAACTGCGTGCTGCACGTCACGTTCATGCTGGCGGGCCTGCTGGCGTACGTGAAGGCATCCGGGCTGGACCTGTCGTGCTGGACGGCGGGTGGCATGGGCGATACCGGCGGGGGGCCAGCGAAGGACGAGAGCTCTCGCGTACCATCGCTCGAGAAGGCGTATTTCGCGCTGGCGCTGCTGCTGTGGGGCCTGGCGCTGCTTTCGAGAGAGACGGCGATCGTGCTGCCGATCATATTTGCCGCGTTTGACCTGGCGTTCGGCGGGCGGGCATACGTTCGCAAGCGTTTGCCGGTCTACGCGTTGTTCGGCATCGCTGCCGTGGCGTTCGCCATCTGGCGCACCGCGACCTATGGTCAGCCGATACCCGGCTACTACTTCCGCCGGTACGACGGGCCGTGGTACGTGCCCTGGCTGATCGTCAAGCTGCTGCACTACGTCGTCGCGACGATCTGGTTCTCGCCGATGTTCGTCGGCCCGACGATGCGGTACGACCCGCTGCGAGAGGTGCCGGGCGATTGCCTGCTGATGCTGGGCGTGGTGGTTGTTCTCGGGGCCGCGTATTTCATTGCATGTCGGAAGGCGAGGGGCTTCTGGGTGTGGCCCTTCTGGATCGTTCTGTGCCTGCTGCCGGTGGCGCCGCTCGTGGCCACGCCACACTCGGCGTACCTGCCGAGCGTGGGGTTGGCGGTCGCCGTGGCGGTCGTGCCGGCGTGGCGGTGTCGCCTGCGTGCAGGGACAAGGAAGGCGAGCATCGCCGGCGGCATCGCCCTCCTGCTTCTCGCGATCTCTTGCGTGCACCTGAAGGCCTATTGGTGGGAGTGGGATTCGATCCGGGCGGCGGAAACGTACACGCTCGAACGACTCGCCGACCAGCCGCCGACGAGAGCGACGGCTGACGTGTTCTTCATCAACCTTCCGTTCGTGAACGTGTATGCCAGGAACGCCGCTCTCGATCTGCCGCCGCCGGCCGAATCTGCGCTCGGTCGCGACGATCTGCGCTATCACGTGCTGACGTTCGCGAACGATCCTTTGCGCATGGACCAGCGATCGCACGTTGAGCAGATTGATGACTACAGCCTCGCCGTTTCGATCGAGGGCCGCCCGTATTTCTCGGGCGGCATGGGACGATTCCTCATCGAAGCGACGCGATCGGGCGCCGTCTTCGCACAGGGCGAGAGGTGCCGTCGCCCCGTGTTTTCTGTGAAGATCGAAGACGCGGACTTGGACGGCGTCCGGCGAATGGTGTTTCGTTTTCGCGAGCCGCTGAACAGTCCGCGATACGCGTTCTACGTCGCGACCGAGCGTTTCGGCATGACGCATCTGAAGTTCCGGGGACGCGAATCGTCCCCCGCGCACACGGGGGGGGCAAACGCGAGTTCCGGTCGCGACGAGGCCGAGATTGAGCGGCTGGCCGCACGGCTGGAGAAAGGCGACGCAGGCGCGGGGGCGAAGCTCCTGGGCACGGCCGCGGCCGGTGACGGGCGGTTGACCGCCCGGGTCGAATCCTTGCTTCGCCAGGTGACGAATGGTGTCGCCGAAGCGACAGCCTCGCCGATCCAGACGACCCTCCGACGCCCGACTATCAGCACGGCCGACTGGCAAAGGGTCGCGAGGTGGTGGGCGCACAGCGTGGATGACGATACTCTCGTCCAAGCCTGGGTCCAGCGCAACGAACACGCCGCGCAGCGCGAACTCCGGGATCTGTTGTTTGAAGACCGCCGGCTGCTGTCGCGCTTCGTGACGACTGACATGTACCTGACAGGACCTCCGTGTCCGGGGCCGAGAGCCGATTGCGCCGCCGGGCACCCTTGAGGCAGATCACGATCGCCGGCGATGGAACGACCTTCATTTCACCAACGGACATGCAGCGATAACGGCTTGAAAGAGCCACGATCGACATGTATCGTATGCCCGCCGTGAGGCTGGATAGGGATTCCAATCAAACGGTGATGTATTTGCGAGGGGCTGGCGCGACGACTCGCCGAGCCGCGGTCTGCAACGGCATTGGAGGTCATCAATGAAATCGAGAGGCGCGCCGGTTCTTAACGCCGTGGACCGCCTGGCCATGCGTCTGGGCGAGGATCGCCTGGTCCGCATCTGCCGCAACTTCACCGATCGATGTGGCGATATCCACCTGAAGGACCTGGTCGTTCAGGCCATGGACGACGAGCGGCGGATGCGGGTGGACGGCAAAACGCTTTTCAACTTCGGGTGCGACAGCTACCTCGGCCTGGACCGGAACGCGCGCGTGCAGAAGGCCATGGCGGACGCACTCAAGGAATGGGGACTGCACAACGGCGCCAGCCGGATTTTCTACAGCGTGGAGCTCTGCGCCGAGGCCGAGAGGCGGCTCGCCAAATGGCTGGAGGTCGAAGACACGCTGATCTACCCGAGCGTGACGCTGGCCAATGTCGGTGTCCTGCCCGCCATTGTGGGGAAGGGCGATCTGTTGATCGTCGACCGCCTCGCGCATGACAGCGTGCACCAGGGCGTCAAGCTCGCGGTCGCCGAAGGAGCCGTCCGCCAGGAGCTTTCGCCTTGCGTTCCGGAAGTTCTGCGCAGCATCCTCAAGCGGCGGCGCAGGAGAGCCAGTATCGTCGCGCTGGACGGCATTTACAGCATGACGGGGGCGAGCCCGCCGCTCGTCGAACTCGACGACGTAGCCGACGAACACGGCGGCATCCTGTACGTGGACGACGCACACGGCACGGCCGTCGTGGGCGACCGCGGCCGCGGCGCCGCTTATCAGGCGCTCGGTTCGCTGCACAACATCCTGATGGTCGGGTCGCTGTCCAAGGGATTCTCGTGCATGGGGGCATTCGTGACTTGCAGCCCGGCGCTGAAGCCGATCGTAAAGATCAAGTCGAGTCCGTACGTTTTTGGCGGGCCGGTTCCACCGCCCTACCTCGCGGCGATCTGCGCGGTGTGCGACATCCTGGAGTCCGCGGAGTACGAGCGAATCATCGGCGGCATGCGCCGCAATGTCGTCCGGTTGACTGAAGGGCTTCGCACGCTCGGTTTCACCGTATCGGGAGGGCTGGCGCCGATCGTCGCCGCTCGAATCGGAGACATCGAGGACACGCTGGTGGCGGGCAGATGGCTGTTCGACCGGGGCTACTACGTTCCGTCGGTGACGTACCCGGCCGTGCCCATCAACGGCGGGCTTCTACGCATTCAGGTCAATGCCAATCATTCCGCAGAAGCGATCGACGGCCTGCTCAACGCGTTTGCGGATTTGAAGGCGAAGATGTCGGGTCTCCCTTCGCGGTCGGTCGAGGCGGTTTGAGTCGGCCTCCTCGTCGTGCGCGGGGAGATCAGCGGCCGCCAATGAGGGCGCTGCCATGGCATGGACTTACCTGTTCATCGCGAGTCTGTTCGAGGTCGCCTGGGCGTCCGGGCTCAAGTACTCCGAGGGCCTGACGAAAGTGGGCGCCAGCATCGGCACGATCGTGGCGAGCATCATCAGTTTTCTGCTGCTGGCCAAGGCGATGCAGACGCTGCCGCTCGGCACCAGTTACGCCGTGTGGACGGGGATCGGCGTGGTGGGAACGGCGATATTCGGCATGATCTACTTCGGGGATTCAACCAATCCGTTTCGTCTCGGGAGCATCGCCCTGATCACGATCGGCATCGTGGGGCTGAAGCTGACCGCTTGAGCCGCCGGTCGTCCTCTCCGTATCCTCGTCGGTCTGCGCCGGCGACTCTTCCATCTCCGGCAAGAGCGCGATAATCCGTTGATAGGCCGCGGCGGGCAGCAGGCTCGCCAGTCGAGCGGGCAGCCAGGTGCGCCAGGGGAACCAGCACTCTGCGCGGCCGCGCTCGATCGCGCGGGCGATGCGGCGGGCGGCATCCTCGGCGGTAACCAGGCCCTTGAGCGACGCGCGTTCCTCATCGGTGATCATCGGCGTGTCGACGTAACCGGGGCAGATGGTCGTGACTTTGACGCCGGTCTCGCGCAGGTCGAGGCGGAGGCTCTGCATGAAGATCATGAGGGCGGCCTTGCCGGCGGAATAGGCCGCTCCGGCGGGTAGTCCGACGAAACCCGCGATGCTCGAAATCACCGCCAGGTGGCCGTGCTTCCGTTCGAGCATGCCCGGCAGAACGGCGCCGAACGCGTTGACCACGCCCTGCACGTTTGTCGCCAGAACCTCGTTGGCGACCGACGGATCGAAACGGCGACCATGCGTCTGGCGATAGATACCGGCGCCGGCGACGAGGACCTCGCACGGGCCGATCGCGGCTTGAAGCTCGCGCGTCGCGGCCTGCGTGCGCTCGAGATCGGTAACGTCCGCGGTCGTCCACGCGGCGCATCCGCCGGCGCGTTCGATCCGCTCGTGCAGCGCAGCCAGGCGTTTCGTGCTGCGGGCGAGTAATCCAAGTCTCGCCCCGTGCGCTGCCAGGTGCTCGGCCAGAGCCCAGCCGATTCCGCTGGAAGCGCCGGTTATGATCACGCACTTGCCCGACCAGAATTGGCTCGCTTTGTGCTTCACGGGTAAATACTGTCGATCGGTGTCCGTCGGATTGTCGCCGCCCCCTCGCTCGTTAACGAGCAGGCGGAACGAGCCGCGACGCATTTCGCCGCTCGCATCGTAGCCGGTCCGTGGCGTGGTGAACAGGAGCCTGCACCACTCGAGACCCGGGGCCGGAACGTCGCGCCACAGCTCAGGGCAGGTGGATGGCGAGCATGGTGATATCGTCACCCTGGGGGAGGCGGCCGCTGTGGTTGCGGACAGCCTGACGGAGGCGGCGAATGAGCGCGGCCGGCTCGACAGACTTCGCCTCCTTCAATGCACATTGCGACGCTTCCGAGCCGAAGAGCTCGCCGGCGTCGTTCATCGCCTCGATCACCCCGTCGGTGTAGGCCACCAGCGTGCACGGCTGGGCGTCCAAGGGAACGACGCACGTGTGATAAACCGCGTCCTTGATGACGCCGAGCGGGTACTCCGAATCGAGCGCCATGAGGCGGCATGAGTCCGGCGTTACCACAAACGGCGGATGGTGGCCGGCACTACACACCTCCAGCTCGCGTGATGCGGTATCGACCACACCGGCCAGGCAGGTGATGAACTTCGATGCGTCAGTGTTGGCATAGATGAGCGAGTTCCAGCGGGTCACGGCCTCGGCCAGCGGCTCGCCCGTGGCGAGCGTCACGCGGACGGCGGCCTGCAAGTTCGCCATCAGGAGGGACGCGGCAATGCCCTCGCCGGTCACGTCCGCCATGAGAAACGCGAGGCGGTGCTCGTCGAGCTCGATGGTGTCGTAATAGTCACCGCTGACGTGCCGGCCAGGGTCGTTCAAAGCGGCGACGGTCACGTCCGGGCGGTCGGGCAGCCGCGCGGGGAACAGGCCGGTCTGAATCTCCCGGGCCATGCTGATCTCGCTCTCGAGCTGGAGCTTGAGCTTCTGCTCGGCCATGAGTCGGGCGTTGATAAGTCCGGTGGTGATGAGGCGGGCGATGCCGGCAAAGAAATCGATGTCCTCCTTGGTGTAGGTGCGGCCGGAGCGCACCTGGTCGCCGTAGATCACGCCGAGTACCTGCTCGCACGACATGAGGGGCACGCACATCGCCGAGCGAATGCCCTGCTGTACGATGCTGATGGTGGGATCGATCTCGCTGGTGTCCATGTCGTTCATGATGACGCACTTGCCGTCGGTCAGTGCGCTGGAGAGGATCGTACGGCTGACGTTGAGCTGGCCTTCGGCGCCGCGGAGGTTCCGCACGACGGGCCAGTCCACCAGCGTGCCGCGATCGTGCTTCAGGCCGATGGCGCCGCGCTCGAAGTGCAGCATTTCGAAGCACACGTCCATCGCATCGGACAGAAGCTCGTCGCGGTCGCGGAGACGCGTGAGGCGCTCGTTGAGCTTGTAGAGGATTTCGAGGCGACGGTGATCGAGCTTCATCCGGTCCGGCACGGCACGGTAGGTGGTCGATTCGCGCCGGGGTACGTCGTCGGAGACGACGACGGTCATGCTTGTGGAGGCATCGCGCTCTTCGTGGAAGACGGCGCGGACGGCGCCGATGAGGATCACGTCTCCGGAGCGCAGGCGCAGGCTCTGCACCGGCACGTTGTTGACCAGCGTCCCGTTCTTGCTGCCAAGATCCTCGAGGAAATAGCGGCCGGACTCGCAACGGATCATGACGTGGCGGCGCGACGCGCTGAGGTCCTCGATGGGCAGGTCGCAGGTCGGGTCGCGGCCGAGGGTGATCGAGCCGTTGCCAAGGGTGTGGGTCCGGCTGCGGCCGTCACTGGTTGTGATGCAGAGCTCCGCCACGAGGTCGCTCCCAGGGGCGATTACGGTTTTTCGTCACAGGTGCAGACCATGTGCCCGCAACCGGGGCAGCCGGCTCCGTACTTGGAGCGGACGGCCTCGGCAAGATTGACGTTCTCGACGTTGGCCAGCGTGGCCAGCCAGGCGAGCACGTCGGCGAATTCCTCGGCTTTCTCGCTTGCGGTACCCTCGCGAATGGCCGCGGCGAGTTCGCCGACCTCTTCGCAGAGCCAGAGGAACGTGGCGGCGCTGCCGCGCTCGCGATCCTTGGCGCTGTACATGGTCTCGATCAACTGCTGCAGTTCGTCGAGGGACATGGACATCGAAGTTTGCTGCTCCTGGTCGGCCGAAAGATGAATGGGGGACCGCCCGGGGAACATCATAGCAGCAATCGTGTGATGGGTGGCATAAGGCGCGGGAGACCGGCGT
>JBECKQ010000101.1:0-3376 GCA_040235375.1 Phycisphaerae bacterium | reverse complement strand
CTCTGGGTGAACTGGCGGAAGGTATACGAATGGGTCGTGCCGTATCTGAACGTCGGCGTGGGTTTCGTCTCAAGAGATGCGTTGCTGCCCAGCGTCGAGGAGGCCAAGGACAGCCTGGTGGACGGCTGGGCCACGGCCCGCGTTCGCTACGAAGGCCTGACGGTCGCGCACGAGGGGCCCGTCCCGATGGGCGTGCTCGCCCTGCCGTCGATGCTCGCGGCATCAACCGCGGAGGACCGCACGGGCGGCAGCGACCTGGCGCGGGAACGCGTGGCGTGCCAGCACCTGCGCGTGCTGTACCACCACGCGAAGCTGTTCCACAAGGACCAGGGACGCTGGCCGGCGGAGGTCGCCGAGCTGGACGGTTACGTCGATTTCGCCGGCAACCCGCAGTTGTTGCGACTGCAGGTGTCGTCGCGCAAGCGATGGAGCAACTGGTTTGAAGGTCTGCTCGGTGTCAGCGAGGAGACGGAGCAGAAGAACAAGGACGACGATGCCGACGAGCTCTACGGTAACATCGACGACAGCCTGTACGTCATTCACTGGGGCGAGACCACTTGGACGCTGGGCATCGCGTCCGGCAAGCTCGAGCATCTCGACCGGCTGTACATTGACCAGGACGGCCAGATTCATCGGGTCGAGAAGGGACAGGCCGGCGCTCCAAAGGACACCGAGACTGCGCAGGAATCATCGGACGTGGCGACGTGACCAGTCGGGCCTCGGCTCGGGGCTCCGTGGAACATAGTGATACATAGACGGGGATTGGATACAAGGAGTCAGGCGATGAAGACGTTGAAATGGACCTGGGCGCTGCTGCTGGCCGTCGGGCTGCTGGCGCCCGCGCCGGCGCCCGCCGACGATACGGACCAGGCGACCGCCGAGGCGACGCCGAATCAGAAGAGCGGGGACAACGAGAAGCAGGACAATCCCATACCGCGGCTGGCGGAGCTACGGCTCGACGAGTACCTGGTGCCGGCGCGCGTCATCAACCTGCCACTGCCCGGCAGAACGCAGACGCTGCAGGACGTGCTCGACAAGCTCGATGACTGGTCGAAGGAGGACAAGATCGGCGGCGTGCTGCTGGACGTGGGCATCGTCAGCCTGCCCCTGGCGGACGTGCAGGAGCTGCGCGCGGCGGTAGGGCAGGTGCACAAGTCGGGCAAGAAAGTGCACGCGTTCCTCAACGCGTCGACGCCGTACGGGTACCTGCTGGCCTGCTCGGCGGACGAGATCGCCATGGCGCCGAGCAGCAGCCTGATGATCCCCGGGCTCGGGGCCATCTTCCCCTTCATGAAGGGGCACTACGATCTGCTCGGCTACGAGTATGACGTCATCACGGCGGGCAGATACAAGTACCCCGGCTTCGTGAATCGCCGCGAGCCGGACAAATTCTTCACCGAGGAATACGGGGCCATTCTTGATAGCTGGTTCGGAGACTATGTAAAGATCATCGCGGACAGCCGCAAGCTGTCCGAAGACCGCGTCCGCGAGGCGATCAACCAGGCACTCTTCAACGGCTCGGAGGCCGAGCAATACGGCCTGGTGGACACGCTTGCATACTATGACGAGTATCGCGATCGGATTCTCAAGCGCGACAAGATGAAGCGATACCGCGACGGCGAAGATCAACTGGCGAACGTCAATTCGATCCAGGACCTGATGCAGCTCATCAACGACGAGATGCAGCGCGCTGCCGAAGCACGCAAGGCGATCGGCCCGAAGATCGCCGTGCTGCACGCCCGCGGGCCGATCATCGACTACAACCTGGGTGCGGGGCTCGCTTCGCAGTACATCTGCCGCGACGACTTCGTGAAGGTGGTGGACGAGCTGCGCAAGAACGAATCGATCAAGGCGGTCGTGATGCGCGTCGACTCGCCCGGCGGATCGGGCTACGCCTCGGACGTGATATGGCAGCACCTGCGCGAGCTGGATGACGTGAAACCGCTGGTGGTTTCGATGGGGAGCGTGGCCGGCTCCGGCGGGTACTACATTGCCTGTCCCGCGCGGCGGATCTTCGCGCAGCCGACGACCATCACGGGATCGATCGGCGTTATCGGCATGCTGCGATCGGCGAGGTCGTATTTCAACCGCAGCGACGTCGAGCTGGCGGAAATGAAACGCGGCGAGCGGGCCACGCTCGGCGCAGGCCATCGCATGCCGCCCGAAAAAGATCGCAACATGATCAAGACCTACATCGACAAGTTCTACGACATCTTCGTCGATCGCGTGGCGACCACGCGGAAGATGCCGGCCAGCGAAGTGCGCAAGATCGCCGAGGGCCGGATCTGGACGGGGCGCGACGCGCTGAAGATCGGACTCGTTGATGAGCTGGGCGGACTTTCCGAGGCGATCGAGGCCGCCCGGAAGATGGCCAACATCCCGCCGAGCGCGGAGTTGAAGATTCTGCACTACCCGCGGCCGAGCAGCCTGGGCGAGCTGTTCGGCAGTCTCAGTCCGATGGCCGCGGTGCAAATGGTCGACACGGTGATGCACGGCGCCAGCACGGCCGCGGAAGTGAGCTTCCCGCAGCAGGTGTCGATCTTCTCGCAGCGTCTGGAGCCGTTGTGCTGGATGGGCGTGCCGGACTTCTACAACCCACCGCGCGTGCCGATGGCGGAGACGTTCGGTCTTCCGCAGCCGGCCGGCGTGTCCACCGGGCTGCCGGACCTCAACGGTCTGACGCAACCGTAACGCGACGGCTCGTCCTTATCAAGCGGGGAACGGCGGGCGTCGCCGGAGGCTCGAAGCGCAATCGACTTCGAGACTCGGCGGCGCCCGCTTTTGTTGGCGACGCCGTCGGATGAATGGAAGACCACGCGCAGCGCGGGCCGGTCAACCGCGTGCCTTCGCGGCTTCGATGCCTTTTTGCAGAAACTCGACGATCTGCCGCCTGATACCTTCGATCTTGCCGAACATGTCCGTACCGTGGACGCGCCCCTCGCCGACGATCCGCGCCGTGGCATCCTTGTTCAGTTTGGCCAGGGCGAGCGGGGCCTCCTTCTCTGTCTCCGTGGCGAGCAGGAGGATCGGCGTATCGTGGATCTTCTGTATCTGGTTGACGGAGTCGACGCCGAGATAGTTGGTGCCGGGACTGAGGCAGACGATCGCGTCCACCGGGTTGCCGCGCGAGGCATAGTCGATGGCAATACTGCATCCGATGCTCGCGCCGACGAGCACCAGCCGCTCCTGATCGACATTCGGCTGCTTGCGCACCCAGGTGACGGCCGCGGCCACGTCCTTGTACATATTGTTGAACAGCGTGGTGTCCCGGCGGTCCACCCGTTCGGCCAGGTTCTTGTCGGCCGGCTTCGTGCTCTCGCCGTGACCGCGCAGGTCGATGGCGAGCACGGCGAAGCCGGCGTCATGCAGCGGCTGG
>JBECKQ010000467.1:0-47961 GCA_040235375.1 Phycisphaerae bacterium | reverse complement strand
GAACGCGAGGGGCGCAAGCTCGGCTGGCTCGTTGTCGTGCTCCAGATTGTCACGCCCGTGCTCATGTTCCTGCCGGGCATGGCCGCCCGCCAGTTTCTCGGGCCGGACCTCGAGCCGACGCAGGTCTATCCAATTCTCTGCACGAAGCTGCTTCCGGCAGGCCTGCTCGGTCTGATCATTGCGGCGATGTTCGCCGCGACGATGTCCATGCTAAGCGCCGATTACAACGCCTGCGCGAGCGTGATGACCAATGACGTTTATCGACGTCTCATTCGACCTGACGCCTCAGAGCGGGAACTGGTGTTGGTTGGACGACTGGCCACGTTGGCCATCGGCGTGATTGCCTTGGGCATCGCCTTCTACGTCGTCGGCCAGGGTGAGGGCGGGGATCGCCTGTTTCGGACGATGGTCAAGCTCTTCAGCGTCGCCACGGCGCCGGTGGCCATCCCCATGATCCTCGGGCTGCTGTCCAAGCGCTTGACCGGCAGAAGTGCGGTGGTCGGTCTCCTGGGTGGCCTGGCGGTGGGGCTGTTTTTCTTCTTCTACCTGTCGGACGAGGTGAGGATCTTCGCGATTGAGGTGAAAAAGGAAAACCTGTTGCTCTTCGGCACGGCGTTGACCTCGGCGGGCCTGATGTTCCTGATCAGCTGGGTTGCACCGCAGAGCGCGGCGGAGCGTGTGCGCGTGGCGCCTTTCCTGAACCGGCTGGCCACGGCGATCGGCGCCCACACGATGGATCGCGACGACGTCGCAGAGGAGCCGCGTTCGGCGGTATCCCCGTTTCGCATCGTGGGTATCTCGGTTGCGCTGATCGGGTTGCTCATGATCGGAGTCGCGCCGTTTGTCCCGGGTGCGCTGGCGCTGGGGCTTGACCTGGGAATCGGGTTGCTGATGACCGTCGCCGGCGTACTGGTCGCGCGTTTTCTAGCGCCGGCGCCGACTACCGAAGGAGGTCCGCCCGCCGCAGCTTCCTGGACGGAGACCGCGGTTCGCACCGCCAAGTCCGCCGCGCAGCCAACGAGCTCCGGAACCGAGTGAAGAGAACGACGTATGGCTTCTTCTGAATCGCCCATGACATCCACATCGGTCGAACCAGTCGAGACGAAGTACCGCCGCGTTCACACGTCTATTCCCGTACCGGAATCGCTCGACCTGTTGGCCAGGCTGAGTGAGCTCGAGCCGCGCAGCATGGGCGGCCAACCTCCCGTCGTGTGGCATCACGGGGACGGCGTGACGGTGAGCGATCCGTACGGAAACCGCTGGCTGGACTTTTCGTCGGGCGTCCTTGTGACCGCGAGCGGACATGGCAATCCGGCGATCGTCCGCGCGATCCGGGACGTCGCCGAGCAGGGGCTATATCACGCCTACTGCTTCCCGACGGAGATTCGTCTCGCGGTGGTCGAGGAACTCCTGCAATGGCTGCCAGCGCCGCTGTCGCGCGTATTCCTGCTGACAACCGGCGCCGAAGCGGTCGAGTGCTGCATCAAGCTGGCCCGGACGCTGGGCCGGCAACGCGGTGGTGCGGACAAACGCGTAATCGTCTCGTTTCACAATGCGTTTCATGGCCGCACGATGGGCGCGCAGCTCGCCGGCGGTTCGCCGGGCTTGAAGACCTGGCTGGGGGATTGGGGGACATGGCCGTTCGTGCAGGTTCCGTTTCCGGACGGCTTTCGAGAGCCGGACACGTGTTTTGAGGTCTTCGAGCGCAGTCTGCGCGAACAGGGCGTCTCCGCGGAGCAGGTCTGCGGTGTCGTCAGCGAAACTTACCAGGGGTGCAACGCCACGTTGATTCCACCAGCGTATGCGCAGGAGTTGCGCGCCTGGTGCGATCGGTGGGGCGCGCTACTTATCCTGGACGAAGTGCAGGCCGGGTTCGGGCGCACCGGGGCGCCGTTCGGGTTTTCACACCTGGGCGTCGTGCCCGATCTGGTGGCATGCGGCAAGGGGATTTCCGGCGGTATGCCCATGTCGGCCGTGCTGGGCCGAGAAGAACCGATGAACCTGTACGGCCCCGGAGAGATGACCAGTACGCATTCGGCCAATCCTGTGTGCTGCGCCGCCGCGCTCGCCAATCTGCAGACGATTCGCCGGGATGGCCTGATCGAGAATGCCTCCCGGCTGGCGCCGGTTCTTCATGAGGGGCTGCGGCGCATCCAGCAGGCGGCCAGGGGCTGCATCGGGCGCATCGATTCCGTGGGGCTGGTCGGCGCCTTGCAGTTCACGCGGCCCGACACAACGGATCCGTGGCCACAGCCGGCGCGGGAGATGGTGCAGCGTTGCATTCAGCAAGGTGTTCTGCTGTTTGCGCCGGTGGGGGTCGGCGGCGCGGCTGTCAAGATTAACCCGCCGCTGGTCATTTCGGAGGATGCGCTGCGGGAAGGCCTGGGTGTGATGGAGGGAATCGCCGGCGGCCTTTGAGCTCGTTGGATGGTCAACGATGAGCGTTGTGGACCGAAACAATCGTGCCCTGTTGTTGGAGGGTGACTTTCCCCGCGCTCGGAGCGAGGAATTCAGACGCTACCTGGCCGATCTGGTCTGCGAGTTTTGTGCGATCGACACTTCTCCGCACGCGGAGGTGACTCGCTCGGCGGAAGCCGAAGCACGCCTGTTCAAGATCATCGAGCGCGAGGTGGGTGCCACCGGACTGGAAGGCGTGTCAATCGTACGCTCACCCATCGACCCGCGCATTTCGGAGCACCCGTTCTTTACGCCACTCTACTACACGCGCACCGATGAGGCGCCGGCCGGACTCGATGTGGCCCGCGCCTACCAGGGCCGCTTCAACCTGCTCGTCCACGTCGGTGGCAGGGGACGCGGCGATAGAGGCGCGAGCCAGGCGATAAACGTACACATCGACGTGGTTCGTCCCTATTTCCAACCAGACCGCCGTGGCCAGGTTATTCACGGGCGCGGGGCCTGCGACAACAAGGGCAACGTGGCCGCGCTGCTGGGCGCTCTGCGCCTGCTGAGTGACCACCTGAAAGGGCGAGAAACGGAACTGAACCGAGACCTGACCTGCATGTTCGTGATCGATGAGGAGACCGGCGGAAACGGATCCCTCTCGTGTGCCCTGGACCGCGGCCTGAGGAAGCGCTATGAGAGTCTGCTTGTCTTGGAGTGCACGAGCGGACGCCTGCATCCCGGCAACCGTGGCTGCGTGTGGTATCGCGTCGACGGCGTGCTCCCCGGGGTCAATCTCTTCGAGGCAGCGGCGTTTATCATCGCCGAACTGGAGGATGAGGGCCGGGCGATTCGCGCCGAATCGGATCATCCGTTGTACCCGCATCGCCCAGTGCAGACATGCCACGGCATCATCGGCGCTTGTGGCGAGCACCCATCGCGCATCAACGGCGACGTGAGCTTTCGGATCGCATTTCACGCCCAGGGGGCCGCGAGAAGGGCGGCGACGCTCGTGACTGATGTGCTCAAGGATGGCTTGCGCACATACGTCGCCCTCTACGGAGACAAGACGCAAGCGCCTTCCGGCAGTCAGTCGGTGCGGCTTGACCGCCACCAGGACGTGACCATCGATCCATCGGGGATCACCGTGCGCGTGTACGGGCTGACCGGCCACATGAGCGCGATCCATGAGAATGAGGGCGCGATCACCAAGCTGGCGGCGCTGGTGCGGGCCCTGGTGCGCAGCCGGTCGGCAATCGAACGTGTCGCGAAGGGTGCGATGACTCTTTCACTTGTCGGCTGGCCGGACGTATCCCGCCTGGTACTGGAAGGCGGACAGGGTTTCGTCCCCACACACACGCTGGAGGAGGTGGAGCGACGCGTTCGTGAGGCGGTGGCGCGCGGTCTGCGGCGATACTTCGACCTGGCCCCAATCACCATCGATCCGACCGAAGCCGTGCAGGTGAGCTTCGACAAGCTGCACAATGCGGCATTCGCCCGGCCGGTTGCGTCATCCGACATGGAAAACGCGGTCGCCGCGGCGCGCATTGCGGGCACGTCGACCGACGCGCCGACGGGCTGGGATGCGTCATGCGACGCGCGCATTTTCGCCTGCGAGTACCCGGAACTGCCGGTGATTACAACGGGTGCGGGATCGTTGCAAGACGCGCACTCCGATCGGGAGCAGATTGACGTGAACGAGGTGGTGCGGATGGCGGAGTTCCTTGCGCGCTTCGTGCTTCTACAGACCGGCACGGCGTGAGTCCGCGACCACCGCAATCGAGGACGAGGACCATGAGACGACTGCGACTCGGCGTCATCGGGACGGGCTCCGTGGTACGGGAGATTTACCGCCACCTGTACTTCAACAGCGAGTATTCGCCGCTGATCTCCGTCGAGGGAGCTGCGGACCCCAATCCGGACGTACTACAGGCGTTCTGCGACGAATATGGCATACCGAGGAGTCGGAGGTTCGAAAACCACGCGGACATGATCGATCGGCTGGACCTCGATGCCGTGCAGGTGAACACACCGGACGCAATGCACCGGGAGCCGACCATCTACGCGCTGGAACGCGGCCTGGACGTGCTCGTACCCAAACCGCTCGCCGAGTCGGTGGCGGATGCGCACGAGATGATCACGGTGGCCCGGCAAAACAACCGCCTGATCGTCGTGGATTTTCACAAACGCGACGATCCTCGCGTCCAGGAGGCGGCGACCCGCTACCGGACCGGGGCGTACGGTCGTTTTCAACTCGCCGTCTGGTACATGCTTGACAAGCTGATGGTGGCGGACCCCAATCACGAACCGCGTTTCTTCGCCTCCCCGGACTTTGCCGAGAAGAACACACCCATCTCGTTTCTGACCGTGCACATGGCGGACGCGTTCATCCAGATCGTGCGGGAGAAGCCGGCGCGCGTCCGCGCCAGCGCGTTTTCCCAGAAGCTGCCCTCTCTCAAGCCGACCATGGTCAGCGGCTACGACCTTTGTGATACCGAGATCCAGTTCGAGAGCGGCGGCCTTGCGCACATCGTGACCGGCTGGCACCTGCCCAACACGGCGCACGCGCTGACGGTACAGTCGTCGCGGATTATCTGTACCGACGGCGTGATCGACCTGGAACTGGACGCGATGGGCTGCCGCGAAATCGTCACGGAGGGAATCCGCGAACGGAACCCGCTGTTCTGCAACTTCCAAGCGGACGGACTGGTGACCGGTTACGGTATGAGCCATCCCGGCCGCCTGCTGCAGGTCATTCAGCGGCACCGCGACGGCGATCTGGAGAACGAGGAATACGCGCGTATGATGGGAGCGTTGCAATTAGGCTATTGGGCGACCGTGGTCTGCACGGCCGCACACCAGAGCCTCGCAGCCGGCCAGCGTAATGATCGCGGCGTGATCAGCGGCGCTGACGTGGATATTCCCGACCTGCTGCAGAAGCTGCTGGGTGAAGCGACGCATACATACCAGTGACAAGTGGTGGCGAGCCAGAAGGAGCTGAACATCATGCGAGCACCGTCCTCAGCAGGTCCGAATCGGGCAACCAGACGAATCGCCTATCTCATCGCGGGGTTGTCGCTCTTGTCCGGCCTTGGCACCGTGAGGGCGGATGTGCAGCCGATTCCGTTTGTCAAGCAGTGGAAGCCGCTCGATGGTCGGTTGGTCATCTCCAGCGCAGCGATTCTGGCCGACGACGCGGCACTCCACAACGAGACGGAGGTTCTGCAGGGCCTGCTCGCCGATCGGGGCATTGCCGTGCAGGCCGGCGGCATCTCGGTGCGCTTGGAGTTGGGTGACGTCGCCTTTCCCGATATTCACTCGCGCTATCGAACGGAGATCGAGCAGCAGGGCTATCAACTGCGCATCGACCACGACGGCGTGACCATGCGGGCGCGGACACCCTCCGGCATCTACTACGCGATTCAGACGCTCGCTCAGCTTGTGGCCGAAGACAAGACGCTTCCGTGCGTCGAAGTGCTCGACTGGCCCGATCTGGCGATCCGCGGAATCATGCTCGATTCAGCCCGGGCGAACGAGAACTCCTCGTACTACGAACGGGCGCTGCGCTTCTGCGCCCACTACAAGATCAATCGCCTTCATCTGCATCTGACGGATGACGAGAACGCGTGTCTGTACCAGGAGGACTACCCGTCCATCATGCATCCGCACGCCTGGCGTGCCGAGCAACTGGCGCCGCTGGTTTCGCTGGCTTGTCGCCTGCACGTCGAAGTGGTTGCGGAAATCGAATCACTGGGGCACGCTCGCCTGTTCGTGCGCTATCCCGATCGCGCCGAGATTCTCCACCAGACAACGGACAAAAAGCCGAAGAAGAGCTGGGCGGGAACGTCGGTGCCCGGCCTGACCAACGTGCTCTGCCCGGCCAGCGAGCTCACCTACGAGTATCTGGACAAGATGTACAAGCGGGTCGCGGAGATTTTCCCCGCCAAGGAAATCCACATCGGCTGTGACGAGGTGGACATGACTGAGTGTGCCCGCTGCCGGGCGAAGTTCGGGGATATCTCGCACGGCGAGTGGTTTCTGAAGCACTTCGTGCGCTGCCGCGCGCTGGCCGAGCGATATGGTCGCCGTGTCGGGCTCTGGGGCGACGTGCTGCTGCGCCACAAGGAGATTGTCGACCGCATCCCCACCGAGGGGACAGTCATTTACGACTGGCACTACAACCCAGACATGGCGGACGACTCCGTGACTTTCTTCACCGAAAAGGGGTTCGACGTGATCGGCTGCCCCGCACTGATGTGTCACCCGCACATGATCCTGCCGAGCGACTACAACTACGGCAATATCCACCGATTCGCCGAATTGGCTCGTGCCCATGACATTCACGGCCTGGACACGACGGTCTGGACGCCGACGCGTTACATGAGCGACGCGCTGTGGCCGGGCGTCGCCTATGCCGCGGCGCACGCCTGGGGCGGTTCATCGTGGAACGACGAGGCGTTCTATTCCGCCTTCGTCCACGACTTCTTCGGTTCATCCGAAGGAGCGGCGTTCGGCAAGGCATGGTCGGAGCTGGCGTCCATTCGCTGGTGGCTGGACGACTTCAAAATGAGTTGCTGGTCGGACGATGACGCTCTCGCCGCGGCGGCGCAGGCGGCAGCGACCGCCAAGGGAGCCGAGGCCGCGAAGCACCGCCAACTCCTGCAGCAGGTCTTGCAGACGTTTGACGCGATGGACGCCTCGGTCCAGCAGAATCGCGTCGCCTGGCAGGCGATCGTACGATCGGGGCGCATCCTCGATTATGTGCTCGAGCACTTCCTGGCCAGCAGTCACGTACGCCAGGATCAGGCGTGGAACAAGGACGTGGTCGCGAAACTCGACGCGAACTGCACGCAGGCGTTGGCCTGGATCGAGGAAGACTGGGACCGCAACCGCTTCGCCGATGACCCCTACAAGCAGGATCTCAACCACACGGGCCAGCACCTGCTGGACTGGTTCCGCCGCATGCACGCGTATCACGGTGAGTTGCTGAGCCGGGCAGCGAAGGACAATGAATAGGAGCAAACGTGGCGAGCGTACTCGACAAATTCCGCCTGACCGACCGCGTTGCCGCGATCACCGGGGGGGGCGGCGTGCTGGGCGCGGTCTTTGCGCGAGCGCTTGCCGAGGCCGGAGCCGTGGTCTGGGTGACCGACTGTGTCGCCGCGCGCGCCGAAAGCGTGGCCGCAGCACTGACGGCCGACGGGTTCCGTGCACAGGCACTGACGGCCGACGCCCTGCGGCGAGACTCTCTGCTTGCCGCGGCTGAACGCATCGGCCGAGTGGATATTCTGATCAACGCCGCCGGTGGCAACGTGGCGACGGCGACCACGTCGGCGGAGGCCGGTTTCTTTGATCTGCCGCTGGAGGCGATGGAACGGGTCGTAGCGCTCAACCTGTTCGCCGGTGCGATTCTCCCTTCACAGGTGTTCGGCCGGTCCATGAAGGACAATCCCCGCGGCGGCGTGATCCTGAATATCTCGTCCATGAATGCCCTGCGTCCTCTGACTCGCATTCCCGGCTATTCGGCGGCCAAGGCCGCGGTGAGCAACTTCACCCAGTGGCTCGCCGTGCATATGGCCCAGGAATACAACCCGGCGATACGCGTGAATGCCCTCGCCCCGGGTTTCTTTCTCACTGAGCAGAACCGATTCCTGCTCACCGAAGAGGCGTCCGGCGGATTGACCGGACGCGGGCGCAAGATCATTGAGCACACCCCCATGGGTCGTCTCGGTGCTCCGGAGGACCTCGCGGGAGCGACGCTCTGGTTGTGCTCCGATGCGGCCGCCTTTGTCACCGGCATCGTGTTGCCCGTCGACGGTGGCTTCTCTGCTTTCAGCGGAGTCTGACCGATGGAGGGCCTTCGCCCGTTGCTCACCGGACCCGAGAATGAAGTACCTTGCCCGCAACGGCTGGCCCGCTTGGGGGCACTCGCTGATGAGAAGTTGCTGGCGGGCCGACGATCGGGCGCCGCTCGAACCAGCCGGATTCACCGGGCTGCAAGACCATGAATGACACCTATGCGGACACGCTGGAGCAGTTCACAAAGCAGCACGATTTCATCATCGGTATCGACTCCGACGGCTGCGCGTTCGACACGATGGAGATCAAGCACAAGGAGTGCTTCATACCGACCACGATCCGACACTTCCACCTGCAACCGGTATCGAAATATGCCCGGGAGGCCGCGGAGTTCGTCAATCTCTACTCCAAGTGGCGCGGCATCAATCGCTTCCCGGCGTTGCTCCGCACGCTCGAGTTGCTCGCCCAGCGCACCGAAGTGCGCGAGCGATTCTTCGCGGTGCCCGATCTTGCCGCCACCCGCGCCTGGCTCGCCACCGAAATGAAGCCAGGCAATCCGGCGCTCGTTGCCGCTGCGGCGAGGTCCAACGGCCTGGCTCGTGCCGAGTTGGAGCTACTTCTGGGCTGGAGTGAGGGTGTCAACCGCGCCGTCGCGGAGACGGTTATTGACCTTCCGCCTTTTCCGCACGTGCGAGCGACCCTTACGCGGGCATGCCGGGATGCCGATCTTGTGGTTGTGTCGGCCACACCGCACGAGGCTCTGGTGCGCGAATGGCAGGAGCACGACCTTGCTCGACACGTCGCCGTAATCGCCGGCCAGGAAATGGGGACGAAGCAGGATCACCTGCGCATTGCGGCAGCCGGCAAGTATGCGGCCGGTCGAGTCTTGATGATCGGTGACGCGCCCGGCGATCTGGAGGCGGCAATAGCCAACGGGGCGAGCTTCTACCCGATTCGCCCCGGAGCAGAGGCGGAATCGTGGCAGCAGCTTTTGGAGGAGGCGCTCGAGCTCTTTTTCGAAGGCAAGTACGCGGGCGCGTACGAGGATGAACGCATCGCCGAGTTCGAGGCACTGTTGCCGGAAGTGCCGCCGTGGCAGCGACTGGCGTGACCGTGAGGACATCGAGCGGTGGAGTATTTCGCTGAAGGATCACCGACGGGCAGCGTTGAGACCGGGCGAATGCGTGAGCTGCTCGAGGGAATGCTCGCACAGCTTGCGCCGCTGAAGCGTGTGCTGCTGCTTCCGCCGGACTACACCCGCGTGCACTCCGGGGCCGGGGAGATCACCGCGGCCCTCTACGACCTGTTGTCCGGGCAGGCCGCGGTCGAGATCATGCCCACCCTGGGCACCCACGCGCCGATGACGGTGCAGCAACTGGAGAGCATGTTTCCCGGTATTCCCGCGAACGTCTTTCGCGTGCACAACTGGCGCGCCGATCTCTTCTCGCTGGGCGAAGTGCCCGCGGCGCTGGTTGCGGAACTGACCGGCGGGGCAGTCGCGTTTCCCATATCCTGTGAGATCAACCGGTTGCTGGTCGAGGGCGGATGGGACCGGATCATTTCGATCGGCCAACTCCTGCCCCACGAGGTTGCCGGCATTGCCAACCACGCGAAAAACGTGTTTATCGGCGCAGGGGGACAGGATGCGATCAACAAGACGCATTTCATCGGCGCCGTCTGCGGCATGGAGCGGGCGATGGGAAGGTCCCGGACACCGGTGCGCACCGTGCTCGATTACATGCGTGAGCAGCTTGGCAGGCAACTGCCGGTCAGTTACATCTTGACGGTTCGCGGCCACGACGACGCCGGCCGATTGGTAACCCGCGGAATGTTCGCCGGCGATGATGCGGCGTGTTTTGACCGCGGCGCCGCGTTGTGTCGCGAAGTCAACGTCACGCTGCTGTCGGAACCGGTCAGCAAGGCAGTGGTATACCTCGACCCCGCCGAGTACCGCTCGACGTGGCTGGGCAACAAGGCCATCTATCGGCTGCGCATGGCCATGGCGGATGGCGGGACGATGCTGATCGTCGCGCCCGGCGTGGAGAGCTTTGGAGAGGATGCGCGGATCGACCGGTTGATTCGCCGCCACGGTTATCGCGGTACGTCGCACGTGCTGGCGGCGGTTCGCGAGGACGACGAGCTCACTCGCGATCTCGCAGCCGCCGCGCATCTGATTCACGGATCATCGGAAGGCCGTTTCGATATCATCTATGCGCCGGGCGGTATCAGCCGTACCGAGATCGAGAACGTGGGTTTCACCTACGCCGATTCCCACGCAGCGAAGGCGGAATGCAGGTCGCTCCGGCCGGGCTGGAACGAGGTCGGCGGCGAGCGGGTCTACTATGTCGCCAATCCGGGCCTCGGACTTTGGGCCCTGCGAGAGCGGTTCGAACGCAGCGCCGAGGGCGCCGAGAGGTAACGACTCATGTCGCGAAACGTGCTGATCGCACAGTCCGGCGGCCCTTCGGCGGTGATCAACAATACGCTGCGCGGCATCATCGAGGGCTGCCGCGGGTATCCAGCAGTCTTCGGAGGACTGCTCGCCGCGTGGCACGGAATCGAGGGCGTTCTCCAGGAAGAGCTTCTCGACCTCTCGGCGCAGGACGACCAGGAAATCGCCCTCCTGGCCGTGACTCCGGGTGCGGGCGCGATTGGCACTTGTCGTTACAAGCTGGGGGAGGACCGCGATGAGGATCTGGCCCGGGTGATCGAAGTTCTGAGAGCCCACGACGTTGGCTACTTCTTCTACATCGGCGGCAATGACTCGATGGACACGGCCCTGCGGGTGAGTCGCCTCGCCGCTGAACGGGGTCTCGACCTTGTTGCCGTCGGCGGTCCCAAGACGATCGACAATGACGTCGGGGATGCGGAATTCAAGCTCGTCGACCACACGCCAGGCTACGGCAGCACGGCGCGTTACCTCGCGCAGACCGTGGTCAATGCCAACGAGGAGAACGCGGGCTCGCGCCCTGCCGACCCGGTGTTGGTGATTCAGGCCATGGGGCGGCGAATCGGGTTCATACCGGCCGCGGCCCGGCTGGCCGATCCGCGGCGGCAGATGCCGCTGCGGATCTTTGTGCCGGAGGCCGGCTGGGGTCTGGACGAGATTGGCGATGTGGTCACGACATGCCTGCGCGAGCACAGGCGTTGCATTGCGGTGGTCAGCGAAGGTTTGGACGTCGGCGACCTGGGCGCCGTCGAGGATGCTTTCGGGCATACCTGCTTCGGCGCGACGGAGCTTTCGGTGGCGCAGATTCTGACCCGTCATTTGAACGCGCGCGGGCTTCCCGTTCGGGGACACGCACGCTACCAGATTCCCGGTACGGACCAGCGCACGTCGGCAATCCATGCATCGACGGTGGATCAACGGGAAGCGTATGAGGTCGGCTGCAAATGCGTGGATATCGCCATCCACGATGGGAGTGGGTGGATGGCCACGATTCTCAGAGAGCCGGGAGAGCGATATCAGGCGGTATACGACAAGGTGCCTCTGGAAGCCGTGGCAGATTCCGAACGCGCTTTTCCAGAGGCCTGGATCGGTGACGAAGGCTATGATGTGACCGATGACTTCGTTCGGTATGCCCGACCGCTTATCGGGGAGGCGTGGCCGGAGGCGCCGCTGGAGAACGGGCTGCCCCGTTTCGCGCGGCTGAAGAGGGTCTTTGTCGAACGGCGCTGCGCGTCGTACATACCGCAAGCGTATCGGGCACATGGGGAGACCAGAGCACAATGACCGGCGCGGACATCGGTGTGATTGGCCTGGCCGTGATGGGTGAGAACCTGATTCTCAACATGGCGAGTCACGGCTTTACGGTGGCGGCTTTCAACCGCACCGTTTCGAAGGTGGACGACTTCCTGGCCGGCCGAGCGCAAGGCAAGAGCATCATCGGCGCGCACAGCATCGCGGTGCTGTGCGATCGGTTGAAGCGTCCGCGAAAGATCATGCTCATGGTCAAGGCGGGCGCGGCGGTTGATGATCTCATCGGCCAGTTAATGCCGCACCTGACGACGGGGGACATTATCATCGACGGCGGCAACTCCCACTATCCGGACTCGACCCGGCGCTGCCGGCGACTGGAGGAGGCCGGTCTGCTGTTCGTCGGCACGGGGGTCTCCGGCGGCGAAGAGGGCGCGCTACATGGTCCATCGATCATGCCCGGCGGATCGCCGGCCGCATGGAGGGAACTGAAGCCCATTTTCCAGGCTATTGCCGCAAGGACGGATGATGGGACGCCGTGCTGCGATTGGGTCGGACCGGAAGGGGCCGGTCACTTCGTGAAGATGGTGCACAACGGCATCGAGTACGGCGACATGCAGCTTATCTGCGAGGCGTATCAATTGATGCGCGACGGACTGGGTATGACTGTCGACGAGATGCGCGACGCATTCGACGAATGGAACCATGGCGAACTGGAGAGCTACCTGATCGAGATCACACGCTCGATTCTGCAGCACCGGGAGGAGGATGGAACGGCCACGCTGGACATTATCCTTGATGCCGCCGGTCAGAAAGGCACCGGCAAGTGGACGGTTACCGCGGCTCTGGACACGGGGCAGCCATTGACCCTGATCGGCGAGGCGGTTTTTGCTCGCTGTCTTTCGGCGCTGAAGGAAGAGCGCGTCAAGGCGTCGGGCGTGCTCACGCATGCGCCGGACTCTCTTTCCAGCGCTCGCGAACTGTCGGTCGACGACATTCGTCTGGCACTATACGCGTCGAAGATCACCAGCTACGCCCAAGGCTACCAGCTCATGCGGGCCGTCGCCCAAGAACATGGCTGGCCGCTGGACTACGGCGCGATCGCCCTGATGTGGCGCGGCGGATGCATCATTCGATCCGCGTTTCTGAACCGCATAAAGGAAGCATTTGACCGGGCGCCCGATCTGGCGCACTTGCTGCTCGGTCCGTTCTTCACGGACGTGATGCACCGGTCTCAAGCGTCGTGGCGGCGCGTCGTGGCGGCGGGCGTCAGCCTGGGTGTCCCCTTGCCGGCCATGAGTTCCGCCCTCGCTTATTACGACGGCTATCGCTGTGCTCGGCTTCCGGCCAACCTCCTGCAGGCCCAGCGGGACTACTTCGGCGCTCACACTTACGAACGAGTCGACCGGCCCCGAGGCGAGTTTTACCACACCGACTGGACCGGACACGGCGGAAAAACCGCGTCCTCGAGCTACACTGTGTAGCCCCTGTCGTATCTGTATGGCCGTGATGGTACGTCTGGGCTTGCCGGTAACATAGTATAATGATCAGGTCGCGTGTCGCTGATCGCCGAGCGTCCAGTACCTTTTCGCCGACGGTATCGCCAGGCCCTGTGCCTTCGGCCCAACAACAACTGCGACAACCGCTGCCCCAGCGGAGGCTGAGGATGCTCAGGGCCATCATCACTCTGATCGCGACGCTCGTGCTTCCTTACACCGGATGCAGCACGGCGCCCAGCACGCTCGACTCCGCGGCAGTAGCCAAAGGTCGTCGCCTTGCCGAATCGCCCGATCCCGCAGGCGTTCACCAACGGCCTTCGTTCGCGCGAAGTCGCGAAGTCAAGAGCGATATGGTCGTGTACCGTCTACGTTGCGAATACAGAGAGAACCCACTGGGGATCGACCAAACACGTCCGAGACTGTCCTGGCAACTCCAGGCGCGCGTGCGCGGCCGGCGGCAATCCGCATATCACATTCTTGTCGCCGACGACCCGGACAGGCTTCACGTCGGACAGGCCAACCTCTGGGACTCCGGCAAGGTCGAATCTCAACAGTCTTTACATGTTGTGTATGGGGGCAAGCCGTTGGCATCGCGCCGGCACTGCTACTGGACCGTTCGCGTCTGGGATGAAGAAGGGCGGCGGTCTTCCTGGAGCCCCTCGGCAGAATGGGAGATGGGCCTGCTTCGATCGACTGACTGGATCGCCCGGTGGATAGACGATGGATGCGAGCCGCCCGCGCATGACCAGGACTACTACGAGGACGACCCTGCGCCGTTTATGCGCCGTGCGTTCCAGATCGCAGGTCAGGTGCGCAGCGCGCGGCTCTACATCACCGGACTCGGCCTCTACGAGAGCTGGATAAACGGGACGCGCGTCGGCGACGCGGTGCTGGATCCGCTCTGGACAAACTTCTCCAAGCGCGTTTTTTACGCCACGTACGATGTGACAGACCTGATTCACGATGGGGAGAACGTATTGGGCGTTACCCTCGGAAACGGCTGGTTCAACCCCTTGCCCATGCGGATGTGGGGTTACCTGAATCTGCGGGAGCATCTGACGGTCGGGCGCCCCATGCTGCTTGCGCAGCTGGAGATCGAGCTCGAGGATGGTTCACGTCAAATCATCGCCAGTGACGAGCAATGGAAGACGACAGGCAGCCCGATACTGCGGAACAACATCTATCTCGGTGAGAAATACGATGCACGTCTGGAATCACCCGGTTGGAACCAGCCGGGTTACGACGACTCAGCGTGGCGACCCGTGTCGCAGGCCGACGGAGTATCCGGCGGATTGCAATGCCGGCCGGTGCAGCCGATCCGCGTTCTTGGAACACTCCTTCCTGCCTCACGCAGCGAACCGCAACCGGGCGTCTACCTGTTCGACTTCGGTCAGAACTTCGCCGGCTGGGTTCGCTTGAAGATCCAAGGTCCCAGGGGGGCTTCCGTGCGGCTGCGGTTCGGCGAACTGAAGAATCCGGACGGCACACTCAACGTCATGACGAGCGTGTGCGGTCAGATCAAGTCGCCGGGCAAAGCCGGCCCGGGAGCTCCGGCCGTGGCCGAGCAGGCGGACACGTACATCCTGCGCGGCGGCGACGTGGAAATGTATACCCCACGGTTCACGTTTCACGGTTTCCGCTATGTTGAGGTGACAGGCTATCCGGGTGTTCCTGCGATGGACGCTGTCGAAGGGTCGGTGCTCGGCTGCGACATCGACCCAGTGGGGTCGTTCGAGTGTTCCAGTGACGAGCTCAATCGCATCCACACAATGGTCCGACAGACGTTTCGCAGCAATCTTTTCGGCGTGCAGTCGGACTGTCCGCATCGCGAGCGCTTCGGCTACGGCGGCGACATCGTGGCCACCTGCGAGGCGTTCCTGATGGACTTCGACATGTCGAGCTTCTACCCCAAAGTGATCACCGACTTTGCTGACGCGGCTCGACCCGACGGCGGTTTGACGACGACTGCTCCGTGCGTCGGCGTCGGTTCGGCGGGACTTACCAACGACTCCGGACCGATCGGATGGCAGATCGTGCACCCCCGGTTGCTCAGAGAGGTCTTCCGCCATTACGGCGACCGACGTATTCTCGAGGAACAGTACGAGACGGCGCGACGCTGGATCGAGTTTGTACGAGCAAACACCGACGGTCTGATTGTCAATCGCGGTCTCTCCGATCACGAGAGTCTGGAAGCCAAGCCGATCAGGACCACAAGCACCGGCTTTTTCTTCGAGGGAGCCCGGCTTGTTTCCGAGCTTGCCACGATCCTCGGTCGCGACGACGACGCACGGCGCTATGCGGCTCTTGCGACCGACATCCAAAAGGCCTTCGTTGACGAGCTGTGTGATGGGAAAGTCGGCATCGTGGAAAACGGGGGCCAAGCCGCGCAAGCCACGGCGCTCTACCACGACCTGCTGCCGGCGCGTTACCGACCGGCCGTGTTCAAGCGATTGCTGAGTCAGCTTCAACTGCGGGATTGGAAGCTGTCTACCGGCATCTTCGGTACGAACTACGTGCTGGCAGTGCTGACCAGGATGGGGCGAAACGACCTGGCCTGCAGGATCGTCACCGACACACGATTTCCCGGATGGGGATTCATGCTCGAACGTGGGGCGACTACACTGTGGGAGCACTGGGCATTCTCCGACGACGTCTACAGCCACAATCACCCGATGTTCGGTTCGGTCGACACCTGGTTTTATCGCGGACTTGCCGGCATCGCGCCGGATCGTCATGCCGTCGGATTTGACAAGGTCGTCTTCCGGCCGGAACCGGTAGATGGCGTATCCTGGGTCCGGGCGCGTTACGACTCGATCCGGGGACCGATCGTGAGTGACTGGGCGGTTCGGGACGGCACGTTCGACCTCGAGATCGAACTTCCCGTCGGCGTGACGGGAGAGGTTTTCTTGCCCGAGAGGTGCGATTTGTCCGGCGCCCGGGAGTCGGGCCAGCCGTTGGGTGAAGCGGCGTGCGTCGAGGTCGTGAACTCGCGTCATCTGCGAGTGGCGTCCGGACATTACCGGTTTGCAGCGCCGTTTCGATCGCCGCAGCCGGCTTATGAGCGTTAACCCGGCTTCTCGAAGTTCTTGAGCTGTCCTGCCGAGTGGACGGAGTTGCGTGTGCCCTCGTTCTTTCCCCGGTTCAGGGAAACGGTTGGACACCGAATTAGAGGTCTGGGCCAGGGCCAGCGAGTTGGCGGATGCGAATCGGTGTCCGGGTCATGAGCCCACTGCGCCGCAGATGCGCTAAGTGGCGGGCGGTGTTCGCGGGCGACCGAGAGGCGTCCAATGCCGTCGGCTCCTACCTTGATATTGCAGCATGTTTCGGGTGCTGTGAGCCGTTGCCTGCTTCTAAGATCTATCGGGCGGCATTCTCAGCATGCTGTTGCTGCCTGTCCGGGGACCGCGAGTCGATCTTGCCGCGTGCGTCCTGCTTCTGCGCTTCAAGAATCTCGCTCTGGATCTCCTGGATCTGCGCCCGGATGGCCTGTATTGCCTCGGAGGTATCGAGCGGCTCGTTCACTCCTGCATTGCGGTTGGGGTTCACCGAGGCGAGCCGCGCCTGCAGGTCGCGACAGTGCTGCTGCTTATCCACCAATTCCTGGCGAGAATCCTCCGGACAGAGGGTCAGTTCCGCGATCTGCCGGGCGAGATGCTCCACTTCGCGCATTAACGCCTCGCTTTGGCCCTGCAGTTCCCCGGGCTCACGGCCAGTTTTCTCGCCGTCGTTTTCAGGAGGATTGAGTGGCGCAAAGAAGGCCTTCACATCGCACAACAGGAGGGGAAGCCGCTGCACCAGCCGGCGGCCAGCGCGTACCAGCGCGAGCAGACGTCGGGACCCGTTGATCGGGAATGCCGCGACCGACGCCCATGCGCGGCGGTGAATCAGGGGCGAATCCGTGACCAGCCTCCGGTATGTGCGTTGGTACCGACGAAAGCCACCGAGGGGCTGCGCCTGAGTCACCGAAGATTGAGTCGCGGGCCGGGCTTCCATCACCTCGGATCGACCATGGTCGCGACGTAGCGACGGAAGACGCGCTCCTGCCGCCTGCCGAATCCTGTGAAAGTGGCGCCTGAGCGATGAGGATGACCGAATGAGCAGGCGGAAACGTCCGCGGAGCATGGCGGCGAGCATTCCGGCCTTAACGACGGCAAAATGTTGAAGGTACCGCACCGTCGCAAGGCGTTTTCGACCAACGCGTCGGTCGGCAGGCACTAGAACGGCGCCCGTCTCCGCATTGGACTGAGGAGGCTGCTTGCCGACTTGAGCGAATTCTTGACCCACTTCGATCACGCGGGATTGCGTTTGCTGTAACCGCTCTTGGAGAATCGCATCGTTAGTCAGGCTACTGTGCAGCTCAGAGCGCAAGGCGTCGATCTGTTTTCGCCGGGTCTCCTGATCTTGCAGTTGCTGCACCTGCTCCAGCGCCGTCTGCAGTTCCGCCTCGCTGCGGAGCTGCTCGCTCAACGCTGCGTCGCGGTCAGCGGTCAGCGCTGCAAGCTGGTTCTCCAGATCGCAGCAGCTCCGCTGCCGCTCCGCCAACTCACGATGCGCCGCCTCCAGTTGGCCTCCCAAGCGCTCGATCTGGCCGGCCCGCTCCCCCGACTCGCGCGACAATGCCTCGATCCGTCCCTCCAACTCGCCGATCCGGGCCGCCTTCTCCTGCAACTGCTCGTCAAGTGACCGGTTGTTCTGCGACTGCGTGTTCAGCCCATGCTGCAGCCGCTGCACCTGCTCCAGCGCCGTGTGTAGTTCCGCCTCGCTGCGGAGCTGCTCGCTCAACGCTGTGTCCCGGTCAGCGGTCAGCGCTGCAAGCTGGCCCTCCAGATCGCAGCAGCTCTGCTGCCGCTCCGCCAGATCACGATGCGCCGCCTCGAGCTCTCCTCCAAAACGCTCGATCTGACCGGCCCGCTCCGCTGACTCGCCCGACAACGTGCCGATCTGATTCTGCAGTTCGCTGATCCGCGTTGCACTCTCCTGCAGTCGCTCTTCGAGAGAAGCATTGTGGGCCGCGCTCCTGTCGAGGTCGCGCTGCACTGCATCACGCTGCTCCTGAACGATGCCGATGTGCTCCTGCTGGGCCTCCCGTTCCCGGCGCCACTCCTCCTTCTGGTCATTCAAGTGCTGCAACTTCGCCTGGATCGACTGCAACTCCGCCTGGCTGCGGACCCGCTCATTTAACGCTGCGTCCCGGTCAGCGGTCAGCGCTGCAAGCTGGCTATCCAGATCGCAGCAGCTCTGCTGCCGCTCCGCCAGCTCACGATGCGCCGCCTCCAGTTCGCCTCCCAGGCGCTCGATCTGGCCGGACCGCTCCGCAGACTCGCTCGATAATGCGCCGATCCGTTCCTGAAGCTCCCGCAATCGAGCCTCTGCCATGATGTGACGGTCGTTCAGCTCGGCGTAGTTTTCTTTGCCGCCAGCAGAGTTGCATTGTCGCTTCCCCGGCCAACTGGTGAGCCTCCGGGCCGCACTGACAAACTGCCCAGCGAAACCGTGGGAATCCGCGTCCGCCGCTGAAGCTCCGCTGTCGGAGTCGCGTGCCGGTTTTCTGTTGCCCCGATCTTCGGCACGCGAGTGCGCCACTTCCTCTGCGAACTGATCCGCGGCGATCTTGGCGGCCATCTCGCGAAGCGCAACACGTATCGGGCTGCTGCGCTTGTCAGCCCCGAGCGGTTCTCCCAGGTCAAGCGCCATCTTGGCTCGCGCATAATCGTTCGGAACAACCCCGAAAAGAGCATCACCGAAGTGCTCCTTGACGATCCTGCGGTCGACCGACCCATGCCTGGAGCGGTTGCGATTGACCACTACGCCGATTGACTTCTTCGACACCCCCATTTGGCTGAACTGCACTTGTATGCGTGCGGCGTTGTGAATCCCGGCGACGGCCAGCTCGGTTACGATCAGGAAGTGATCCGCACCTTCTGCGGCGGCCGCGACCAACGGGTCGAATGTACGGGGAAGGTCGATGACAATGAATGGGAACGTCTCGCGCGCCAGCGCCAAGACCGTCTTGATGCCTTCCGGTGTGATCGAATCCAGCGATTTCGTGTCGCTGGGCGCGTGCAGCACGAAGACGTTATAGGGCAGTGGCTGAAACGCCTTCTCCAAGAGGCGATGATCGCTGTTTTTTTCCAGGGAGCAAACGTCGGCCAACGAGTATTCCGGCGTCAAGTTCAGGACAGAGCCGATGTCGCCCAGCTCCAGATTCATGTCGATCAGTCCGCACCGGCAATGCGTCAGGTTGGCCAGTTCGATGCTCAGGTTGCAAGCGATGGTCGTCGTCCCGACTCCGCCTGATGCCCCGACGATACAGATTTTCTTGTGCGCGACCGGCACGGTCGTCTGGGGACCGAGAATTCGCTCGACAGCCTCCTGCAGGTCCTCCGTCCTGATGGGCTTCGTCACGAACTCGTTGCACCCCAGCCGATTCGCCTGGATCAACCTGCGCGAATCGGCCGGTCTTCCGATTCCGACCACCTTGCACGACGAGTAACGATTGCATACCTGCTCCAGGATCTCAAGGCTCTCTGGGTCTTCCAGATCAACCACAACGAGATCGACGCTTCCCTCGCGCAGCCAGAACTCGAGTTCTTTCCACGTCCTCACCTCTCCCAGAACAGTGCACCCGCGAAGGCTCCGGAACGACTCGGCCACCGGGTTCCCCGCAACGGAATTGTAAATGCATAGATGCCTGAATTTGCGCACAATCGGCGTCCTACAAAGATAGCGATGCCGGCAGGAGTTCGAGCACCTGTTCGACCACGGTGTGCAATTCACGCATATCAACGGGCTTCGCCACGAACTGGCTGCAGCCCAGGCGATTGGCTTGTATGATCATCCGGGGATCCGCCGGGTTGCCGAATCCAATGATCTTGCATGCCGGAACCTTCTTGCAGATACGTTGAAGCACTTCAAAGATATCCGGCGCATCCAGATCCGCGACGACAAGACCGCTTTTCCTTCCGTGCAGCCAGCCTTCGAGCTCCTGCCACGTGCTGGCGTGGTACTGATTACCGAACTCCCGGAGGCCGCGGAAGAGCTCGAGCGGCGGATCGACCGCAGGGCCTGTATAGATGCAGATGGCGCAGGCCTTAAACATGGCGGTGCTCCCATTACGCTGTTCAGTTCTCGAAGGCGCGAACGAGAGTTCTATCGGTGATATCAGTGGCGTGTACCTGCACTCTACCTGCCCGAGTTCCCAAATCAGGAGTCGCCCTCCGTGCTTTCCAGAGGGCCAGTGCATAGAACCACCAAAACCACGGGCGTACTTTGCAGGCGAGTAACACGACTGATAAGGTCGTAGCGGCCGGGACCACGGTGCACCTTACCGTCGGCCTCCGGCCAAACAGCGCCTCGACGGTGCCGCTATGCGCTCCGCAGACGCGCCATCAGGTTTTCGATACCGACCAACTCGCCCCGGGGGCTTCGCCGTCAACAGCATCATGACGCTGTTCGTCGTGCCTGACGCGCCTACAAAAAGCCCTCCCCCGGGGAGGAGGAGGGCTCTTGATTGCGGCCTTCGAATGGCCGGGCACTCACCGTTCTTCGGATACCGACTGGGCTACTGGGGATCAGCCGTAATCGCCAAGTAGTCGTCGAAGTCGGTATCCCCGTCATTCTCGATGACGATGAGCTTGGGATTTTGCAGGCTGATGGTCCCGCCGAAATCCAGCCCCTCGATACGCAGCGGCGGGGTGTTGTTGGTCACCAGGTCGGTTAGCAAGTCGACCACCAGGCTCTGAGCGATGGGATCGAACGGGTTGCCCGGTGTGCCCATTCCCCCGCTGCACATGGTGCCGGTGCTCGGTACCGAATTCGTCACCGTTGTGTTGATGACCGGCACGTCACCATCCATCGTGAGCGTGATATCGGTGAAGAAATCGATATCCAGACATGCCTCCCAAAGCGCACACTCCTTCACGGTTGCGGGATTGAACGGCGAGCAAGCCGGAACCGTGTCGTAGGGCATGCTGAATATGCCGTCCCCGTCGCGGTCGGCAATGATGCCCACCGAAAGTTGCGACAGCCGCAGCGCTGACTCCACCGTCGACGGTGTCAAGGGGTCGTCGAACAGGAGCAGTTTGGGTGCGACATCGATGCGCCCGTGCAGCAGCAACTGCGTGTCCTTGTCGATCCCCATGAGCGCGGCGAGATTCTGGATATTCTCGCACGTATCTTCCGCATCGGGCAGAAGTGCGGTGCAGTCACCGCCGCGAAGCCCGACGCAGGCACCCTGCTGATCGACTTCCGGCAGCAGGGAATCGCAGTCCGCCGGCAGAAGATCATTGACGGTCTTGGAGTCGTCTTCATACTGCGTGATTAAAGCGCCGGTGCGGGTCAGCGCATTGAGCAGCAGATTGACGGCGTCATCCGATATGGCGACCGCGATCTCGTCCGCAAAGGGGATGAAGGGCTGAGGCAGTGGTGCGTCGGTCAGCGGGATGCCGGGCGTAATGGCCACTTCCGAATCGGTCATCGTCGGCGTAAAGGTCGTCTGGTACGCGAGCGCCACGCCACTCGCGGTGATCTGCGCGTCCGTCTTCTCGAAACCGAGCTCGAGCATGGCGTCGTGGAGGGGGACGTCACTGAGGTTAAGCAGATCCATTTCCAGCGCCGGCAGGTCAACAAAGTCAAGCAACGTGTTCACGTCGAATTCGTTGTCAATGTAGTACTGCGCGAGCGCGACGAGAATCGCCTCAATGTCATCTTCCAATTGGAACAGCTTGATGACGAACCCTCCCACGCAACCCGCATCAATGTCGGCGCCGACAATGGTGATGTTCACGTTGCTCGAGTCGAAATTCAGCGTAGGTTGGATGTTCGCCATATTGAGCAGATCGTCCTCGGTGACGGTCATGTCCACGGAAATTCCGTCGATTGAAACGGTGGCGGTCACGGAGATCACGAATTTGACCAGGCACCAGCACAGACTGGGAAATACCGAACTGCAAACTTCAATCCGGCAACCGCCCTTGGCGAGGGCGCTGGCCGACGCCTCTGGAGACGTGATCGTGATGTCGATCTGATTGGCTGATGGGGTAATGACGTAATTAAAACTGTCGGGGTCGAGATTGACGATCGTGCTCTTGTCGAGATCGACAGTGATGTCCGGGTCGCAACTGGTTCCCGGAACGTCTATTTCGAATGTCTGGCCGTCGAGTTCGTTGAGCCACTTTTGCACTTGTCCGATCAGGGGATCCAGCATCTCCTTGAGCAGCGATTCGATAATCTGCTGCGTGCCGGGCGTATCCAGCGCCAGATTCAGCCCCTTATCGACGCCCGTGGCCCCGCGGAATCCCGGCGGCTGAACCGGACCGACCGCGAAGAGCACGTTGTCAAAGGCCGCATTGCCCACGGGATCGTTCGCTTCCGCGATGAGGCGATTGGCGCCAGGATCAAGCGTCCCCTGAACCCCGTTACCGAGAATCACCTCCTGCACCAGGTCCGTCTGGTTCATCGTTTCGGTAAATGTATAGCGGAACGTATCCGCGGAGTTCTCGCCGTCGCCCGGGGTAACGATGGGGCCGGCGAGCGGTCGATACGCGCCGTTCAGTTTGACCTCGGGGGGGCAGATCGTATCGAAGCGACAGTCGAGTTCGCGCCCGTGACATACCTCTCCGGTGACGAGTGTCGGTCCTCCCGCCGTAATCTCCCCCTCGGTCGGAGAGAAGATCGTCACCTCGAAGACCTGGGCAACGCCGCCTTCACGCAAGTCGTCCACGTTGCATCTGGGGTCGGGGTCGTCCGGGAACGCCCCGGGCCGCTTGCTGCCCGTGAGTACGGCGATATGCCCACCGCAGCAAAGGTCCTCGACATACATCGACAGCGTATTGGGTGAGAGCGTCCCCACCGGCGCCATTTGCACGCGCAGGTCACAGATCTTTGCCGAGCAACTGGTCCCCAGCTGCACGGTGCCGCCGAAGGGTCCGCCGGGAAAGTCGGCGGCCGGATCGATCCCGAGCGCGTTGAAGATGTCCACGCCGTCGATCTTGAGGAACAGGGACGCGGGGTCGATCTCGGGCAGTGCCGCGACGACGCGTGAGATATTCTCACCTTCGTTACTGACGACGACGGTATCATCCGGCTCGACCATGCCGGCAAAGGGTACGTTGGAGCAAAACGCTTGAGCGCGCTGCAATCCGTCGTCACCCTGCACGACAAGCAAAGGAGTTGGGGCGGCGAGTTCGTGATACGCGATGGTCTGGCCGAAGTTCACTTGCACGGAGGCGAAGTCGCGCAGGTCGATATCGTTATCGCAATCGCTGTCGAATGGACCGCACCCGGCAGCGAGCGGACCGTTGCCCGGACCCGTTTCACATCCTGGCCAACCAGCGAAAAACGTGTTATCCATTGTCACCTGCGTCGTGGTCGCGACGAAATCGGCGGGGTTGACGCGGCTGGCCAGTCGAACGGTGTCGCCATCCGCCACGGCGATGGAGGCGATCACATCACCGTTCGTGTTGAGACCGAGCAACTCGGCCTCAACAATTTCTCCGCCGCTCCCGTTGATCGCGTCGAAATCCACCGTGTGCCAGCTTCGGCAGTCGTCGCCCAGCGGTCCACACGTGGGTTCAAGCGCGCACCGCACGCTAAGCTGCGAACCGCCACAATCCGGGTCGTCGAGGTCGATCAAGCCGTCACAGTCATTGTCGATGCCATCCGCACAATCACACCCCACGGGTCCCTCCGGGCTGCCCTTGCCCGGCGATGCGCTGCACATCACCCCGGAACCGTCGGCGGTACAGACGATGATTCCCGACGCGGCGCATTGCCCGCTACCGACCTGACACATGTCCCCCAATGTGGGGAAGTCCTCGTCGATTTCGCCGTCGCCATCGTTGTCGATTCCGTCGCACACTTCCGGTTCGAGGCAGTCGGGGTCATCCAGGTCGATGAGTCCGTCACAGTCGTTGTCCAGTCCGTCCTGGCACCGATGGGTTTGTGGCGGGCCCTCGGTTCGCGGCGGATAGGGCTGCGCCGTGCACTCCGTTCCGGAGCCGTCGTCAGTACAGATTATGACACCCGTGTTCTTACACAGCCCCACGCCGACGGTGCACACATCGCCCAGGTTGGGAAAATCTTCGTCGACCAGGCCGTCGTTGTCGTTGTCGCAGAAATCGCAGCGTTCGGCGCCGGTGCAATCCGGATCTTCTCCGTCTTGCAGACCGTCACAGTCGTCGTCCTCGAAATTGCAGCAGGTCGGGTCGCCGTAGGGCCCCTCGACTCCCGGCGTTGGGAGGCGCGCCGAACAGTACGCGTCGAGCCCGTTGGACGTGCAAATGACTCGTCCGGGCGCGAAGCACGCGCCTTCACCGTCATAGCACGTCGAACCTACCGGAAGAAAACCGACCGAGCCGGAATCCAGCAGACCGATGGTACCGAAGCCCTCGTCCACCTGCCCGTCGCAGTCGTCGTCGATCCCGTTGCAGACCTCGCTCGCGCAATCGTAGTTAATCGTCACCTCGAAGTTGTCGACGCCCCAGAGATGCAGCCCTCCATCACCAGTTGCCTCGACAAATGCATAATAACCCAATTGGATCGGCTGACCGTTGCTGCTGAAATCGGGCGTGCCCGGAACCAGCGCCCCGGGCAGGGCGATCTGCCAACCGGGGTCCGAAGCGGTCAGCAGTACGGCGGAGACTTGATCCCAGGCGTTGTGGATGGCGACGGGGTCAATGCGACGAATGAAGTTGGTACTCCCCTGGCGCAGATATACCCCCTGTTCGGGCACGGCGCCGGGAACGCCCAACGAGAGATCCTGGTAGTCAAAGCGCACAGTGATATTGGCGACGGCCCCGCTGACCGCGGGATCGAATGTCCCGCAACCCGAGCAGAGATGTCCGGTAAGAATCGCGGCCCCCGGATTGAACACCAGTTGTTCGCCTTCCTGATGCGCACCGGGGTTTCCCCCACTCGTGACCTGGCCCACAAAGCTCATCGCGGCACTCGGCAGGGAATACAATACCGAATGCTGCCAGTCGGGGTCAGAGAATTCGGTGTCGATCCATATTATCGATGCGCCAAACGCCGTACTGCAGAGTCCGACGGTAATGCAGACTATCCCCACTCGAATCATTCTCGTGCTGATCATGATTTGCTCCCTATGAAGGTCTGTTTTCAGAAGATGTGCGCTCCGATCCCCGCCGAATCCGATCGGGTTTCCCCGAAGTTGCATGCCAGACGCTCATGCCACTCGGGATTCGCGGCCTGCTCGGGTACAGGGCGCAAGATCTCCGGCCCTACCCTTGTAAGCGACATAACGTCGCCGCGACTCACGCGAATTCCTTTAAGGCGTGTCGCTGATTCGCGATTTTCGTGAATTGCCGGGGAGGAGATACAATTGTCACTTATCTGCTGTGGGCACGGAGTCGGAATGTGGATGAGCAACTCGAACGCCAACTGACGGCTCAGGCGGTTGCGGGGGATCGCGATGCGCTGACCGCCTTGCTGGAAGCGCACGGTCCGAGCTTGCGCATTGAGTTCGCGGGCAAGATCGCCGCACGGTGGCGATCTGCGCTCGAGATCGATGACGTGCTGCAAGGAACTTATTTGGAGGCGTTCCTGCGGATCAATCAATTCGATGACCGCGGCAGCGGGTCGTTCAGGGCGTGGCTGTCGAAGATTGCGCAGAATAACCTGAACGACGCCGTCAAAGCGCTGGAACGCGCGAAACGGATGCCCCCGGAGAAGCGAGTCGTGCATGCCGACGCAACGGAATCCTCCGTGGCAATGTGGGAGCTGCTCGTGGCAACCAGCGACACGCCGAATCAGCACGTTGCGACGCACGAAATCCACAACGCGGTCCGCAGCGCGATTCGTCAACTTCCGGCGGACTATTTCCAAGTGCTATCGCTGTACGACCTGCAATGTCAATCCGCCGAGGAAGTCGCGAAGCAGATGAACCGTACTGTCGGAGCGGTGTATATGCTTCGTTCGCGCGCGTTGGATCGACTGCGCGAAACGCTGGGGAGTGAATCGCGTTTTTTCAGTGGTCAATAGCGCTTGTTCGGTGGATGCGCCTGCGCGAAGTCCTCAAGCCGACTTCCACGCGGCTGGATCGGCAGCCGCCTGACGTGTCGGACCTGCGGATCGGCCTGCTGGCAGCCGCACGATTCGGCGGTCCGGTTCCCGGCCTTCGCCCGCGCCTCTTCATGACCACGCCCCACGTTCCTCGCTCCGGTCAGGCGCTCGTCGTGACGCCGCGGAGGCCTCTCTCGGCCGGGATGACTCGTTATGGACGTACTCCTGATAGCGGACCATTAGGGGATATCCTTGGTCTTCTAATGTCGCGCGTGGGGGGTACGAACAACGTCCGGTAAACTGCATTCCTCGCGCCGGTTATTGTAGTCATTGTCTCGTAACCGATTGTCGTAACGATTCTGACGATACTCCGTTAAGGGGGGTCCTTTTCGGGTGGATACATGATACGCACTGCACGCCACTGACGCGAGTTTGGAATCGTCATTGTGGGCCACGCGTGCTGCGTGGGCGTCGGGCTTTGGCTGTTCGCCGTGCTGGCCCTGCGCGACATTCGGCAATGGTCCGAGACCCAATCGACGATGGTCGCGACCGAGGCTCTCGAACACGCCCGTGCGTCGCTTCCGGGAATCGCCGGGGCACAGTTTTTTTCGCTCGGCTTACTGACCCTGGCGTGGATTGTCCTGCTGGAGACACTCATCGTTTACCTGGTCATGGCACGCTTTCGTGAGCGGATCCGTTCGACAAGCGACCGGTCCTCCAACGACCATTTGCGCCAGGTTCATCAGTTGGCGCGCGCCCAGGACGCCATGATCTTCGCCTTGGCCAAGCTGGCTGACTCGCGCGATCCCGAGACCGGGCAGCACCTGGAACGCATCACCGTCTACAGCCGCCTCCTGGCCGAAGCCGCTCAACGCCACCCGAAATACGCCCACGCGATCTCCGCGGAATTCGTCAGGCTGATTCACCTGACCGCCGCCCTCCACGACATCGGCAAGGTTGGCATTCCCGACCGCATTTTGGAAAAGACCGGTCCGCTCACCCCCGAGGAATACCAGTGCATGAAGCAGCACACCGCCATCGCCGGCGCCTGCCTGGCCGATCTTGCCCGCCGGGTGGGCAACTCGCCCCTGCTGCAAATGGCGCGCGACATCGCCGAGGGACATCATGAACACTGGGATGGCTCCGGCTATCCGAACGGCCTCCAGGGCGCGCAGATCCCCCTCGCCGCCAGGATCGTCGCCCTGGTCGACGTCTACGACGCACTCGCCTCGAAACGGTCCTACAAGCCCAGTTTTACCCCTGAGGAGTGCGCGGCACAGATTCGAGAGTTGGCCGGCCACCAGTTCGATCCGGATCTGGTCGAGGTTTTCCTGACCATCGAGCGGGATTTCGCCAGCATCGCGACGCGCCACGCGGAGCCAGTGTCAACCCTCTTGGAGGTTCCGCAAGCAGGCGCGGCGGAACCCGGCGACGCTGAATTCGTGACATCCCGCCCGGCCGACATCTGCGGTTCCTACACCGTCCTGGAGCGATTCAGCAGCGGTGAGCTGGAAACCGTCACTTCGACCACCCAAGGAGAAGTACCATGATCACGACCGATCGACGTTCCAAACTTCTTCTAGAGTTCATGCTGATCAACATCGTTCTGGGCATGACGATGTTGTTTGTGATCATGTGCGAGCACCGTCTGCTGGCGCTCAACCTCTTCTATCTTCCGGTCATCGTCAGCGGATACTTCCTGGGCCGATTCTGCGCCGGAGTGCTGGCTCTGTTTTCCGCCCTGCTCGTCACGATAGCAACGCTCGTGTTCCCGACCCACTTCGTTGCGCTGGACTCGGCTGTGGGAGTTGCGCTGGCGCTGACGCTCTGGTCGGCGATCCTCGGCCTGGCGGCCATTGTTGTCGGCACCCTCTGCGACGAGCGCGCTGCAACCGTGATGGAGCTCCACCGGGCCTACGTGGGCATCGCCGAAGTTCTGTCCCGTTATCTGCAAGGTTTCGACCCGAAGAGAGACTCGCGCACCCGACGGGTGGCCTGTCTCAGCCAGCGAATTGCCGAGGAGCTGCGGCTGCCGGCTCGGGACGTGGACGACATCCGCGTCGCGGCTCTGCTGCACGATCTGGGCAACCTCGAGATCAGTACCCAAGTGATATCCCGCGCCGTCAGCTCGGTGGAGAGTGAATCCGCGCACAATCGGCGCACCTTCATGGGGACCGACCTGGTTCACTCGCTCGGAGAGGTCCTGCAGGGGGCGCTTCCGCTCCTGGTCAACCAGGACGACGGCGTTTACAACCTGGTATCGCAACAGCGTAACCCGCACGAGATCCCCCTCGGGGGTGCACATCATCCGGGCCGCGCGAACTTTCGATCGGATGGCCTACGAATCGAACGGCCAGCTGGTGGCCTCACCGAGGGATGTGCCCCTCCATATGCGCGCCGACGCGGACGGACCGTACCAGCTCGTGATCGACGCCCTGTCGCGGATCGTGGACACGTACGAAAGGCCGTCCGTTGTCACGCCGGTCGGCGCTTGAATTGCAGTCGGCCACTGCAAGCGGCACCAGTCCACCGTCAGCGCCGGCTCCTCTGCGAAGATTTGCTGGAAGCGGGCGTCGCTCGAACTCCTGCCGCCCTGAACTCGTTGGACCGACCAGCGGCGCTGATCGGCAAGCGGAGGGTCGAGGGCTTGGCCGCGCGTGGTCAAAGCGCTCGGCGTGATGTCGCTGATGACGCACGCAGACCGGCGTAATCAGTTCGCCGGCACGCCGCCGTGCTCGTAGTACCAAAGGGGTTCCAACATGTGGTGCGCTTCGCTGACCGTCAGGAAGCCGAGGCCGTCGGGTTCCCAGGCGATGGCCTCTCCTTGCGGTTCACTCTGCAAGGCGATGAGGCAGGACGTGGACTCCAGCACGGCGCCGATGTCCTCGCCGGGCTTGCGATGCCAGACATTGGCGTAGTCCACGGCCCGGTCGTTCCGTACGACGATCCAGCGGCCGTCGCGCGAGCAGTCTCCGCCCGTGATCCAGTTCAAGCCGGTGCTGGCCGGCAAGGTCGCCACCCATTCCAGCGTCATCGCTGCCGACGTGGATTGGGGGAACGTCGCCCGGTACACCCTGTTCGGGAAGTTGCGCTTCGTCACGATGTAGAGGTCACCGTTGGTATCGACGAATAGCGTTTCGGCGTCCTTCTGGCCGGGCGCGTCGGGACCTGTCGGATACACGAGGGTGATCGTATCGACGTTGTCGAGCGTGAGGTTGACGGGATCCTGGTACGCGTCCACGACAGGTTCAGGCACACGCTTGACGCGAATCGCAGCGCGCACATTGTCGTTGTCGCCGATGTCCCCAACGTACACGTAGTCAACGCCGGGTGCCGGGCCGGGGCCGATGGCGATGTCTTCAGCGTCCGTCAGGAAACCCGTTCCGAGCCGGTAGGTTCCCAGGAGAGTTCCGTCTGTCCGCAGGGCATAGATCACGTTGCCGCCGCCGGAGTCGTTGTGCGTCCACACCACGTCCGGATTCTGTTCACTCATGGCCAGGCCGGATGCCTCGACGACGTCATCGGCCAGCACGTAGCCGATCTCGACGCCGTCGGTGTACCAGCCTGTGCCATCGCCGCAGGTTTGCGCCTCAACCTCCGCCTGGGCCAGAGCGTAGTCCGCGAGATCAACGTCTCCGTCGCCGTCGTAGTCGTAGCCTGTGCAGCCAGTGGTGGCACTGACTGCCGGGCCAGACACGCAGTCGGCGAACGCCTCAACGGCTGCCCCGCCCTGCGCCACATCAGGTGTGACAAGGGAGGCCGGATCCGCGCTTGTCGGCGCGAATCCTGACTCGTACTGCCCTGCGAGCACCGGACTCGTCAGCATCAGCAAGAGTGCCGCGAGCACACGCATGCGCATCAATGACGAGGTGTGCTGACCCGGGCGAACAGCAGACGTCTTTGTGCACCGGCATGACTCCGCTTCGAATCCCAATGACACGCGTGCGTCCTCCAACAGTCGAACGGCCAGGAGTTCTGGGCACCGTTCTGCGGTAGGTGACGGGGCGAAGTCGGACACTCAGGCTTGACCCTCGACTGACATTTCAGCGCGACGGGTACGTGCCGCGCCACGCCGGTGGGAGAACAACGAACGCCGTTCGCCGGCTCCGATCGCCGCCTCAGGGTTGTTCAAATGCGAATCGGTGCACCGGCGCTATTCGCTGGGGCTTGCCGTGCGCTCATGGCGTCACCGCAAGAGCCCCACGGTGTGCACCACTCTGTCGGTCGACCGTCGTTGTCACCGACTGTTCGGGTTGGTCGGGGCAGGAGAAGGAATCAACGGTGGGCTCGATCCTTCAAGCCTGACTTCCCCATTTTGACCTCGTGGCGAGCGATTCGAGCTCGTTTCCAGGTCCGAGTGTCATCTCCCCGGAAGCAGCCGTCGGGACCTCGCTCGCGCGGACGCAATATGGTGTTCACGATCGAGCGGGGTTGCCCTGATAGGGTGATACGCCGTCAGTCATGGTTCGGCGTTCGACGAGCACCTTTGCAAGCTCGTGCCGCCCCCGGACCGCTCATCGAAGCATAAGCGGAACGTTGCCGCTTCGGCATCCTTCCGATCGGAGAATCCTGTGGAATTTCTGGGGTCATTCGGACGACCCCGTTTGGCGTTTTCGTATCGGCGGAAGCGTCGCCTGTATATGGGGGGAAACACCCAAATGTGTTTTCGCCCGCGTGCGGGGTGCCGGCGAGAGGGGCGCAGTGCATGTTACACCGGGGATGCGCTTCGGGGCGGCTCATTCGGTCAGGTTGGCGGACGTTTTGGGAATCGAGTGGAAAGGTCTGCCGGGCGCATCTTCCCGGCCAGCGGAAGTAGCGGCACACAGGGAAAGCGTGGCGTGCAACGGTGCGTCTAAAAGGCAGTTATCGCGTCGTGGGAACGATCAGTCGCAGGGGCCGATCAAGTAGCCCGTGAATTCTTGTTGGAATCCCTGAAAGTCGGCGAGATCGACGTCGCCGTCCGCATCCATGTCATCGATCTCGCGGCAGCCGGATGATACCGGCTGACCCGCACCGGCCAGGCATGCTTGAAAGGCCATGTAGTCGTCCGGATCGATGTCTCCGTCATGGTCGGCGTCGAAAGGCAGGTCGCAGGCGTCTCCAAACCCGTCTTCGTCCTCGTCCACCTGCAAGGGGTTGGGCACCGTTGGGCAGTTGTCGTTGGCATCGCAGATCGTGTCACCGTCACAATCTGTAAACGTGCCGAGACACAGACCGTTCGAACATGCTTCATCGGTCGTGCATGCGTCTTCATCGTCGCACGGCCCGCCCTCGTTGGCCGGCGCGATCGCGCACGTACCAGTGGTGCCAACGCAGTAGCCGACGTTGCAGTCATCATCGAGAAATGAACAGTCTACGGGCGTCGCCAGGCACACGCCGTGCGAGCAAGCGTCGACGGTGCAGTCGTCGCCGTCGTCGCAGTACGCGGATACCACGTGGATCGCGCCGCCATCGAATCGCAGCGGGCTGATCCGGAAATTGTCCGCAGCGCGGATCAGACTGCTCGTCTGCGGCGCGCAATCGCGCCGGAACATGACGGAGGTATCGCCCGGGGCAGCGCCCGCGGTGAACTGGAGCGTGGCAACGGGGCCGGCCAGCGACGTACCCTGTCCGATGAGCAGCACCGCGTAGGTGACGGCGCCGGCCACGTCGGAGTCGGCCGTCACGAGGGCCGCATCCCAGGGGGTTCCCTTTCCGTCTCCGGGATGTACCTGATCGAGCGTCAGCATTTCCGGGTCGTATTCCAGGAGAATCTGGGCGCCATTCACCGAGTCAATCAGCCCATCCCCATAAACGCCGACTTCGAACACCTCCCCGGTGCAGACGCTCAGTACACCATTTGTGTCCGCTCCCTGATTGACAAGTCGTAGCTCGTAGCAGGGATGGTGAGGGATATAGGTGCACTGTCCGTCGATGCAGGACTCAGTGGTGCAGGGGTTTCCGTCGTCGCACTCGGATGGCAGGACGCAGGTCTCGAGCCCGCTCCGCAGATCGCTGAAGTCCTGAACGAGCGTCCCGCCTGAGTAAATGTTGGGAGCGCCGAACGTGCTGGACGTGCCGTCATTGAAATCCGAATAGGGGTAAGTGAAGGGGGAGGGATCCTCCTCGAGTTTGAAGACCTCGTCGTCGCCGATGCCGCTGACCGGCTCGATGCCTTCGCCGGCGGGCCCGAACACCAGGCCACCCGCGGCGTCTCGGATCGTCAATTGCCAATGGTCGTTGCTGACCCTGAAATTCGATGCGGTGATATACGTCCCGGACGCGGCGTTGTTTGCCCAGACGTTGATCCACCAATCTCCAGCCTGAGGATTGTAGCTGACATCGTCCTCGAGTTGCTCCGAGACGGTGATGATCGTTCCGCTACGTAGGTCCGCCCAGATGGCATTCGTGGACAGCACGAGGGTCTCAATCTTCGGCGTGGTGCCGTCAGAGTCATCGGAGGTCACAAGGCTCCAGCCGCGCAAATCGATATGGGCGCCCGTTACGACCAGCTCGAACCAGTCCCCGCCGTTTCCGGGTACGCGACCCCAGTAGGTATCCGCGGCGGCGTTCTTCAGGTAACCGTTGCTGGAGACAGCGTTGTATTCATTGAGGATGACAGAGGAGGTTCCCGTCAGGTTGCCTGCTACCGGTGTCGGGACGGGCAGCATACGAAGCGTGGGGGCGCCGTCCGGAAATCGACCGAACCCCACGTCGACGGCCATCGGAGGGTAATTAAGATAGTCGATGATCCGGCCGGCGGAATCGTACAGCCCGAGCGAGCCGCCGGTGGGTGAGAGGGCAAAGGCCGTATGGTCCGGGCCCTCCGCCGGCTCGCCATCGAGCCAAAGGAGCAACCATTGCCCGCCGCACAACGAAGTGCCTTCCGGAAATGCCCATTCCAGCGGGCTGGCATAGTCGTCGGTCAAGTAGCAGTCGCTCAGGTCAACGGAGTTCGGACCTGCGTTGAAGAGCTCGAGCCAGGGATCGGGCTCGCCGGATTCGTCTCGCAGCCCGCTGCTGTTCCGTGGCACGGCCTCATTGAGGTAGATGTCTGGAAACGCTGGCAGAGAGCCGGCGACGCTGTTCGGCGCGCCCGGTGTGCCTCCGGCAATCGCGCTTGCTGCCCAGTTGCCGGCGCGGTCATTGTCCTGATCCGCGTCGACGAGCTCCAGAGAAGAGCCCCCGCCGAGGGCGCCGGCCGGCCAGGGTGGAATGCTCTCGTAGGAGACCGTATCCACGGGGGTGTTGAACGCGTCAAAGAGAGTGAGCGATTCCCCTTCGTTGGCGAGACTGCCGGCGCATTGGAGCACCTGCCCATCGATCGCTCCGTACGTTGCTGTGAGAGCATCCAGGTCGTCGGTCACGACCAGAAAACCGCCGGGCGTCAGCACTGTTCCCTCGGGCAGCGAACATGTGAAGCCGTGGAGGCGGCAACCCGACAGGTCTGCCCCGAGCACGGCCGATTTGTTGAGGATCTCGACGAATTCCGCGCCGCCGGGCGGCGGATCGTACATGATCTCGTTGATCGCCACGCGGGAGGGACCGACGGTGAATGTGGCCGAAGTCTCAGGGCTCCAGATGCCGTCAGCGAGAGTGCGGGCGCGCACGTGCGTTGTCTCGTTGAACACGATCGGATCGCCGTAGGACGCGGCGCTCGGCGCGACGCCACCTCCGGAGGCGCGAGGATCATTTCCGTCGAGCGTATAGAAGACGATTCCCTGCGGCGCCGTTATCGTCAGATCGAATCCCTTGGTGACCGTACCTCCTGTATGACTAAACTGCGGCGCCGGCGGGAATTGTGCATCGATCCAGGCGAGACGCTGCCCGAGCCACTGCTTGAGGTTGGCGATTTCATTATTCCAGTCGCCACCGGCGGGGGGGTACTCCGGCCAGCGCGCAAAGTCCCGGGCCTGGGCCTCCGCGATCTGGCCGGCCATCTGGTCGATGATGCCGAAGAGGTTGTCCGTGTCCAGCGGCCCCTTTCGAAAGGCGGACCAGCGATCGATCCAGCGCTGCCAGAAATCGGGATCTTCGAACAGTTGATACCACCACACTAGATGAAAGTACGCCCCGGCGCCAATGGCTTCCCAGCCCGTAGGATCATTGTCGCGATAATCATATGAGTTCAACGAGCGGTCGAAGTCCCACACGGGGCCCAGCTCAATCGGCCGTCCGCGCTGCTTGTACATGTACTCGCTGCGCCACAGACCGTCGACGTTCTTGGTGAAGACCTCGATGATGTGGTGGTCGATCCAGGAGTCAATATCAATGTACTGGGCGTATCCCGTATCGGGATCGAAGTCACCAAGCGCATCGTAAAATGCGTTCAAATGGTCCGTGAGCCAGTCGCGCTGGGCGACGGTGACTTCGACCTCCTTCGGGTCGACGTAAAGCAGTTGCTGCGCGGCGGCATAAAAGCCGGTGTCGCCGGGATCCGGCAGGTCAATCTTGAGTATCCAACCGCCGGTGACCTCGGGCTCGCTGCTGTATCCTGACGACAGCTTGGCCACGTCGACGCGGTCGGGGCCGCGCTTGATCTTCTCCATGAACGTGTACACGCCCATGTAGTCCGCAGCCGTCAGCGGCCCACCATCTGTATGGGCAAACACCTCGACGAAGCGCGTGCGCGCCGCGTAGCGCGCCATCTGATTGCTGACGGCGTAGACGAATGCGTTGCGAATAAGCGCCCTGTCCCACCGATACGGCGCATGCAGAACCCAGTCCGACTCGGCGGGCATGCCGAATGGCGCGAGATCAAGGTCCTCATCGGTCTCATCCCACATTTCCACCGCAAAGTTCTTCTTGGGCTGCGACTGCGTAGTGGACCCGCGGACTTTCAGGCCGGCACGGTGGCCGAGGGCCATTCCCGAGGTCAGTCGACTGCGTCCCTCAACCGGCTCGAAGATCGCGATGTAGCCCGGCTGGTACGCGTCAGCCGGAACGCTACCGCCACCGAAGTTTTCCACGACAATCAGCGGAAGGTCGGAGCTAAAGTCCTGAACGTCGGGAGCCAGCGTGATGTACGCCACCGAAGTGACCGGGCTGGCGCCCAGAGATGGAGCATAGGCTCGCGCTCGCAGCGACGTTGTCTCGTCGATCTGGAGCGGACCCGAGTACTCAAGGCCGTTACTCAGCGTCGGAATGCTCCCATCTGTCGTGTAGCGAATAGTGGCGCCGGGTGTTGTACTGCTAAGGGCTACGGCGAATCCGTTCGTGAACGCCCCTTCAGGCACGGAAAACTCCGGCGCAGCGGCCAACCCTTCGACTCCGGCATTGTTCACCACACCGGGTGTCGGCGTCTCGAAATACCGCAGCGATGAAGCAGTTGTCGTGGGCCCGACGGCAACAAGCGCCGGCAGGATGAAAAACTCACCGTTCGTGTCTGAGTCGTTCAGGGCGTGGACCGCCAGGCTGTTTGTACCGGCGTTCAGGATTGAGGCGAATGCCGGGATCCGGAACGGCTCGGGTGTGGACGCCTCGCCGCGCGGCCGGTCGGAATTCGCGATCCCATTCCAGGGCGGGTCCGCAGGTGCATTGGCCTCCGCGATTAGTTCACCGTTGAGATAGGCGACGAATCCGTCGTCGTACCGCATGTTGAGAAAGAGGAAGTTGAAAGCCGCAGGATTGTCCACTGCGAAGTGCGCGCGCATCCAGAGTGATGCGTTCGTGTCCAGCATGGCCGACTCCAGGTCGGTCGCAATGGCGTCCTGAAAACCGACGACGCTGAGGCCGCTGTTGGCGGTGTCGCCGACCAGGTGGAAGTCACTGGAGCTGAACGCGTTGAAACCGCCCTCGGCGGCGAACAACTCGAGCCCCGCGCCGTCCGTGCGGTCGAAGGAAACGAGGCGAAGATCATAGTGCCCGGGCGCCGGGATGAAGAAGATGGCCAGCGAGTCCGAGTCGGCGGCCAACGAAGGGACCGAAGAGCCGAGCGTTGACAGCCCGTTGGTCAACTCGAGATCGAAACCGTCGCCGTTCCAGACGCCGAATGTCCACAGGCCGGCCCGAGGCATATAGACCGAGCCGGTGACCAGGATGACGAAGTCATCGACGTCGACGCCCAAGGTGGTGCCGGGATAGGGAAGGTCATTGCCGTAATGTCCAGCGGCGCCGGTGTTGAGGAAATCGAAATAGGGAGCCGTCGCGGACACGACGGTCGTCTGTTTTGCAGGGTCGCTGATGACCGCCTCGGCCGCCGCCAGATCATTGACCGCAATGTTGGCCTTGTAGAAGGTCACGTCGAGCTGTGACGTTCCGTTGACCATGAACCCGAGGCCCGTCTCTCCTGTGGCCCATGCCGAATCATCGAATGCCGCCGCCGTCCAGGCAGTGCCTAACGCCGCGTCGCCGCTCACCGGGATGTGGTATGCGACAGTTGACGCCGGCGGCATGAGCGTCTCCGCGGTTTGGAGCAGGCCGTACGAGATGTTCGTGTATTGCGGCGGATAGGGATCTGCGTATTGATGCGCAATGGTGGTCCCGTCCGGCTCGATGAGCGCCAGGTACTCGCCCTCCTTGTTGAGTTCGAAGTTGGTGTGCGGGTGAACGGGGTCGGGGCGATCCTTGCCCGATGCAAAGACAACCACAGATCTTCCGGCCTCAAGGAGAATACTCGGGCAGCGCCACTTCGTCAGGTCCGCGGAATCGTCGGTGAGATACCAGCCATCCAGGTTAACGCCCGCCGTTGACGCATTGTAGATTTCGATCCAATCGGGGTAGTCGCCGTCCTCGTCCACGAGAGAGTCGTGGTTGGATGCCATGAACTCCGTGATGAGAACGCCGGCACTGCTGCGGTCGGCCGGCAAGATGAGGAAAGCGGGCAGAGCCGCAAGCAAGAGAAGGCTCGGCAGGAATCGCCACCGGATCTTTGCGCCGGCATATACTCCGGGTGCCGGCGCCACGGCTGGGCCGATCTCCGCCGTCCTCCGCAGACCCTCTGCCGCGGGCCGGAGCACGGATCTGATTTTCCCCCCCGGTGCGTTGTGCGGAACAGTCATCTCAACCGCTCGGGTTCGTCAGCCACGGATGCGACAGGTCCACGGATTCGTGCCGCATACCGTGGGGTCAGGGGGTCGAGTCCACGCTGCCGCCGGAGTATGAAACTGCCGTCTGCCGCTCCGGCGCCAGATTCAGCGATTGTTCCAACTGTTGCATCTTCTCCTCGAATGCCGGCAGCACCGGGATACGGTGCATGTTGACGAAGGCGCGGATGTCGCGCACGTCGATCACGGCGTCTCCGTTTGCGTCGACGGAATCGACCCCGGCGATGATCGGCTGCAATTGAGCCACGGGCGCGGAGACGAGCGTCGCGGCGCTCAGGCGCGAAAGATCATTCTGCACCGGATAGGAGAGCATCCCGCAGGCATCGGCGGAGTCGCCTACCTCGAAGAAGTTGATTTGTACGGCCGTAAAGTCGTCGATGTTCTGTATGCCGTCGGCGGTGGCGTCCGCGCCGTATCCGCAGTTCGGGTCCGGTGTCTGCGCGTCACCGTCGCACTCGCGGACGTTTGTGTTCCAGCGAGACGCCAGAATCGAGAAGTCGACAATGTCCACGAGGTTGTCGTGAGCCACGTCCGCGGTTTGAAAGTCGCCGGCGATGAGTCGATCGGCGCCGACGAAATCCGCCGTGGCGAAGCAATCCTCGCCGTCGAAATACAACTCCAGTTGCCGGCTCAAGGTGTGGCCCTCCGTTGCCTGAATGTAATCGGAAAGCCGGAAATCGTCCAGCTGAGACCCCGTAAGGGTGATCGCCGCCAGACCGTTCGAATCGATGCTCACCGGCAGAGTATGAATCTCGCTGGCCCCATCGCAGTCGGTGAGGACGAAGGTTACGTCGCGCGTTACCGCAGCACCCACCGCTTCCACCTCCAGATTCACATCGACGAACGTCGTATCATCGTGCGTGCAGGCGTCGGCGGCTTCGTTGCAGGCGTCCGCGGTGCACGGATCCTCATCCGTGCAGTCCGGCGCGGTACCGGCCTGACAGTCGTTTTGGGCGTCGCACGTCTCTGCGCCGTTGCAGAACAGGCCGTCATCGCAGTTGGCGTCGTTTGAAGTGGAACTGCACCCGGTGAAAGCGTCGCAGACGTCATCCGTGCAGCCCACGCCATCGTCACACAGACCGTTGCTGGCCACGGACGCGCATCCGGTGGTCGCGTTGCAGGCGTCACTGGTGCAGTTGACGCCGTCGTTGCAAAGTCCGTTGCTGGGTACGAACTGGCAGTCGTTCAGCAGATCGCACGAATCGACGGTGCAGGACACGCTGTCATTGCACAGGCCGTCGCTGGTGGCGTGAACCACGGAGCCGTCCAGCGGATTGCAGGTGTCCACGGTGCAGGTAACGCCGTCATCAATGGGAGTCAGTACGCCGTCCGACGGAGAACAGCAATCGACGTCCGCGTCATAGACGCGGATGCCGCCCGACTCGAACGTCGTCGGCAGAATCGTGCTGTTGTCGGCAGCAACGGTCAGCTTGTTCATGAAAACAGGACCGTTCGCGCGGAAGCCGACCGTGGTCACCGCCGGCGCCACGTGCGGGTTGATATTGAACGACAGGGTGGCAATCACGGAGTCCGCTCCGGTCCCGTTGGTGTTGACCGTGTAGATCGCGGCGAAATCGATATCGCCACTTACGGCATCGTGATGGAATATCGATGGCGTCCATGCGGCGTCGGGTGTAGCGGTATCCAGGCTAAGCACTGCGGTGTCGTAGCTAATCAGGGCCTGCACGCCGTTGATCGCGGCCGACAGGTCGGCGACCTCGAGCGTCACGTTGACCACCCCGGAGCTGTTCACGCACAGGACATCGGGCTCCTCTCCGGTTCGCAGGAGCAGGTCGTCCGCCCGGGCCGACGTTGCGACGATCGCCGCGGCCAGCCCGGCGAGCCGCACTGCCCATGTTGTCTTAGCGCCGTTCATGATCGTGCATCCTTTCCGTCAGAGATGTCAGCTGGAGTTGATCTCCTCCTCAGCTTCCGAACGCCTCCTGAAAGTCGGCGAAGTCCCCCAGGTCAATGTCTCCGTCGTTGTCGACGTCGAAGCAACTGCACTGTAGCGGTTCGCCGAGCGGGTAGTCCGGCTCGACGAGCCCGCTGCGCGCCCCAGTGAGACACGCACCAAGCTTCTCATAATCGTCGCCGTCGATTACGCCGTCGGCATTCGCATCGAACGTATCGGCCACGACCGAGCGATATGCACTCGAGATTGCGGGAATTAACGGCGGGTCCTGGCTGTCAAAGCGAATCAGTCGCGTATCGAAAAACTGCCCGCGGGTCAGCACCGTCTCAGGAACGAGCTCGACGAACACTGGTCCGTCCCCGACAGCCTGAAAACCAAGTCGCGCCACGACCGAATCGGCGCTGATTCCTCCTTCATGTGTGAAATGCAGCGCGAGTGTGTCGCCGTCCACGGGCGTGGGGCCGTCGAACAGGGCCGTGTCCCACGGCGATCCCGACGCATCTCCCGGTATTACCTGGGCAGGAAGCAGCCGGTTCGCATCGTACCGGATGAGAGCGTGGACGCTGCTGATCTCCACCGGCAGTGCCGAGACCTCGAGCGTCAATTCGATCGTGTCGCCGGCCGAGAGACAGTAGCCAGCCGCTTCCGCGTGGAGGCCGAGCGCACCGCCACCCATCGGAAAGCCCGACCAGCCGATTGCATCGCCGTTGGAGCCGGCGTCGATTGCCGGCGACCAGGGCAGCAGCGCGTAGTCGGAAGCACTCGCGTTGACCCATTGGGGATCGGCCGTGAAGTTGTTTGTCCCGCACGACAGGCTGCCGCCCGTCCCCAGCAGCGAATAGCGGACATCGCCGGCGCAGGAATCATAGCTGTTCGGCCAGATGATCGATTCGAACACTGTGTTATCCACGCTGGGACCAGTGACCGGCGCGGATACAGTCGAATTCAACAGCCGTACCACGGCGCCGCTGGCTTGAATTCCGTTCGGCGTCTGGAACACGAGGCAATTGAGCATGGAGAGCGTGGCCCCCGTGCTGCCATCGAGGCTCACGCACGTGTCACGCGTATCGTAGAGAATGCTGTCCTTGATCAACGGCGTGGCGCCGGTGCTGTGGTCGATCAGGTCGTCGCCACAGTCCGTGAGCACACAGCGCCGCAGGTAAATCGTGTTGTTCGGCTGATCCACGTGGAAGACGTCGCCATCCACGTTGTTGGCGTCCGGTGCCCGGCCGATTCGTGTGAACCAGGAATCGGCGATATCGACAGTATAATCATTGCCCAGGAACTCACCGCCGATGCCCAGCCGGGAAAACAGCGACCTGCTGATCTGGCAGCGCCCACTGCTTCCGCCGACGATCGACACTCCCATTCCGGGACAATCAGCCAACGTGCAATGATCGAGATACAGTTCAGACGTTCCGTCGAGCCGAAGGATCGGAGACCTTGGGTGGATGGACACGTCGCCGTTTCCCGCACCTGTGACAAACGTGTACATGCAAGTCGAGGCTGCCGCGCCGTAGTGATACAGCCCGCGCCACGACGCCGAATTGTTCGCGTTCGCCTGCGGAAGTTCCATCGCTGCCGGACCGGCCGTCGGGAAGAAGAAGACAGGCTCGTCCGGCGTGCCTTCTGCGCGCACGGAACCGCCGTTAACGACTACGGCGGTGCCGCTTCCCGCAGCGCCGGAGTCCACCATTACCAACGTGCCAGGCAGGATCGTCAACGTCGAACCCGGGCCGACCGTCACGTCGGCAGTGAGGTGGATGACGCCGTCGCTCGGCGCCCACGTGAGATCGTCTCCCGTGAGGGTTCCGGACAGCGAGCGGAACAGTCCGGCTGAATTGACGTCGAGCACTTCGACTGTTTTGGAGGCGGTGAGCCCCGCGGCGTCCACGGTAACGAGAATATCTCCTGCCGGCTCCGCGGCGCCGTTGTCCAGTGTGATCGATACACTTCCGGCGCCGTTGTACAGCCGAATGGAATCGGCGGGCGGCGTACCACCCCCGGCGCCATCCGCGAGTGTTTCGAAGACCGTGATGCTGGTCGGAACGGCGCTGCCGTCGGAAACCCGCGTTGCCGATACTGTGCCCACCGTGTTCCAGCCGCGCCAGTCGATGAAGCCCGACGCATCCAGAAGTTCCGCCGTCAGCGTCAGTGTTTTGTCATTGACCATGCGCGTCGGGACGGTCAGGCGCAGCTCGGAGGGAGGGAGTTGATAGTCGATGTAGTCCTCGACCCGGTCGATCTCCTGGCCGAGATGATCGAGGCACTGTACGACGATGGGATTTCCGCCGGGCACCAGCGTAAGGTCGTGGGACCACGTGGCTCCGTAGACGCTGTAGGAATTCGCGACACTCCCGTTTACCATGACGATTTGCGTACCGCATTGATCGAGCAGGCCGCTTAGCTGCACGACGGCGTTCGTCCCGATGTAGGGGCTGGCCGGCACCCCTTCCAGCGTCAGGTCCGTGCTGATTTCGCTGCGGACAAACGCCTGCCGTGCCGTCACCCAGTCCTTCATGCCCTGCTTTGTTTGAGGTCCGGCGCCTTGCGACGCGCCCGTGGGGAAGAGTTCGTCCGGCAGGGCGTCGATGCGCGCGTCCATGGCTGCCTGCGAAAGTTCGCCGTCGAGCAGGTCGCAGATGGCCTTCACGAAGCGGCCGGCAAACTGGTTGTGGCGCACAAACCGTCTCACTGACGGCACCGACGTGCGCCAGATTGTTTGCTGCGATCCGGGGATAATCGCGTCCATGTCCCAGGGCATGAAGACAGCCCGGCCGGACGGCGGGTAGAAGTAAAGAAAGTAGTCGTCGCCGGTGCTTCGATAAATCCCGCCCTCGCGATTATCCAGGGCCATGTGCACGGCGAACCACGAAGCCCATTGATCGGCATCGACATAAAGGGGGATATTCTGGGCGTACCAGCCGTCGTACGTGGCTTCCAGACACAACGCCCCCCCGTCGATGGCGCTGCACGTCAGCGCATCGCATAAATCGATAAGGTCCGTCCAGTCATGGTTGTCCTCATTGGTAATGAGCTGATAGCCATTGTTGCCGAACAGGTCGAGCAGATACGCAGAAGGATCAAAGCCCTCCCACCTTAAGTCGGCGTCGTCCCGTCCGCGGTAGAGGTTCCCGCCGGAGCCGGCTAAGCAGGATTCGCCCATCGGACAGTCGAACGTCGATTCGCAGATATCGCCGCTTGCGCTGCATCGGTCGGGGAAACGCCGCGGCGCCAGTTGTTCGCCCTGCGATTCGACGAAGTCGGCGTCGACCCTCTCCACGTTGATGTAGAGGCAATCCTGAGTGCCGCCGTCGACAAGTGGATTCGTATTCAGGCGGATAAACTGGTGACGCGGCGCCGGAAGCCCCATGGCCGCGAACATGTCGTAGCCGATTGCCTGTCTCGCCGGTTGCTGGCCCATCAAGTTCAGTTCGGTGATATCGAAACCCATTTCCGACTCGAGTGGCTGGTCGGACGGAAAACTGAACCGGAAAGACGGCGGATCCAGCACCATGCTGGTGGCGCCGCGGTAGCGTTCGGTAATGTTGTAGAAGACTTCGCAGCTCCCGTCCGCGGCGCAGCGAACGAAGGTGGCGTCGTACTCGACGTCGTTGCGTATGGACTGCCGGTTCCGCGTGCGCTGGGTAGTGATCAGGTGATACTGAGGGAAATCGACAAGCAGCGGTGCATCGGAGAATTTGCACAGATACGTCTGTGCGGGAAACTCGCCGGCAGCAAGCGTCTCATTGCCCGGCGGAGCCGCCGAGACCGTGGTGCCATCATCGGCTCGGATCGTGAAGTCGAGACGTTCGCCATCCGCCAGGCCAGGCACTTGCGCCGTGTACCTGTCGTCGCCGGCCACGGTGTCGCCGTTCGTCCCGGCGTCGGTCATCGCCACGCTGTCGTATGCAATGGTGGGGTCCTGATCCTGCCGATAGTAAAGCGTGACGACCGGATTCGGGTCATCATCCAGCACCATCGCGCTGACGGTCACCGTTTCCAACGCATGTGGGATGACCGGCTCGTGTCGCGTGTGGACGATGATCGGCGCCGGTGTCGCATTGAATGCACTGTTGATCGCTCCAGGCGTGCCGTAAGAAGCGGATGACGCCGCCCACGCCGGTCCGTAGTCGTTCGGCATGAGCGGGTTGATCAATTCGAGCGAGGGGCCGTCGCCGTCGGCAGCGGCCGGCCACTCACCCCCGTCGCTGAAACGGACGACATCGAGCTCGTTGCCGACTGCGTCGGCCAGCGCCAGACGCTCCCCGCCGTTGGAAAGCCTGCCGTCTGACCACTGCAACGCACCGGCATATCCGGTGACGGATTGCAGCAGGCTCGTATCAAGGGCCAGTACCAGGAATTCACCGGGTGCGAGCGTGGTGCCCGGCGCAAACGAAAACTCCAGACCGTCGGAAATGGACCAGCCCGACATATCCGCGGTATCTGCGCCAGCGTTATACAGCTCGAGGAACTCGGCGTCGCCGTCCGGGTCGGGTGGATGGTAATGAATCTCATTGAACACGATCGCGAGGCCCACGGAGACCGTCCACGAGTAGCCCTCGAAGGGTCGCGCGCCGGCCGCAATGGTGCCTGGCCGAAGCGTGATGCCGACCGAGCCGGGCGACGGCATGGCAAAACCTGAGAACGTGTACGTGTCGGCCGGGCCACTGGCGGGCACGACCTCCGTAGCGGAGCTCCCCGCGACTTCCAGGTCGGCGGCGGTCACTCCCGTTACGGGCTCGCTGAACACGACCGTGATTTCATCGAGCGATGCCACCGACGTCAGGGGCGGGGGTGTCGTGCCGGCGACGACGGGATTTGCGCTGAAGACGCTGTTCACGGCGCCGGGCGTGCCGTTCATCGCGAGAGATGGCAGCCAGGAGTCGGGCTGATTGTTGTCCAGCGCCGGATTGATCAATTCGAGCGAGGGCCCGCCGCCGTCCGGTTCGGCGGGCCATGGCGGGTCATCGTCGTACGCCACGAGATCGACAACGGTGGAAACGCCTTCAGGTCCATCCCGCAAAACGATGTCTTCCCCGCCGTTGTCAAGGCTCGCACTAAGTCCGTTGGTTCCTCCCCATTCAAATGGTGTAGCGAATCCGGTGGCGCCGGCCAGGGCCGCGGCATTGTCGGCCACGACGACGTACTGTCCCGGTTCCAGCATCGTTCCTGCGGGAAACACGTACGGCTGCGGCCCGAAGTCGAGCTCCCACAGTCCGATGCCGACGGACGTTACATTCGAGTTGTACAATTCGACGAATTCGAGAAGAACAGTGTCGTCGTCTCCGGGTGGGTTGTAATGCACCTCGTTGATGAGCACGTTGCCGGCCTGCACGCCTCCCGCGACGCACAGCAGAACACCGGCGGCCACGATCCGATCCAATTGGTGTGGATGCATTGCCCCTTTCCTACGCCCGACACGTTCTCGCTCGCTGTCTCGATGCCGCAGGATCATCGATCGTCGATGTGATGGCGGCTCCCCCGTGCCTCGTTTGGTTTCCGCCCAACGTGTTGTGCGCGTCGCCCTCCGGCCCAAAGGCTCACGCGCTGCTCGGCGCGTCGCCCGCTCCCTGTGTCGCGCTCTCGCAGAGGCAGCGGTTCAGTTCCAAACGCCTGGCGACTCGACTTCTTCTTGTCGCGCGCTACCTGCGTCAGCGGGACTCCGCCCGCTGCGCGATGGGATATTGCGATCTACTATAATCCACGCCTGCTGGGCGTACAAGCGAATTGTGGATGTCGCCGACTGTCGGCGCTGACGCGCGACGACTACTGGGCAATTTCCGCGAATATCAATGGAAATACCCTAAGCAAAAGTATTGAGCCGAGCGGTGGTTTTCAGTATTGCACGGTCGTCCGCTCCACGCCGACAGCCCTGTTCGCGCTTCTCGCTCGTTCAGCAGAGCCTCAAAGATATCTCCGCTTGCAGTTGCACTTTAATCCATGACGAAAGAGGGGCGTCGACTGAACCGTTACACCTGTTGTGTGCCTAGGTGTTTCCCCCGTATGAACACTCGGGGAATGGAGGGGGTGGTCTAAAGAAAAGCGTGCCAGAATCAGTCTGATTCCTGGCCTATTGCCGCAGGGGAGCACCCGTACTGTTATCGCTTACAACGGCAGGACCGGTCGATTGGATTGCGGACTGCATCGGTCCCGAATGGCGTGTGCGCGTGGTATAAGCCGCGGAGAAGCTTGCATTAATGTCGTCGCGCCGATAGGCTTCGCGCGCGCTACGGGGATGCGCATAGGGTCAGCGTGAACGCGCAGGTCTGACGGGAAACTCTCGAGTTCAGCGTGCACGCGAGGACACCAATCTGCTTGGCCAGACCGAAACAAGGGATAGCAACGACGAGCGTAAGTGAAGACGACTCTGCCGTGAAGGCGGATCGGTTTCCAGGTGTGGCGGCTGTGGAGGGGAACCACGCCGGTTTCAATGAGGAGGTGAGAACGATGAGACGCGCTCTCTCGCTGGGTGTGCTGCTGTGCCCCTCGAATGCGCTCGCGGCTGCGAGCCTTATTCTCAACGAATGGAACGCCGTCAGCGGATCGAGCTTTCTCGACAATGGCAACTCGGACTCGTTCTTCGGCCGCGTCGAGGGCAATGGAGACAACTGGATCGAACTCGTCGTCACGGAGGACCACGTCGATATCCGCGGGTGGGAGTTGCGCTGGTGGGAGGACGATGGGGACGGCAACGGCACGGCCGTGTGGGATCCGTCGCGCATCAGCGCCAACGAATCGCAGGGCAAGATCGTTTTCAGCACCGACGCGCTCTGGTCCGACCTGCGGGCAGGCTCGATCATCACGATCAGCGACAAGCAGATCGTCGACACGATTTTCGAGGACACCACGCCCGTCTCTTTCGATCTGAGCACGGATACCAGCTACGACCCGCTGGGCGGCGACTTCTCGATTCACGTGAGCAGCCGCGACGAAGCCGATGAGGTCAGCCCCCTCGTCACGACGATGACGAACGTGGATGGCGATCCCGCAGGGGCGTTCTCCGTCGGCAACAACGATTGGGAGCTCACGATCTTCGATGGCGTCGTCAATCACTTCGGACCGATCGGTGAGGCTTGGGGAAGTTTCGGCGGTATCAGCGGCGCGGAGGTCGGCAAGCTCGAGGCCGATCCCTCTCCGTTGGTCACGCTCGCAGATTACAACGACGGCACCAGCAGCACGTTTGAAGCGCCCAACGTCTGGAGCAGCGGCACAACGGTGCAGGACTTTTCCGCGCTCCGCGACCAGGTCCCCGAGCCGAGTGCGGTTGCCCTGCTGGTGACGGGGCTGACCATCGTTGCGACACGCCGAAGGCGCTGATTCACCTCGCGTCCAACCTCCGGGGATGGTGGTTGGTTCCGTGCGGTCAATGGCGATGCCGTCTTCGATGGGGGTGTCGGAATGCGCACGCGGCAAGCAGCAGCAGGACGGCGCCGGCCGGTTCCGGCGTGATGGCTATCGTTGCGATTCCCAGGCTGCCAGTCACGTCCTGATTCGGAAAGTCCGCCCCAAGGACCTTGGAAAACGAGGACTGGCCGAGCGCCGCCGGTATGTCGATCGTGCTGACGGCCGCTGGTCGAAGGGCTTCAAACCGGAGCGTTGTGACCAGCAGACCCGACCCCGTGGCGATGGCCGGACTGCCCAGCAGCGCCAGCGCTTCGTAACGCGCATCTCCGTCCGTCCATGTATTATTGAGACCGTCCAGTCCGCTGTCGTCCGGAAAACAGGACGATAACCAGCCGTAGGGGCCGTTGTTGGTCAGACCGAGCAGGCCCAAGTCCTGCGCGTCCCATTGCAGCAAAACGGCCATGGCCGATACGCTCTGCGATTCGTTATCCCTCGCGGTAGCCCACAGCTCCACGTCAATCGCGTTTCCGACCTGCACGCTCGCCGAGGCCGGGAGCAAGCGCAGATCGACTACCGTTGCCTCCGCCGGCTGAGTTGCGATCGCAGCCAGCACCATCGTGAGCCGGCCGATACCGTGTGACAACTCAAGATCCCCCGTTTACCCCCATTGGTGATTGCCCAATCTCGGTCTTATACGACTTGGATAATACTCGAAGGCTGGCCTGGTTGCCAGACAATTGAATCAAAAGGTGTTGACCCGGGGGCGCACGCGAGCAGTCAGTGGGCGCATTCACTTGGCAAGTCGCAGTGACTCGAGAACACGAGGAATCCGTCCCCGTTTCCTGCATTCCGCTCACCTTGCGACCGACGCACCATTCAATCGTAGGTCATGGGCACGGCTCCGCGGCCGGCGCGGCGCAGATCGGGTTCACACACATCGAAAATCAAAAGGGGGGAATTCATGAATATCAAACGTTGGGCATGGTGTATTATTGGCCCCAGCGTTCTGTTGGTGGCACCGGGGCAACTTATGCCAGATCCCTGGCGTGCAGTGCCGCTGACCGGTGCGGTGAATCTGACCGTCGTCGAGGGGCCGGGGCGAATGACTGCTGCACGGGCTTGAGCGGCGCGTCCTAGATTCCCATGGCGCGCACGCTTTGGGTCTGTCGAAACGGCCCTCCGGGTTAACTTCCGTTGCGACCTCGCATGATGTCGCCGCACATTCAGGACACTGCGTGAGCTCGTTGCCCGACCAAGCGC
>JBECKQ010000456.1:0-7125 GCA_040235375.1 Phycisphaerae bacterium | reverse complement strand
ATGCTTGTCCCGCTGCGGGACGGACGCAGGGCGGCAGAGGATTTGCGGCGGGCAATGGCTCAGGGCCCCGTCGACTCCAACGAGGAGACGGAGAGCCTGCGACGGATCAGTCGCGCTCTTTCCGGGTCGCACGGCTTTGCACCCGGTGTGCCGACATCTAGAACACTGGAGGGGTAGCGCGGGAGCGACGGACGCTTTCGCTTTCTTCTTTGGAGGTCCATGGGATCGATGACGACCATGCAGATCACCGAGACGCACCCGGTCACCGACTCGATCGAGAAGTGCGTTATCGAGCTTATCGAGCTCGGCAAGAAGCGCGGCTACATCACCTGGGAAGAGATCAACGAGCGAATCCCGGATGAGGCCGTCTCCCACGACAAGCTCGACATGATGCTTCTGCGGTTCGAGGAGGCCAAGCTCGACATCCTCGACGAGATCGAGGCGGAGAAGGCCGAGGCCCGCAGGGCCGGCGGTGACAAGAAAAAGGATCGCGGCCGCAGCCCCGAAGAGGAAAAGCTCGCCAGCCTCGTCGACGAGTCCGGCGCCCGCCGCATCGACGATCCGGTCCGCATGTATCTCACCCAGATGGGCGAGATTCCCCTGCTCACCCGCGAGGAGGAAATCCGCCTCGCCAAGAAGATCGAGTTGACCCGCATGGCCTTCCGCCAGAAGGTCCTGGAAAGCGACTACTGCGCGGCCCAGGCCATCGACATCCTCGAGCGCGTTGCCGCCGGGACGCTCCCGTTCGACCGCACGATGAAGATTCTCACCAGCGAGCACATGGCCAAGACGACCATCCTTTCACGCATGCCGTCCAATCTCGAAACGGCCAAGGCCCTGCTCCAGCGCAACGAAGAGGATTGGCGCTCCATCTCCGGCAAACGCGTCGCCGCTTCCACCCGGGCGCGGATCGTCAAGCAGATGAACGGCCGCCGGCGCAAGATCTCCAAGCTGCTCGAGGAGCTCTCGTTGCGCACCAGCCGCATCCAGCCTCTGATGAAGAAGCTCATGGCCCTCAAGCGGAAAATGCGCGACATCGAGCGCCGCATCACCCAGACCCAGAAACGCAAGAGCTACTCGACCGAAGAGCTCGAGGCGATGAAGGACGAGCTCGAGGGCATGAAGACGCTCATCATGGAGGACACTGACGAACTCGCCGATCGCCTGCAGACGATTCAGCGAGTGTTCTCCGAATACGAGGACGCCAAGAGAAAGCTGTCCGGCGGCAACCTCCGCCTCGTCGTCAGCATTGCGAAGAAGTATCGCAACCGCGGCCTCAGCTTCCTCGACATCATTCAGGAAGGCAACACCGGCCTGATGCGCGCCGTGGACAAGTACGAGTACAAGCGCGGCTACAAGTTCAGCACCTACGCCACCTGGTGGATTCGCCAGGCCATCACCCGGGCCATTGCCGACCACGCCCGAACCATCCGCATCCCGGTGCACATGATCGAGACGATGTCCCGCCTGCGGAATATCGCCAAGCAACTGCTGCAGGAACTCGGCCGCGAGGCTACGATCGAGGAGATCGCCCGCCGCGCCCAGATGCCCGTCAGCGAGGCGCGGCGCGTGCTCAAGATTTCCCGCCATCCGATCTCGCTCGACCGGCCCGTCGGCGAGAGCGAGGATTCCTACTTCGGCGACTTCATCGAGGACGACTCCGCCGAGTCGCCCGTCAGTTCGGCCGGTGGCGAGATGCTGAAGGATCGCATCGAAGAGGTTCTCAAGACGCTCACCTATCGCGAGCGCGAGATCATCAAGCTCCGCTACGGCATCGGCGACGGCTACACCTACACGCTTGAGGAGGTCGGCAAGATCTTCAAAGTCACGCGCGAGCGCGTACGTCAGGTGGAGGCCAAGGCCATCCGCAAGCTCCAGCATCCCGTCCGCTCGCGCAAGCTCGAAGGATTCCTCGAAAGCCCCGTCCGTTTACCGTAGAAGTCCCAGGCGCGTCATCCTTCCCCTGAGCCGCTCTTCCGCTCCGAGGGCGCGCGCCCGGCGGATAGTCAAAATCCCATCCGCACCATTCACACGGCCGCACGGACTCGCTAAGCTGGCTCGCCGAGGAGATAAGCACCCGCCCTTCAGCGAGGAGCCGCCATGAAAGGCTCACCGGTTCGCTACGGGCCGCACAGCCCTTTCGACGACGAAGAACGTGCCACCATCGAGGCGATCCACGATCGCGTGATTGAATCCGGCCGCCAGGACGCCGACGAACTCACCTCTCTCATCACCCGCCAGATGGTCTGCCTCGAATGGCTCGGACAGGTCATCTCCGAATATCCCTCGCCGCTTGAAGAGCAGCGGCTCGGCGCCCGCCGCCGCGGGCTCCAGACGCTCGTCGAAAGACTGACCCGCACGAATCCGGCCAACTTCGAGTTCTTCCTGCCGACCCGCGCCTTGCTCGGCCACGCCCTCGTCATGGCCGAAAGCAACTTCTATCGCCTGCTAAGCCACCTCTGCCACGAGGCGCTGCCCGATGAAGAGGGCCGGCAGCTTCGCGACCAGGTCGGCCGGCGGCTGCGCGTCTGCCTCTACATTCGACTGGCGGAAGAGGTCCTCTCCGCCATCATGACCGATGACAACCTTTCCGACGCCACCCGCTCGAAGGCCGTTGTCGCCCTTGCCCAGATCTGGGAACGCCGCCTGACCTATCGCGTCGATCACTTCTTCCCCATCCTCGAAGCCACGTGGGAGGCCCGCATGCGCATCACCGCGACCGGCGGTACGCTCGCGGGCACGCAGGAAATCTTCGAGCTCTTCAAGGCCGGCTGCGATCCCGCGTTCGTCGAGTACCTTGCCCGCCCGGAACACTCGCCCGACGAAGTCGCTGCGTTTCGAGAGTTTCTCTTCGGCACGACCGCGGAGGAGCTCAACCGTCGCGCCTGCGACATGGCCGCCCGCGGAATCAACAGCACCCGCCTCGGTGACCCCGCCGATCCGCCGGACCGCGACCCGGCCACCGTGCTCTATGAGTTCTTTCGCTCGCGTCACGTTCAGGCCACTGCCCGTCGCCTCGCCAACGTGCCCGGCCCCAAGCACACCGCCGAAGCCTACGTCATGATCCACTACCTCGACACGATGGGTTGATCGCTTCGGGCATTTCGGAAGCGCGACAGCCAGTCGATTTCTCGAGCGTTGTACATCGTGCCGTGGAATCGCCGACATAGGTTGGCAATAAATCGCCGAGCGGAATTCGATCGCGGTCAGACGTAGTCCCTTATGAGACACCGATACGAAACGGATTGTCGTCAACTTCCGGGTTCGAGTGATCTCGGCTTTCTGTTAGAATGCGCCCGAGGGGGTAGCGCCGGGCAATCACCCGCACCAAGGAGGAGCGAAGGAAGATCAATGAAATCCAAGTGTATCCGCAGCACCGCTTTCTCGGGTCGACTGATCGTTGTCTTGCTGTTCTGCGGCGTCGTCCCTGCCGCCCGCGCGTTCGACCCGTTAAGCGGTGACTTCACCAAGGAGCAGCCGCTCGACGTCCGCGTCGTCGCCTACAATCACGGCCAGCATTTCATCGAAGACCCCAGCCGCGACGCCGCGTTTAACCGCATTCTCACCGCCCTCAATCCCGACATCATCTGTTTCGAGGAATTCGGCAGCAGCGTGTCGCAGTCCGACATTTCCAACCGGCTCAACAGCATCCTGCCGATCAGCGGCGGAAGCTGGCAGATTCATTTCGGCCTGCTGGGCGGGATCCGCACGGTGCTCGCGTCGCGCTACCCCTTGACGATGACGCGGACGGACACCATTCCCGCGTCTTCCACCCGCGGCGTCACCATTGCCTTGGCCGATTTACCCGACGCTGACTACGCGTCCGACCTCTACCTGCTGGGCGTGCATCTCAAATGCTGCGGCGATCCCGGCGGATCCGAGGACGCCAGTCGCCAGGACAGTGCCGACGCCATCGCCAACTGGCTCGGCGACGCTCGCGGCGTCAGCCGCCCGTCGGGTGACAACATATCGCTGCCTCCCGATACACCGATGATCAACCTCGGCGACTTCAACCTGGTCGGCGGGCCGCAGCCGGAGAACACCCTGATCACCGGTGATATACAGGACGAGGTCACCTACGGCCCGGACGTCAAAGGCGACTGGGACGTCTCCGACATGACCGACCTGCACCCGATCGATCCGTTCACGGGTGATGACTTCACCTGGCAGGGCAGCTCGACGTATCCGCCTTCGCGTCTGGATCGCATGTTCTTCACGGATAGCGCCGTTTCCGTCGCCCACAGCTTCATTCTGAATACGGATACGATGTCGCCTGCGGCGCTCGCCGCCGCCGGCTTGCAGGCGACCGACACGCTCCCCGACTACGCCTCTGATCACCTGCCGATCACCGCCGACCTCCGGCTCGTGACCGTCACCCAGTGCACGGGCGATCAGGACTGCGACGACGGCCTGTTCTGCAACGGCGCCGAAACCTGTGATGCCAACAACACCTGCCAGAGCGGCACCGACCCGTGCCCGCAAAGCCTCTGCCGCGAGAGCGACGACACATGCGTCGAGTGCCTTACCGCCGCGGATTGCAACGATGGCGTCTTCTGCAACGGCGCGGAGGTCTGCGCCGACGGAACCTGCCAGGCCGGCGGCTACCCCTGCCCCGGCCAGATGTGCGACGAAGCCGGCGGGCGGTGCGTCGAATGCCTTATCGACGCCGATTGCGACGACGGCAATCCCTGCACGGGATTCGAAACCTGCGCCGACGGCGCTTGCCAGGCGGGCTCCTGTGACGGGCTTCTTGACGTCGTCAACGAGAACTTTGACTCCGGCCCGGGCGGATTCGCCTATACCGACGACACTTTCGGCACCAGCGATCCCGGCAATGCCGACGGTACATATGAGGCCGCGGGTGGGTACCAGTCCACCGGCGGACTGCGCGTCTATCTCGGCCCCGGCAGAGTGTCGGGGGACATGTCCGGCGGCTGGACGGATGGCTTCTCGCTGGCCGAGGCAGGCACGGTCACCATCAGTCTGCGATTCCGCTTGGTGCTTGGCGCGGGTTATGAGAGCAGTGAATACGGCGAGGCGATACTCGCCGTCGATGGAAGCCGGTACGGGTCCGACTCGAATAGTTCCCTTGTTCATGTTGCCGGCGACGGTAACGGGGGTGCAGACGACGACACCGGCTGGCTCTACGACTCGTTCGACATTCCGCTGCCGGCCGGCGCGCACACGCTAATCGTCGGTGCGTACAACAATGGGGCAACGGCCTCTGACGAATGGGTGGAGTGCCTCTTTGACGACGTGCAGGTGACGGCGGTCGTCGCCGCGGAATGCACCTGCGACGATGGCCTGTTCTGCAACGGTACGGAGATCTGCGTGGGAAGCGTGTGCCAGTCGAGCGGCGATCCCTGTGTGGCCCAGATGTGTGACGAGGCCGCCGACCAGTGCACGCCGTATGGCGACGGCGACTTCGATGGCGACGGTGACGTGGATCTTGCGGACTTCGCCGGATTCCAGCGCTGCTTCGCCACGGTGGGAGCGCAGCAATGCCTGCCGGCCAACATGACCGGCGCCGACGGCACGATTAATCTGGCCGACTTCGAGTCCTTCGCCACGGCCCTCACCGGCCCCTGAGGACGCGGGCCCGCTTCCATGCGCCACTGCTCCGGAGTGGTACCCAATAACGTCGCTCGCTGCGCAGGTGTGCCCTCGAGTGGGGACTCGGACCCCTGGATTTGACTCGCGCTCTGCGTTCCGGCGTTGGTCACCCCACGATCCCTGCGGTCGCCGCCTCCATCTCCGCCGGCACAGGCGCCGACGCCAGGCTGCGGTGTGAAGCGACCACGCTGACGAGGCTGACGACGTACAGCACCGCACCAACTTGAATAGCATGACTGAAGCCGAACGCGGAGCTCACCATCATGCAGAGCACCGTGCCGACAACGGTTGCGCAGGCGTTGATCCCCCAGGCCCATGCGTTCAGCTCGGGTCGATGGCGGTTCACCAGCCGGAGGGCCGTCGGAAACGGCATACCCATCAGCAGGCCGAGCGGTGCCAGCATGGCCACCGCGGCCACGCAACGCCCCGCGTGACTGAGACCGAGCAAGCTGCCTGTCAGCGGTCCGTACACAATCGAGCCGGTGACTGCCGTTACCGCGAGCAGGGGCAGAACGACAGCGAGAAGTGTCATCGGCGACGCCGGAATCCGCCCCGATACGAAGCTCCCGATGCCTGACGTGAGCAGAATGGCGAATAGCGTTACCGCCATCGAGTACGCCGGTCCCCCCAGAAAGACCGTGAATTTCTGCAGCAGGGCGACCTCGATCATGATGAACCCGAGACCGACCGCCCCAAAGTACGCGAACACTCCGGCTCGCCCGCCGGCTTGGCCGACCATCCGCTGCGTGCGATACAGGGGATAGAGAATGAACAATGCGCTGAGCAGGGTAACCTGCACAAATGCCGCGTAGATCACTGTTACGGCCACCGGTGTCGCCTGCCGCCGCGGCTGGCCGAATCGCCACAAGTCCGACCAGCGATAGAACTGGAAGAAGAAGGGCCGGTCGTCGGTGGCGGGGCGAATATCCAACGGGTAGTCGGCGGTCATCTCCGCGCGCCGTGCTGCCGGCGCACGCAGGAACGCGTCGAGCCGCCCTTGCCGCGGCGTGAACGGATCGAACACCATTTCGAAGCCGAGCGACTGGACGAACGTTTGCAGCGCCGCGACCTCATCGCGCGTGAACGGGGAACGCTTGATCATCGTCTGCGCCCAGGGGACCGGATGCGCCGATGCCACACCCTTGCCCGCCAGCACCACGATGTGTTCCGCCGGGCGCTCGGCTCCCAATGCCTCCAGTGCCTCTGCTGCGGTCAGTGCAAGCTTCAGTGTCTCGCGCGGCGGGGTCAACATGGGTCGCGAGAAATTGACGATGCCGTCCGGCCTCAAGTGCTCGAGGTACGCATCCAGGGCCTGCCGCGTGTAGATGAAGTTTTCCGTCAGCGCGTAGGCGCCCGACGTCAACGCCGTGAACGTGTCCACACCGCTTAGAGCCTATCCGAAAAACCCCTCGTGAGCCGATAGTGGTACTGGCGCTGGTGCCAGAGCAAGGAGGCTCGCGATGGGAAGCAATCGATTTCAGGTGTCCGATGAGTTCTTCAAGTTCTTTCAAA
>JBECKQ010000414.1:0-4058 GCA_040235375.1 Phycisphaerae bacterium | reverse complement strand
GGCGTCGGGCCGCAGGCGCAGATCGTCTCCATCGGCGGCAAGGAGACGGTGGACGTCGAAGTGAAAAAGGATGGCGACCGGATGAAGGTTCCCGTGTCGCATCCGCTGGGCCTGCACGCAGCGCTGGATGAAGCAGTCGGCAAAACCGTCGAGGTTGCCTACCGGCCGGATCTACGGGCGGCGCTGGAGACCAGGTCGCTGACCATCACGCCGGAGATGACCTATCCGTGGGTCGGCCTCATGGTCTACTCGATCGATCTCGAGCCCGCGGCGGAGACGGTGGTTTTGCGCAAGGCGAACCCGCTGGCCGCCATCAAAGTGGGCGTTAAGAAGACGTACTATTTCGTCCTCCAGGTCTACCAGGTCATGCAGCGGATGATCTTCTCGCGCAGCGTCGGCGTCGAGAACATCTCCGGGCCGTTGGGGATCGTGGAGATGGGGCGGCGGACGGCCGAAGCCGGCCCGGTTCAACTCCTCTTCTTCCTGGCCATCATTTCTGCCAACCTGGCGGTCATCAACTTCTTGCCGCTGCCCATCGTTGACGGCGGGCTCATGGTTTTCCTCATTATCGAGAAAATCAAGGGGAGCCCGGTGAGCGTCGGCGTGCAGGCGGCGACGCAGGTTGTCGGCCTGATCCTGCTGATTTCCGCGTTCCTGTTCGTCACCCTCCAGGATATTGCGCGCTTCTGACCCTGTTTTTACGCCGGCGCCGTCGGGCCCCCCGCGAATACCCACGATCCTCGGAATAATCTGCCCGCATAGCCGAATACCCAGCGCCCGGTGCGCCGTCCGCCCTTTCCCGTATCGGCTGCGACGAGTGCGCACGAGCACCATTCTCTTAGCTCAGGAGACATGCCATGCCTCTCAGCCTTCTATGGAAGATCGTGGTTGTCACCGCCCTCCTGTTCGCCCCGGCCATGCGTTCGTCGGCCGCGACCGACGAGCAGCAGGCCTTTCGCAACGCGTACTTCGCCGAAACATACAAGGGCGATCTGGCCGAGGCGGCTCGCCTTTACGAACAGGTGGCGACCTCCAAGACCGCGCCGCAGGAACTCGTCAAGGAAGCGAAAGTTCGTCTCGCCGGCTGCCGGGAGGACATGGCCGCCGAGGATCTTGCCCGGCTCATGCCGCCCGGAACCATCGCTTATGCGGAGCTGCGTCGACCGGGGCAGCACCTCGCCGATCTCGCCGGCATGCTCGGGCTGGGAGGCGACCCCCTGGCCAACATCGGTCGACCGGCTTATCCCGTGCCGGAAGAACCCTGCTTGGTGATCCCACGGAATCCCGCCATCAGCAGCGCGATACTCGATCAACTGGAGAAACTTGGGTCCGTTGCGGTGGCGCTCACCAACGTGGCCCCGGCCCATCGCGAGCCGGAAGGAGTCGTCATCCTCTACACGCCCAATGCCGGCCTCATGCGCGGCGTTGCTGCGACCCTCGCGCAGTTCGCTCGCGCCGACGAGCCGATCGGCGGATTTCCCACCGTTCGCCTGGCGTGCCATGGCGGCAAAGCGGTGATCACGTTCACGAATCGGCTCATCGTCGTCGGCACCGGACGCGATCTGGTTGCCGGGGTGGTGCAGCGTCTCAGCGGACAAGAAGGTCAGTCGCTCGCCGATTCCCCGGTGTTCGCCGAGGCGTCCGCCGGTCGGACCAACGCCCTCCTGTTTGCGTTCGTCGATGTTCAGAAGGCCTGGGGCGAAATCGTCCGCCGTGCCAACGAGACCGGTCATCCGGTGCCCGGCCAGCTCGCCGTCGTCCAGGGTCTTGTCGATCCTGCTCACATGAAGTCACTCGCCTTGCGTCTGGGAACCACTTCCTCCGGATTGGAAGCGCAGTTCGTCATGTCACTCGCTGAAGGGCAGGTGAACATGGTCTACAACCTGATGCGGATGCCGCCGATGCAAGGCCGCGCCCTCGCGCACGTGCCGGCCGGTGCGGCGGCCGTGCTCGCCTTCGGGCTCAATCCCGATCTGACCGATGCCGGCGCCGAGGATGTCATGACCAAGACGCAGACCATTCAGTCGGTGACGGGGCTCGACATCGCGCGCGAGATGTTCTGCAACATCCGCGAGGCGGCGGTGTTCGTGCTGCCGCCCGGACAGGTGCAGGCGTCGCCGTCCGCGCTGCCGGTGCCCGATGTGGCGCTCGTGACGATCATCGGCGATCCGGCTCGGTCGCAGGCCTTGTGGACGTATCTGCTTTCGCTGCCCGGCAGGTTTATGGGATCCGAGCTGCCCGAACCCGAGCACACCACGATATCGGGCAGCGCCGTCGAGGCGTTTCGAATGCCGAACGGCGTCACGATCTTCTTCGCCCGTACGGAACAGGCGATCACCGTGGCATTGACGCGCACGGCGATGCGGGCGGCTCTTCAAACGGCATCCGGTGGCGACAGTGTGCTGCAGGACTCCGCTTTACGGCCGGTCGTCGAGCTCATCGGCGACAACACGAGCGTCGCAGCTCTTGCCGACGTCGGTCGGTTGGTGAAGATCGGTGAGAAGTACTCCCCTCCCGGAGAAGCAATGCAGATGCGGGTTATCGGCTCCGCACTGAGCTCGACGGTCGCCGCGATTGTCCTCGACGAGTCCGCGACTCTGTTTCGCGCGCAGGCAGAGCTGATGGGACTTCCGCGCGCAGACAAGCTGATTGATTCCCTGGCGGACGTGGGACTGCTGAGCGAGAGAGAAATGCGCACCGGCGAACAGGCGGTACCGTTTGATTCAGCCGTGGGCAGACCTACCAGCCCTGACTCGCCTGGACAAACATCGCATTGACGCCGCTTCCGATGGCGCGTATGCCGACCAGGGCGCCCAGGAGGATAATCGAGAACATCACTGCGTATTCGGTCGCAGTCGGCCCGCTCTCGTCGAGCAGGAATGAGCGCAATCGTTCCCTGATCCTACCATTCATGGCAGCCTCCTTCTCTCTCACTGAACGGTTTGCGGAATCGCGTTGAGGTCGGCAGCGAATCATCCGGATCACCGCCGGGCCCTACGCCCGGAACCGTTCTCTGTTAGTCTACGAAACGTTTCGCCCCCGGGCAAAAGGAATCGTGCGCGTGGATGCAGCGAACAGTGTATCGGACGAGCCAGGCCGTGGCTTCGCGAGTCCGGTCACGTCGCAACGGTGCCCCCACACTTTACAGGTTTGGCATTCGATCCACGGCCTGTCCCTGCGAGTCAGACCGTGCCGCACGATATGCAGTGAATTTTGGACCTATCCGCGAGTGCTCTCGGCGGGAATGAACGACAACTCGACGATGAACGGCTCCGGACCGACTTCGTTGAACTCGAAGCGGTAGATCAGCAGGCCCCCGCACTCGAAGTCCGGGCCGATATACGCGATGTTGGCGGCCGCGGTGCCTTCCGTCGCTTCGTTGGCCAGATCGCTGTCGGCGGCCGCAGACGAAAAGCGCACCCCTTCGAACAGCAGGTCCTTGTCGTAGTTGGCCTCGTCGGCGTTCTCGAGGATTCGGGCGATCAGGCCCTGGCCGCCAATGGAGTACACGCGGGCGCACTGCACCTGCTGCGGGTCGGTCTGGCTGTTGCCTTCCAGCGTCAGGGTGGCGCCGGCGGCGAACTGTTCGATTGTCGGCACCGTGTTGCGATCGAGGTCGTCGTACGTCCCGAACGTGAAGATCGCCCGATAAGGCGTGTTGTTGATGAACACGACCTCGGTATTGCCCCGTTGACCGGCCGCGTTGCCACCCAACGACGCCGTATTGCGCAGCAGCGCGTCAAATGAAAACGCACAGCCGCTCAGGACGGCACATGTCCCCAACGTTGCCAACCAAAGGAGCGATCGTGTACCGGATTTCATCATGCAATTCTCACGTGGCGGAATCCATCAGGCCAGGCCGCTTCTACGCCGATTTCAGCGCGGCCGGACGGCAGGACCTCATTCTACATCGGCTGGCTGGTCCGGGCTACGTTGGCCGGACCGTTGGATAAACGCCGGGCACGGTCGCCGGCACGGCCACCGCCGTTTGCGTCTGGTAAAAACGAGTCGGGGGGGGGGGGGCCCCGCCCCCCCCCCGCCCCCCCCAACGGAGAGAA
>JBECKQ010000409.1:0-4432 GCA_040235375.1 Phycisphaerae bacterium | reverse complement strand
GGTCTGGGCGATGGGCGTGGGGGCAAGCGGGACGCGCTCGGTGGGTGGGGGGCAGCCGGCGAGGGCGGCGAGGAGGAGTGCGGCGGCGATGGGGACGGGGCATTTCGCACGCGTTGGCGTTGTTGCGGTCGGCGATGGGGTTGCGTCGTTTACTGCCATTATGTGACACTCTTTGCACGTATCGGCGCGATGAACCAACCGCCCCGAAGGGGCGCCGGAATGTAGCCACGGGTGGAGTGTCGACAGTGCGCAGCAGGGCGACACGAAACCCGTGGTAGAGATCCCCTCAACAACCCACCCCGAAGGGGTGGCGGAACCGCGCGATCCGGCAACTCGCCAGCGGCGGTCGAACATGCATCGCTTATCGAGTTTCTACCCGTCGACATTGTCACGTTTCCTCCGCCCCTGCCGGGGCGGCTGCGTTCCAACCGGACAATTCCACGGGTTCCGTCCGGACTTTCGTCCGGACTACACCCGTGGCTACATTCCGTGGCCCCTTCGGGGCCTTGATGTGGTCATCGTCGCGTATCGGCACCCGCATCGGCGCCGTGATCGCTATCGTCGATCGAATCGTCGACGTCGCCGGCATCGTCGAACTCGCCCATGTCGCCGTGCAGGATGACACCGAGCTCGCGGCTGACCTGCTCGATCTGCGACTCGTCAAGGTGCGGATTCAGCACGCGGTGCATGGACTGGTCGCGGACGAGGCGCATGTGCCAATACTCGCCGCCGGCCTCGCGCTGTGTCTCCTCGTACTTGAGGATGCGCTTGCGCATGAGGATGAGGGCGAGGACAAAACGGAAGTTCAGCCGGGACTCGTGCCGCTCGTCGGCGAGGCGGGTGAAGAAGTTGATGAGCAGGTCGTCGTCGATGAGCAGCCGTTTTTTGCGCTCCTTCACCGGCACCGTCGTGCGGAAGAAGCAGAAGGCGCCGGGCGGCGGGCCGTTCCACGCCTCGAGCGAATAGTCCTCGCGGCGGAATGACTCGCCCTCCTCGAAGAGAACGGCGTAGTGCTCTTCGCCCTCGGCGAGCGGCTTGCCGGTTGCGGCGCAGACGCCGCTGCTGCGTGCAATGTCCCATTGATCCATGTGGCTCGTTCCGTTCGTCAGCGCGATTGCTCCGCCCGATGGCGCGGCTGGACATTCAAGACGTTGCAAGCGGATGCGTCAAGGCGGAGTATCAGGCCACGCGGATTGAGGCTTACCGGGAGTCGGTTGATTCGAGGCGCTCGCGGACGGCTTGCTGCAATGCGGCGCCGCGGAGGTCGGTGGCCACGATCTTGCCGTCGGGGCCGATGAGGTAGATCGAGGGGATGGCGAAAACGCCGTACTTCTCGGCGATCTCCTCGGCGTGGCCGGCTTCGCAACAGGCGTGGTTCCAGCCCATCTGGCGATCCTTGACGAACTTGCGGAGGGCGTCGGCATCGGAGTCGAGGCTGATGCCGATCATGACGAAGTCGGGGCGTGAGCCGTAGTCCTTGTAAACGGCCTGCATATTGGGCAACTCCGCAAGGCACGGGCCGCACCAGGTCGCCCAGAAGTCGAGGAGCACGGTCTTGCCGCGCAGCTCGCCGAGGTCGATGGTCTTTCCGTCGAGAGTGGTGAGCTTGAAAGTCGGGGCGGGCTCGCCGACGGCCGGGCCTTTCGCTTCGGCCTGCCGACTGGCGCGCTCATCAACGGCCAGAGAGAACTCGTAGTCGCTGCGGCCCTCGTCGATCGGGCGGTCGATCAGCGGCTTGAACCCGGGCTTGTAGATGGAAACGGAGAAGGTATCCAGCGGGGCATCGAGGATTTCGAAGCGGCCGGACGGCCCGGTCATGGCCTGAAGGCCGAGCGTCTCGTGCCCTTGCCACTTTGTGGCCGCGACGTGGGCCCCGGCGACGGGCTTGCCGTCGGCGTCGTGGACCGTTCCGGCGATCGTCCGCGCGGGCGACATGCGGAAGTCGACGCGCGCTTCGTCACCAGCCTCGACGGTCGTGGTCCTCAGTTGTGGGGCGTAGCCGGAGAGATGGACGGTGACGACGACTTCGCCCGGGGCGACGCCGCTGACGGTGTACTTGCCGTTCATGTCCGACCAGGCGCGCGGCGTGAAATCGCTGACGACTTCGCCAACGCTGACGCGCGCGCCCATGACACCGGCGCGACTTTCGGCGTCCATGATCGTACCAGTCAGCTTGCCGGCCGCGGCCATCGTGAACGTGTGCTGTGATTCGGCGGCGTCAGCCGGCAGGTCGATCGTGCGGTCGAAGTCGGTTCCGGAGACATAGTCGGCATGGCTGAGCCGCAGCGACAGCTTGCGGGCGTCAAAGCTGAGCCCGCGAAGATCGACCTTGCCGTCGTCGCCGGTGATGACGTGACGGTAGTCGGCGCGCTGCTCGTCAACGGCCTCGACGCTGACCCGAGGAATCGGCGATCCCTTCCCGTCGGTAATCGTCAGGTGGACGATCCGCTCGGGCTTGAGGCGGAAGATGATCTGGCCCGCCGGCTGCGAGGCCGGTCGAGTTGTCGCGGCGTTCGCCGGCAGGTCGCCGATGTTACCGGTTTCGCGGGCATAGCCTTCGGCCTCGACGGTGAATTGCGCCGGGGCAGGCGGAAGGTCGCGGATGCAGAAGTGCCCGTCAGGGTCCGCGCGATCGGACCATTGTCGGTACGCGGCGCTAAGTGTAACCGTCGCGCCGGCGATGGGCGACTCATCGCGGTCGTCGATAACGCGGCCGCAGCAGGCGATGGCCCCGACGAGCTCTTCGGCGACAAAAGGCGGGTTGTCCGGATCGAGCTCGACGGCGATATCGAGCGGCTTGTATGGCGCGCGCTCGACATGCACGACGGCCGAGCCCCTGAGCGGTTTGTCGGATTGAACCGCAAAATCACCGAGCCTGTCCGTGCGCGCTTCGCCGATCTTCTCGCCCGTGCTCTTCAGCGTCACGGTGACCACGGCGTCCGCGACGCCCGCGCCGACATAGTCGTACACCTGGCCGACGACGATCGGTCGCGGCTTGGCGGTCTCCGGCTGCGCTTTCTGCGCGAAGCCCGTCGTGGCGGTAAGCAGCAGACATATGGCGATGCACAGAACGTTCTTCGCCATCGGCGATTCGACCGGGCGTTTCCGCCGGTCGCCGTCACTCTTGCGGCGTATCCGCGCTGATGACCTCCATCTCGAAAGTCAGCGTGGCGTTCGGCGGGATCAGGCCGGCAAAGCCGCGCGGTCCGTAGGCGAGATTGGGTGGTATCTCGACTCGACGCTTCTCGCCGATCTTCATTGAGTGGAGCGTTTCGACCCATCCTGGAATGACGCGAGGTCGTTTGAGGTCCACGGTCAGCGGCGTGCCGCGAATGACTGACGAGTCGAACATTTTGCCGTCGGGTAGCCAGCCGGTGTACTGGATTTCGACGGTTGCTTCCGGCGCGACCTCGCCATCGCCTTCCTTGAGGACCCAGTACTTGAGGCCCGAATCCGTCGTGACGGGCTCGATGCCCTCGACCGGCGTTTGCGGGATCGGCTTGATGACCTCGACGAGTTCGCTCTCGATGATGAGCGGCACGTTCGCGGGGCTGCCTCGGCGGTGCTGCGCGAACCCGAGGGAGGGAGGAACATGCATGCGAATCTTGCCGCCCTCTTTGATTGCTTTGAGCCCTTCGACCCAGCCCTTGGGCAGTCGCGAGAGTGGACCGGCGTTGGGTTCGTCGGCATTCGAGGACCAGAGCAGGCGGCCGTTCTCGAGCCAGCCGGCGAAGTGCATCTTGACCCAATCGCCATCCTCGATCGATTTCCCGCTGCCTTCGTTGATGATCCAGTACGTGAGGCCGGAGTCGGTGGTCACCGGTTCGATGCCATCGACGGAGGTGGGCTCGGGGCCCTGCTTGTCGATGGAGAGCAGCTCAATCTCGAAGATGAGGTCGGAGTTCGCAGGGATCTTGCCCATGGCCCGAGGGCCGTAGCCGAGCTTGCTGGGTATCTCAAGGCGGCGAATGCCGCCGGCGCGCATGCCGATGATGCCTTCGATCCAGCCATCGATGACGCCGTGATTCGTCTCGAATGAGAAGGGGCGGCCTTTCGTAACCGAGCTGTCGAACATGGTGCCGTCGGGGAGCCAGCCGGTGTAGTTGACCGTTACCATTGCGCCGGACCGCAAGGGTTCTCCCTCGCCGACTTTCAGGTCGTAGTAGACCAGGCCGGAGTCTGTCTTGACGGGGGCGGTGTCACCGATCGGCCGTTGTGCAGGCTCGGGGGTGGGCGTTGGACTTGGGGTCGCCGGTATGGTCGTCGTGGTTGCCGGCTGGGTCGCAGGCTGCGTTGTCTGCGTGGGTCGCGGCCTGGGCAGCGGCGTCCGCCGCGGGCGGTGGGGTTGCTGGGCGAAAAGTCCGGCAGGCAAGGCGACCAGCATAGCAACCGTCGCCAGGCCAAGTGTCGTCTTACGCGTCATGGTGGGTCC
>JBECKQ010000407.1:0-34333 GCA_040235375.1 Phycisphaerae bacterium | reverse complement strand
TTGTCGCTGCCGTCGCTGATCGTTTCGAGCGGGACGTACTATGCCCAGGTGCGGCTGTGGGACGCGCAGGCTTGCAAGCTGCTTGCCGAGTCGCCGTACAAGTTCACGTTGCAGGTCGAGGACCAGGGCAAGGCGACGGGGAGGATCGCGTTGCCGCACGAGTGGTCGGCGCTGACGTCGCTTGCGCCGGTGGCCGGCGAGCTGGTCGCGGCGGGCTGACGCCGCATGGAGCCGACGATGCGCATCTGCTTTTTCGGCAAGCCCGACGCTCCGCAGATGAGCCGGATGGCGGCGGCGCTGTCCCAGCGCGGCTGTCACGTGCACGTGGTCTATCGCAGCGCGGGCTCCATTCCCGGAGCGACGTACGAGACCTACGGCGTGCCGCCGGCCGGACTGATGCACCCTCACCGCTGGGCGCGGCGGAAACGTGACTACCTGCGGCGGTTCATGCGCGACTTTGACGTCGTCAGCATTCAATTCCTGCACAACTGGGGATTCACGCCGGAGATTATCGAGGAAGGCTGCTTCACGGTCCGCCCGTGGGGATCGGACATCTGCCCGCCGCCGGGTGCTGCCGAGCCGCACGAATCCACGCTCGCCAACCGCAGGATGATGCTGCGCAGCGCGCACGGCGTGGCGGTGACGTGCGATGCGTTTCGGGGAGAAGTCGCAGCGTTCGCTGGCATCGACGCGTCGGCCATTACGTGCACGCCGCTGGGTGTCGATCTTGACGCCTTCAAGCCGGAGGGACGCGACCGGAAAGAGCCGATTGTCGGGTTTCTCAAGGGATTCGGACCTGCGTACGGCGCAGAGCATCTGATCCGGGCGATGCCACGGATTCTCGCGCAGATTCCGGGCGCAATGTTCGAAATGGCCGGCAGCGGGCCGCTGCTGCAATCGTGCCAGATGTTGGCGGGTGAATTGGGTGTGGCGGGGCGGATTCGCTGGCTCGGTCGCATTGCTCACGAGCAGGTTCCCGAATTGATCGGGCGATGGCAAGTGTCGGTGATACCGTCGCTGCGCGAGAGTTTCGGCGTGGCGGCGCTCGAGTGCAGCGCGATGGAGATCCCTGTCGTCGCCAGCGGCATCGGTGGGCTGCGCGAAACGGTTGTTGACGGCGTGACCGGCGTGCTCACGCCGCCGGGCGACAGCGACGCGATCGCAGCGGCTGTCGTCGATCTGCTGGGCGATGCCGGCAAGCGCCGCGTGCTGGGTGCGGCCGGCCGGGAGCACGTGCAACAGCGATACGAGTGGGGGGACTGCGTGACGCGCTGGATGGAGTTCTTCAAATCGACCGCGGACGCGCGGCGGGGAGCGGCGATATCGGCATGACGGTTCTCGACGAGTGCGTGGCTGCTGAGGGGCGAGTCCGCGAGCCAGTGATCGAGCGCGCGGCCGGCGCAGAGCCGAGGCGGCGCCGCGTGCTGATGATCTCGGCGGCGTTTCCGCCGGCCGGCGGACCGGGTGTGCAGCGCAGCGTGAAGTTCGCGAAGTACCTGCCCGAGTTCGGCTGGGATCCGATCGTATGGGCCGCGGAGGGGATGGACGACCTGCCTTACGACGCTTCGTTGCTCAATGACGTGCCGGCGTCAGTGCGCGTCTACCGCCGAGGTTTTTTTGACCCGCGGCGATTGTCGCAGCGGTTCTTTCGTGCCGATCACGGTGTGCGGCCGAGGATCAACTGGCGCTGCGAGCGGCTGCTGACCGCGGCGATGAAGCGGATGGTGCCGGATCACCTCGGTTTCTGGGCACTCCACAGCGCAGCTGAATGCCGCCGGCTCATCAAGCAGGAAGTCATCGATGCCGTTTATTCGACATTCAGTCCGGCGTCGAATCATCTGCTCGGCTGGCTTCTGCATCGTTCGACGGGGCTCCCGTGGGTGGCGGATTTTCGTGATCTGTGGACGGACGATTACTGCTATCCGTTCGGCGACGGGCTGCGCAAACGAATCGACCGGCGGATCGAGCAGGTGTTTATCGACGCCGCCGATCGCGTCATCGGCGTCACCGAGTCGCAGACGCAGACGTTACGTGCTCGCGCGGCGACCCGGCCGGACAAGTTCGTCACCATCACCAACGGCTATGACGAGACCGACTTCGCAGCGATCGATCCTGCCGAGGCCCGTGCCAGGCTGCACGGGCCCGAAGATCGGCTCATGCTGGCGTTCACCGGCTGGTTCCTGTCCGATCGTATCGATCCCGCGCTGATTGAAGGCATGTCGCGGTTCGGGCGGTCGCTGGGTGGCGCGGCGGGCCGCTTCGAGTTCCGCGTGGTCGGCTCGATCGGGCGAGGCACGGCGCGCGTCTTTCGCAACGCCGGCGTGAACGTCACGACGACCGGCTACGTGCCGCATGATCGGGCGATCGCGCAGATGATAGCGGCCGACGCGCTGCTGCTGCTCGGGCCGACATCGGCAAGGGGCGCAAACCTGCTTCCGGGCAAGGCGTTCGAGTACCTCGCTTCCGGCCGGCCCATCCTGGCGATCGGTCCAGGCGGCGATAGCGAAATCCGGCGACTGATCGAGTCATGCAACGCAGGGATGTTCCTCGAGGCGGACGCCGATGCCGTTGCGACAGGGCTCTCGCATCTGTGGCACCAGTTCGACACCGGGAAACCACTTGATGGTGCGCAGCCGCGAGTCGCAATCAGAGCCGCGACCGTGAGGGAGCGGACGACTGGGGCAACCTCCCGACAGTCGATTGCCCGCGCTGTTTCAGCCGATGACCCTTCGGCAACAAGCATCGCGCAGTTCACCCGACGGCACTTGGCTGGTCATCTCGCTGTTGTGCTGAACGATCTGTGTCGCATTCCGGTGTGACGACGGTAGTGGCCCCAGTCATCCATCCGGGCCGATCGTCTCAATTGTGACTCGCGACGCTTCTCCGCACTCGGGGCATCGGCCGCTCACGTTACCGATGAGCGAATAACCGCATTTCGAGCACAACGTCCCATCCTGAACAATGATCTCGCCACGAAACAGACGGCACAGTCCCCACGCGACCATGTTTCCGCCAACAAAGACGGGGACCGGGTAGGCGAATTCTGGCTGCAGGCCGGACCAGTTCCAGACTTCAATCCCCAGAAGGAGCTGAAATGCAAGAAACCAGCTGCCACCAAAGCCTAACGCATAGGATAATCCGACCCAGGCGTTGGGAAGACGGCGATAGAAGATTACAAGGGCTACGATCGGCCACACCAGGATCATGACGGAGATGAAAGCCATCGCCAAGTCAGGCATGCTGTAGCCGGACGCTTCCTCCCATCGGCCGAAGCCGAACATCATGGCAGCCCAAACCGCGGCGATGGCCGCCCCGATCGCAAACGCCTTACGCTTCCGCCAGGCCGAGTTGACCACCATGATCTTGGTCATTTCGGCGTCTTTCGTATCGGGCAATCGTGCGGATGTCCAGCATCCACAAGTGGAGACGCTTATCGTTGGTTGAGACGAACGAGAAAACCGTACGGATTGCAGTGGGCGATTGAACGCGTATCGGCGTCACTCCGCCTACTTACGGTCGCGGGTCGGATTCGTCGCGACTCGGATTGGGTGCGACAGTTGTTGCGACATCATTGCCCACCGCCGGGGAGCGGCGAGTAACGAGATGCGCCGAGGCGTCGGCGATCGTGCAGGCGTCGACCAGCTCGTACCTCGTGGTGAGGTGGCCGATCCACTTTTCGCGCTCATCACGCCAATTGTGGGTGAAGATGAACCACACACGACCGTGGTCGGCGAGGAACGAATCGAATCGATCGCGGAAGGCTTCGAAATCGCCGCGGTCCGAGCCGGGCTCGATCAGTAGGGGCAATTCGTCGAGAGATCGGCCGGCATCCTTGCCCAACGACGGCCAGTAGAATTGGAACGCCGACCCGGCAGCATGGTACACGAACACGCCGTCGCCCGCCTTTGCCTCGGCCAGAACGTATTCGAGCACGGGGCGGAGCTGCTCGTTCTTCTCGGGTTCGATGATCGTATGCTTCGCGGCGCGGACGCCGGGGATCGCGATGCAGCCTGCGATCAAGACGGCGGTCGCGGCGTTGCCGCCGAGCCGGCCGGCGATGTGCCGCAAGCCGCAGCCGATGAAGATGCACGCCAGCGGCACGGCAAACGTCATGGCGTGAATCGCGCCGACCGGCCACAGCCGGGCCGCACCGACGACGCCGAGGCCGAGCGCCAGGAGCAGGATCGCGGCACACATCTCACGGGATCGGCGCCAGCAAATGCCCAGCGCCGCGGCGATGGCGACGACCTCGAGCGTACCGATAATCCAGTTGACCGGGTACCAGGTCCACTCGATGCCAAGCAGGATCAGCGCGGTGCCGTAGTAGGCGCGCTTGGCCCAGGCCGCCAGGCCGGCGAGCGAGTATGAGTCAGGCCAGGCGTGATACCCCGAGCCGTAGTGGTCGCTGGCGACCGCCCGTGTCGCGCTGCCGGAGTACCACAGATAGCACGCACCGATGATGAGACCAAGAACGAATGCCACGATGAGAAGCTGGAGCAGAGCGCGACGATCACCGCCTCGCCACGCCACGACCAGGAGCACCGGAAGCCACGCCCCGATCAGCAGCGTCGGCGAGTAGGCGATGAGCAGCCCGAGCAAGCAGATCGCCGCAAAGATGACGATGTTTCTGCGACTCAGTTGGCGGCAGGCGGCCATCCCCGCCCAGCAAATCAGCACGCAGAACAGCGACTCGTAGCCGAACTCCTTCAACACGCGCGACCCGTAATTGACGAGCAGGGGATGAACGGCGGCGACAGCGGCAACGCACAAGCCCGCCCAGGGATCGAAATATCGGCGGGTGAAGGCGTACAGAACGATGACGCAGGCCAGCCCGGCGAGCGCCGTGGGCAGGCGGAGGCCGAACTCGTTGTTGCCGGCCACGGCGAGCGCGACCTTGTTGATCGGAATCACGAGCGGCGGAAACCAGCGCAGGTCGGTGCCGTGATCCACCTGGCTCAACCGGAAGTCCTTATCTTGGGACAGACTGCCACGCCCAAGGTCGGCGAAACGAAGCGTGGCAGCGGCCATCAGCACGAGCAGGAGGATGCAGACGCCAACGCGCGGAGCGCGCTGTTTGTCGGCGATAGTGGTATCCATGACCGAGCTGTTCTCGTGGTAATCCAGATCCGGCGCAACGTTCGCGCCCCTCCGCCGCTGGGCCGTCTGGCCGAGCGGATGTCACACGACGCTATCGTTTATTCGGACGTTCCGACGCTCGGGTTTAGAAAGGAAAAACGCGCGATTCCGGCGCGGTGCCGGGCAAGCGTCCTGTCGTGCCCGGCTCGACAGGCAGCCGGCCGACTTCGATTTGTACTGCGCCGGTGCGGGGACAAGAAAAACGGACCGGTCGCACCACCAATAAACTGCTGTGTCCGTCACTACGCCCGTAATCACGACGGGCGCGGACTGCGTACGCTGGTCGCTCGCACGCCTATTCTCCGCCGCGGGTCTGCGACCGGTGAAGTGCTTCTACATGAAGGCGCTGGTCGTGCTCGGCGGGTTCTGGTGCGTGAGAGTCCTGCGGCGCACGCAGATTCCGTTGCACGCCGCCCGGACGTTCAACCGGCTTGTGCCGCTGATCGACGCGATCGAGCGCCTGTTCACTCCGCCGCTCGGCCAGTCGATCGTGATGTGGGCTCGCCGGATCGGTCAAATCGCCGAACCAGGCGACATTCACTCCAGAAGATCGCCGACATCCAGCTTGTTCGGCGGGAACTGCGCGAAATACGTACGCCCTTTGCGTTCGACTTGTGCGGCGAGCGTCGGCCGGCCGGACAGCCTCACGGCCGGCGGCTTCTCGCCGCGCACCTCGAAGCAGATTCCGGCGAGATCGTTGACGCGGGGACGAAATGTCCCGATGACCGGATCGCACACCTGCTTGATATCGATGATCACGTGATCGCCGGCGTCCTGCACCGACCACTCGAGATGATCTCGAACGGTGACGTAGTACAGCAACCGGCTGGTGGTTTCGACATACAGGTTTCCCTCGTGGTGTCGCCGCGCGAGGCCGCGAAGCGCGTTGGCGGCCTCGGTGGTGAAGACGGGCAACGTGGGTTCCGGCCGTTTCCCGAGATGGGCGAACAGGATCATCACGCCGCCGCTGTCGGCGAGCGCGTCGAGCTGGGCGTCAGCCAGCAGCAGCGGCAGGTGCGACATGCAGTCCGGGCCGAAGCGGCCGAACCGTCGAAAACGGTAGAACGGGCCGGGATCCAGCGGGTGCTGCCGCAGGAGCCGATTGTCCACCATGCCTCGCGGCACGCCGTGCCCGTTGCGATCGAGCCACGCCCGGGCAACTTCTTTCGCGTCGCGGCGAAGCCACCGGTCGGTCTTGATCGCGTTGCCGCGCAAGTGATGCTCCCAGGCACTCAGCGGCCGATCCTGGCCGATGTCCTGCACGAGCTCGTGCACCCACAGGTAGCGAATGCCTAATCGGTGCGTGATGTCGAGGTGATACTCGAGGTTGGCGACGGGCACGCCGTCGGTCCCGCAGCGGTGCTTCCGGCCTCCGGCGAACGTCTCGCCGGTTGAAGGGCCGTGGATGTTCTGGAAGTTGTGACAATCCCCGTGGTTGACCCAGACGAGCGGGTGAACGTTCCAACGATTGAGCTCGGCGGCCGCGCGCTCGGCGTGATAGCGGCGGAATCCGCCGCGTTGCGAGAAGTTTCCGTACGTGTGGAGCACGTTGAGCACACCGGCGTGCATGAGCTCACGCATGCGCGGAGCGAGCGGCGACGGCCGGCCGTCAAGCTCGTCGAAGTACGCGAAGCCGGGATCGTTGTCCGGGCGGACGGTGTACAGCCAGTAGCTGTCGCCGATGGGCAGGCCGAGCCCGTCGCCGAAGGGCGTTGACCGCGTCGTGTTGAGGAAGCGGTGAATCTCGAGGAAGTCGGGCCACGTCGTGCAGTCGATGTCGTTGCAGATCGCCAGCGCGGCGGGATAGGGATGCGGCCACGAGCGCAGACGCACCGCGTGAGAAACGGCGCCGGCCGCGCGTGGCCTGAGTGGTGACTTCGTCAACGCGGGCACGCTGCCACCTCCTGTGCGTCCGTGATGCGGCCACCGCGATAACACATCCAGCGCAACTCGGGCGTGAGCTGAGCGGATCGATAAACGTGCCCCGCCTGCACCTGCGGGGCTCCGGGGCGCTCATCACGCCTCAACGCGTCGATGGTCTCTGCGAGTAGATCGACTGAGGCGCGAAGGCAGCGGCAGCGAAGCGCGAATGGATTGTCCCCAGGTCTGACCGGCACACGCTGCTGACGCACAATGTCACCGGCGTCGAGACCGTCGGTCGCCCAGTGGACCGTGACGCCGGCGCAGTCGTGCCGGCCGGTCAAGAGTATCCAGTGCTCGGGGTGACAGCCGCGGAACGCCGGCAGGATGGACGTGTGCAAGTTCAATGCGCCCAACTCCGCCGCGGTCAGCACGGGCGGCCGGACGATGGGGCAGCCGAGCAACAACAGCAGGTTGGCGTTGCAGTGTTCGATCATGCTGGCGGTGTCCGGGGCATTGAGGCTCGATACCGTCTCGACGTGCAGATCGGGTGAGAAGCCGTATCGCTCGTCGATGCCCAGCTCCCGCAGCAGTGCGCGCCTGAGAAGACGGCTCTCAAATCGTGCGAGGCGGCGTCGATCGCGGCGTACGCCGGCTGCGGAGCGATCGCCAGCGACGGCCTCGCCCCAGCGGCGCGCGACGGACCAGTACCCGCGTCGCAATCTCGGGATGGAATCGCGGGTGTTTACACCAGCGACGATGACCAACGCGAGCCGGCGCCGCGCATGGAGGTTGTTGACCACATAGCGGTGGGCCGGCTTGCCCGCAGTTAGTACGACCACGTTCATGCGTTGTTTATCGGACAGCGAACCTGCGTGCCTTGGCGCGCCATTATGGAGGAGCGTGTCGTGGCGCGCGGTAGAAACGACGGATCGAATAGCGGCAGGCCGGCTCGAAACAAAAAAACTTGTTCGTTAAGACCGGACATACGAGCGACCGATATACCTGACAGGCAGGCTTTTATCGGCTGTTGCGACTGCCCCAGGGGAAGCAACCCACCTCCCGGTCGTCGAGCGACATCTGGAGCGCGTTCATGATCAGCACCGTCGGCCCCGCTCTGCCCGATTCCATCGAGAAATCAGCTCTTGAATTGGCGATCTTTGAGGCATTGGGAAGGGGGTCGGGCGGCGGCGACGCGGTGGCCGCGCTCGAACAGCGATGGGCCGCGTACGTCGGCGCGGACCACGCCGTCGCGACCGGGTCGGGGGCGACGGCAATCCATCTGGCCTTGGCTGCCATCGGGATCCGCCAGGGAGACGAGGTGATCGTCCCCGCGCTGGCGCCGCTCGCGGCGATCGCGCCGGTGGCACATGCGGGCGCACGGCTCGTTTTCGCCGACGTGGACGCCGAGACGTGGACGATTTCACCGGAATCAGTGCAGGAGTGCCTGACGCATCGCACGCGGGCGGTGCTCGCGGTTCACCTGTTCGGTCGGGCCGCGGATGTGGCCGGCGTTCAAGACGCAGCGCGGGAAGGCGCCGCGTATGTGGACGTGATCGAAGATGCGGCGGAGGCGGCCGGTGCCCGGATCAACGATCAGGCGGTCGGTTCGCTCGGCCGGCTGGGGTGCTTTCACCTGTCCGCAGGGCGCGCCCTGGGCAACGCGGGGCTGATCACGACGAGCGACGGCGATGCCGCCCAGCGAGCGCGTGTGCTCGTCCAGCATGGCTGCGATGCGTCAGGCCGGTGGGTTCTGCCGGGACTTGACTATCGGCTGGACGCGTTGATCGCCGCCTTCCTTCGCCTCCGTATCGCCCATCTGGACGAATGGATGCGGATGCGGGCGCGACTGGCGAAGACATACGACGATTTTCTGACCGGCGTTCCACAGATCACCGTGCAGTCGCGAAGCAGCGCGGATTCTCACGTCTACCAGCGCTATGTGATCCAGTGCGACGATCCGGAAGGATTGCAGGCCCAATTGGCCGGCCACGGCGTCCAGGCGAAAGTGCCGATTCCCGTGGCCGTTCCCGACCAGCCGGTCATGAGGCACGTTCCGCACACCGTGTCATCGCTTGACGTGACCAGAAGTGTTGTCGGTCATCTTCTGTCGCTGCCCATCGAACCCGACATGGGAGAAGCGGAAGCTTCGCGCATCGGGCAACTCGTGCGAGATTACCAGGTGGGACGGCACGGTGCCGCGCGCGTGGCCCTGCCACGCCGCGAATGGCGGACGATGAACTGAAACCGGCTCGGCGACCGACTCAACGGGCGCTGCCGAGGGAGACGGCGAACACGAAGACCAGCAGCGCTCCGAAAAGCACCCCCAAGCCCACCAGCCCCGAGAAGAGTCCTTCGAAGAACATCGTTGAGCTTACTCCAATGCCGCCAGCCGGTCAGGAGAACACTTTCTTCGCAGCTTCGGGCAGATCGCCGAACTCGGTAACCACCGTCGCGCCGGCCTGGCGAAGTCGTTTGACCTTGTTTTCGTGCGTGCCGCGATTGCCTTCGATGATGGCGCCCGCGTGCGAAAATCGCGTGCCCTCGGTGGCGGCCTTGCCGCCGATGTAAGCAACGAGCGGCTTGGTGAAACGGCCCGCTTCCATCAGGTCGGCGATGCGCTCCTCCTGCGTACCGCCGATCTCGCCGAAGATTACGACGCCATCCGTATCGTCGTCGTCCTGAAACATCTCGACGGCGTCGGGCAGGGGAGTGCCGATCACGGAGTCGCCGCCGACGTGACACAACGTTGACAGTCCGATGCTGGCCTTCGAGAGGTAGTAGCCGGTTGACGAGGTCATGCCGCCGCTTCGCGAGGCGACGCCGATCCGGCCGGGCTTGAACCACTCCCGCGCCGACTCCGCGCGACCGCCGATCATGCCCAGCACGGCGCGGCCGACTGAAAGAACGCCGAGCGTGTTCGGGCCGACGAACCGGTGCCCGGCGCGCTGGGCGGCCGCGACGATCTCGAGTACGTCATACAGCGGCACGCGGTCCGGTACGAGGACGGACAGCTTGATGCCGGCGGCGATGGCCTCGAGCGCGGCGCTCCTGACCAACGGCGCGGGCACGAAGATGACACTCACGTCCACCATGCCGACGTTTTCTATGGCCTCCTCGACCGTGTCGAACACCGGTACGCCGAGCACCTCCTGGCCGCCCTTGCCCGGAGTGCAGCCGGCCACCACCTGGGTGCCGAAGTCGTTCATCAATCGTGTGCGGGCCATGCCTTCGCGGCCGGTGATGCCCTGCACGAGCACTCTCTTCGATTCGTCGATGATGATCGCCACGCTTTTCTCGCTCCTGATGCACCCGGCGTGGTGCCGCCGGCAGTCGCTCCCGCGCGTGAAGGGGCGGCGGGCTCGTCGTCGAAGGCATGTATGTATCCCAGCAGCCGCGGGGAGGCAAGAAGACCGATCCATTGTTGCCCGCGTGCGGGGATTTCGGGTATCGTTCTCCTGCGGCCGGCGCGGTCGAATACGGAGGCACCTCATGAACAGATCATTCGTCAGGGCGAAAAGGTTCGCGCTGCTGGTGGCGGCGAGCCTGCCGCTCATGCAGGTGACGTGCACGAGCGAGTCGCTGGTGCAGTCGTTCGAGAACCAGGTGACGGCGGTGGCCGCCTTCTTCACGTTCGACGTGGCGTACACCATCTTCAGCAACGTGCTCGGATTGTGAGCCGCATGGCCAAGCGCTTGCACCGCCATCGCATGTTCCGCAAACGTCATCCACCGATGGGGGCCCGGCCGGGCACGCTGGTCATATCGCCGCAGGCGCTCCCACCGGCGATCCACGTGATTCAGTACGACGCGCGCGGTGTGCATGAGGAAGACGTGCACGACGTAACACGGCTGCGCGGGCGTACCGCCTCGGGCGGTGTCACCTGGGTGGATGTGCAGGGCCTCGGCAGTGAAGAGACGCTGCGGGCCCTGGCGGAGGAGTTCAGTATCCATGCGCTGGCGCTGGAAAGCGTCGTCAACGTTCCGCAACGGCCGAAGGTGGAGGCGCACGACCAGCACCTGTTGGTGATCACGCGGATGGCACGGCTGCGGGAGGATCGTTCGGTCGACACGGAGCAGCTCAGCGTGCTGATCGGGGCGGACTACGTTGTCACGATACAGGAGCGCTACGGCGACGTGCTGGATCCGGTCAGAGAGAGGATTCGACAGGGCAAGGGTGCGATCCGAACGTCCGGTGCCGACTACCTGGCGTACGCCATCGTCGATGCGGTGATTGACGGCTACTATCCTATCCTGGAGACGGTGGGGGACTTGCTCGACGATCTGGATGAACGTGTCGTCGAGCAGGCGGACCCGGCGGCGATGGGGCAGATCCATTACCTCAAACGCGAGTTGCTCGGCATCCGGCGCGGCCTGTGGCCGCAGCGCGAGTCGCTGAGCACGCTTACGCGCGACGAACTGCCGTTCGTCGGCCAGGACGTGCGGCGGTATCTGCGCGACAGCTACGACCACTGCGTGCAGGTGCTGGACGTGGTGGAGACGTATCGCGAGGTGACCGGCGGCCTGACGGACGTATACCTGTCGACGATCGCCAACCGCCAGAACGAGGTGATGAAGGTGCTGACGATTATGGCGAGCATCTTCATCCCGCTGACGTTTCTGGCAGGCGTGTACGGGATGAATTTCCAGTACATGCCCGAGTTGCACGCCCGCTGGGGCTATCCGATGCTGCTCGTGGCAATGGCGCTGGTTGCCGCCGGCATGCTGGTATACTTCCGCCGCAAGGGCTGGATCGGCAGAGGCGACGGCGGCAAGAGACTCCGGCAGAGGAATCCTGAACGTGAACGGTGAGCGGTGCATCTGCCCGGCCTGAAAAAGGCCGGGACGGTGTTATCCTGTCACTAACTCGCAGTACGCGGCTATCATTCACGTGCCGGCCAAGCCGAAGCGTGCCCTCAATAGAGTGAAGACGGGTAGGGAGCTGACCATCATGGCGAAGCACTGGACTGCGGATCGGATTCTGGAACTGGCCAGCGGTTACAAGGCGTCGTGCGTGCTTGCCGCCGCGGCCGATCTGCAAGTGTTCGACTTCGTCGCTGACGAGCCGGTCGGCGCGGAGGAGGTTGCGGATAAGCTGGGCGCCGATCTTCGCGGGACGACCATTCTGCTGGATGCGCTCACTGCAATCGGCATGCTGGAGAAGGCCGGCGGCCTGTACGTCTGTGCGGCCGGCGTGGCGCGGACCATGACCGCCGAGGGGGACGACCGTGTATTGGCGATGGCCCAGCACCAGGCGAACTGCCTGCGCCGCTGGGCGCAAATCGCCAAGGTGGTAAAGACGGGCCGGCCTGCCGAACGCGAGCCCAGCGTACGGGGCGAGGATGCGGACAAAGCGGCATTCATCGGCGCGATGCATGATATCAATGTCCGCGTTGCGGACACCGTGGTTGCCGACGTCGAGTCGCTCGCGTTTTCGCACTTGTTAGACATCGGCGGAGCGTCGGGCACGTGGACCATTGCCTTCCTGCGCTCTCACCCCGAGGCCAGGGCGACAATCTTCGATCTACCGCACGTCATCCCGCTGGCCGAGCACCGACTGAGTGAGGAGAAGCTCCGCGATCGAGTGAACCTCGTCGTCGGCGATTTCTATGCGGACAAGCTGCCGAAGGGCGCCGATCTGGCGTTGGTGAGCGCGATCGTCCACCAGAATTCGCGAGAGCAGAACCGGGAGCTGTTTCGCAAGGCGTACGATGCCCTCGATCCGGGCGGGCACATCCTCATCCGCGACATCCTGATGGATGAATCGCGTACGTCGCCGACGTCCGGAGCGTTGTTCGCGGTCAACATGCTGGTGGCAACGGAAGGTGGCGGCACGTACACGTTCGACGAGCTGAGCGAGGACCTCGCCTCGGCGGGCTTTGCCGACGCGGAGGTTCTTCGCGCCGACGAGTGGATGGACTCCCTGGTTCTCGCGCGGAAGCCGTGAGTGACTTCGCCCTCGGTCGCCGAGGCTGCGCTTGTAGAGCCCTCACTGAACTTCCAGTTTCACGATCACGTAGCCGCCGAACTGCCAGTTGTCGGTGATCCGGGCGTCGGGCATGTTCTCCAGTTGCTGGAGCCACGTGAAGTCGTGCTGGTTTTGGGCTGTGACCAGGCAGAACTTCACATCGTATTTCTTCAGCAACCTTCTGCGCGAAGGCCAGGGCGTGTCGGGATCGAGCAGCGTGTCGAGGTCCGCGAGGCGTTGGGTTGCATCCCTGATGCCCTGCATCAGCCGTTCGTGAATAATGACGTGACAATCGTCAAGCATGACGAGCCACATCGCCGTCCGCTGGTCGGTGAGCACGGTGGCGCCGCGCGGAATGTGTTCAGCGAAGAAGGCCTCCAGTTCCTGCAGATTGCGACGGTTGGCCGTGCGAGTCTCGAGATCAGCGGTAGCGCGTGACCAGTAGCTGGGCCAGGCATACCTCGTGTCCGTGGCGAACCGCATTCCCGCGAAAAAGACGATGATGCTGGCCAGGCCCATTGTCCAGCGGGACTGGAACAGGGGCACAAGCAGGTAAGCAACCGCTCCCGGCATGAGCGCGTAACTGGCGATCTGCAGGAGAGCATGCAGGCGATAAATGGTGTGTGGTGGACCGAACAAGCGAACGCCGGCGGTGCATACCGGCGGAACGAATGCGATGAGGGCCGCGGCACCGGCGCCGGCGATCAGGACGCCGGCCTGCTTACGGCGATCGCTGAGGAGCGCACACAGGATACCGACTGCCAGAGCCTGGTAGCGGCCGGCAGGTCCGGGCCTGAGCATGTGCCAACCGTTTTCAAAGTGATAGAAGCGGTGATTCTGCGCGATGTCGGACTCGACCCAGGAAGGCCCCGGGGATCCGCCCTTGTTCATCGTGTACTTGCCCACGAGCACAAACGGGGCGCCCGCGAAAAGGGCCAGAAGGCTGACAGCCACCCAGCGGGCGCCGGGCCGTTTGGCGCGCAGCCGCGCGAGCAGCACGGCGAGCAGGGCGGGCGCGACCAGAATGCCAGCGAAAATCGCATAAAGGCCGTGAACCTGGCCGAGAACGAACGCGCCGGCGGCGAGCTTGGACGGTGTCCGCCAGTTCAGGCCGTCCCTGAAGACCTCAACGGCGAACCCGCCCATGAGCGGCAGCAGCCAGAACGGCGCCACCTTGTTCGGGTAGACGAGGAAATCCACCGGCGCTTGCCGGGCAAGGAAGAACAGGGCAATCAGCCCGGCGACCCACCGGCGTTCGAACACCGAAAAACCGAGATAATAGAACCCGCAAAACGTCACGAGGTCCGCCCAGACCAGGTTCACGGACCATTCGCTGAGGGGATCCGTGCGAGTGATCTGCGCGCACGCGGCGTGCAGGGCGTGGAGCAGGTTGGTGTGATATGGTGGGAAGAAGTAGTCGGGGGCGACATACGGCTCGGAATTGGTGAACCCGTGATCGAGAAGGTATCGGATGCGGGCGACGTGCGTCAGCGTGTCGCCAGAAAGGAACGATCCGGTCCGGGCGGCAAGGATGAGGTTGGCCAGGAGGATGAGTCCGAAGATGCCGACACCGCCCCAGGTAAGGCGAATGAGGTCGCCCCACCAGCGGCGATACGTGATGTAAAGCAGTCCGGCGGCGACGGCGACAAGGCATGCGATGGAAAGAACCGCTAGCGGCAGGTGCAACACGTAACCGGCAATCGAGATCGGTGCGAGGACGGTGAACACGGTGAGATAGGCGAGGGCGATCGTCCCGAAGATGCCGCTCTTCAGGTCTTCTGCGCAGAAGCGGCGCAGCAGCGCGTAGCCGGGAAAGAAAAGCGATAACCAGAATAGAAGAGGTGCCACCACTCTGTTTTGTACTCCCGAAAGCGCGTCGGCCAGATCAGCCACAATGGCCGAACATCACTCCTCTCGTGTGGGTCCGGTGCGCATCCATTAGACCACCCATGACGACGGACTCAAGTAAGTGAGCGATCCACTGCCTCATGCTGAAGAATGCTGCTCCGTTTGTGCTGGCGGAGAAGGTCCCAGCCGCCCAGTGGAAGCGCGGCGGTGAAGATGATCACGTTCGAGATAACGCGAATGATTACCGAGACGAGGATCCCCGCCGACATGCCGAGATGCAACTGTTCGGCGAGGATGCCGTAAGCGACCTCGCGCAGACCGAGATTCCCGGGGGTGATATTCACCAACATGCTGACTTTCAACAGAATCGCCAGCAGCACGATGGCGGAAACCGTCACATCTGCGCCCATGGCCTTGAAATACACGTAGAAGACAACGCACATCACCACGAAGACAATCGCGCCGGTGCCTGAAAAAGCGGCCATGTAGGGAACGTCCCGCAGGTTTTCTCCCGTGGTCCGCAGCACCTCGGTCAGTTTCGAGCGCGCCCAGGTAAGGCGCGTCCAGCCCGGGGCGACCCGCGTCACGACGAGCTGAACAAGAAACGGAAAGACGACCGCGAAGGCGAGAATCACGCCAAGCAATAACACGCCGTTGACTCCGGCGAGCTCCAGCGACGGATTCAGTACCCACACGACGACCATGGCAATGAGGAAGTTAAGGCAGGCGTCCATCCAGACGAACGAGAAGGTACCGGCGATGTAGTCCGTGTAGCTCAAGCTGAAACGCGACTTCAGCACGACGCCACGATAGACGTTGCCCATCTGCGGAAAGACCTGGCTGAGCAGCTGGGCGACGAAATAGACTCTGAGCCATCCCCGGACAGGCATACGCGCCTCTCCGCACTTGCACAGGACAAGGTAGTAGCGCAGCCCGCGGAGCATGATCTGCGTGGAGTGCAGAACGACGAGGACGCCGAGCGTCGCCGGTCGAAGGTGAAGGACCAGACGCAGGTCGCCGCTGTGGCGAGTGAAGTAGATGACGACGTAGACGAGGCAGGCCACACCCGCCGCCCAGCCCACGGCCTGCCTGGCGCGGCGCCACGGGTGAGGTGCCGGCTGCTCGAACGTCGCGCCGGCCGTCTCGGCCGGGAGGGGCCGGCCGGATACGTTCGGAGGGGTATTTCTGCTTTTATTGTCGCTCACGTTGATGACTCAGCGCGGCACCAGACCGTCAGATCGCGATCGAGAAGGCTGCTCAGGCGTTCGACGTCATCGCGAAGCTCCTGCTGGAGCTGTCGCCGAAGGTGCGGGCTCATCGGCGGCCGCGGAGCATGCCTGGTCAGCGTTCGAGTAACGGTTCTGCGCAGTCCCGTCAGAGCCCGGTGGGGCAGCACGCTCCGCGCCAGTTTCTGCAGCCGGGCCGGTGGATACTTGACCAGACGCAGCAAGGACTCGCTGCGCGCCACCTTGTTCGGATTGACGACGGAAAAGGAAGGCCGAAACGTCGGATCGACGCCAAGAAACTCCAGCACGCGGGAATACACCGCCGGCGCGTCCGCCTTGAAGTCGTCGAATATGATGACGTGAACCAGCTCGCGGCCGAAGGTCTGCAGGTACCTCTCGACCTGCTCGGCGAAGCGGACGACCTGCCGGTAATACAGGACCGGCGCCGGGCGACGCCGGCCGCGCGGACGCGGCGCGCGGCGCCTTCTGGTCTCCGCCGCGAGCGCCAATTCCAGGTCGTGGATATCCTCCTCGCAGTTGAACAGAAGCTGCGAGTGATAAGACGGTATTACGTCCACCGGATTTCGCAGCATGATGATGATCCTCGCGTCGTTGCGGTACTCGCGAATGCGCTGAGCGGCTTCGCGGGAATACAGGTAGAAGACCGAGCTTTCTCCCGCGATCTTCTCGTTGCGCCGCCGGGCAAACATTTTGCGGTAGTTCTGCGCGGACAAGTAGTAGCTATGCGGCTGCGACAGCTCGGGGGCGAAGTAATGCGGCTCCTTTGCGGCCATGAAGATCTCAGGGTGCGCCGCGAGGTAGTCATTCATCGCCGTCGTCCCGCACTTCGGCGCGCCGACAATGAAGAAATCGGGCCCTCCGGGCCAATCAAGCAGGTTCTTGACGATCGAGTTGCGATTCATGGCGGCATCACGCGTTCGAGCGGGGCATTTTCTCCGGTTCGCCTCCCTTGTGGACAAGAAACTGCGTGCAGCGGGACTGCCAGGAAAACAGCGCCTTGACGATGATGTACTTGCCCTTGCGGATTCCCCGCCAGGCGTAGGGTATCATGTCCACGACCTTCGCCGTCCGCACAACCTTCAAGCCGCCGAACCGGCACAGCGCGTCCATCTCGATCCAGGTGAACGCGCTGATATGTCCCTGGCGGTCGGGGATTCGCAGGACGTTCGACAACAGATTCCCCCAGTAGTAGGGATTGGGGACGGACAGCACGCCGATGCCGTCATCCTTGAGAACGCGCGCTATTTCTTCGATGGCCGCCAGTGGCTCCCGGACGTGTTCAATGACCTCGAGGCAGTACACGCGATCGGCCCAGCCATCGGGAACCGGCAGGCCCTTCGTGACATCGCACTGCGTGAATGCGAAGTTGTCCGGCCAATACTCGCCTTGAAACGGCACCTCCGATATATCAAAGCCATGATACGTGCACTCGAGGCCGCGGCTCCGCAGAATCTGCGCCAAGGTCCCGGTTTTGCAGCCGATGTCCACAACGCGTATACCCGCTGAGATCGGCGCGAGGCGCATCGCGTACTCATATCGCTTGATGCCCACGCGGTCGACAGCCGCGTAGGTCGTCGCCCGCTCATCGTACCATTGCTTGGCGTTCCAGCGGTGGCTCGGCATCGCTCAAGACTCGATCACCTGCAGATTGGCCGCTCCTTCGCGGCTGTGGTTTCTCACCCGGGTGGCTATCCTGCCGTTCGGTCCCGGCGGCCGAAAACAAAGAAGTCGCACGCCGACGTCTCGCCCTCGTGGGGGTTGTCGTCTCGAGAAAACGGGTTGTCGATTCGCTCGACCAGCGCCCAGTCGGGCCGGTTCTCGCGCACCCACGCGGTAAACCGGCGGCTCTTCACGTGCGGAGGCGATCGGCCCGCCTCGACGTCGCTGGAATAGACCACGACAAACCTTGAGGCCGCATCGAACAGGTGCCCCATGTAGGTTTCGAAGACCTCATCCTCCACGAGATGATAAACCACGTCGAGTGAGAGCGACAGATCCGCGGTGAACAAACCCGCCCGGTCCACGAAGCACGTACAACTATAGAGGTAGAAGCTCTTGGTGGGGTCGTCGCGAAAGCGGTCCTGGCAGAGCCGGAGGGCAGCCGGCGACACGTCCAACCCGATGTATTTCGGATACTTCGCCAGCGCGAGTTGGTTGCCGTCGCCGCACCCGAATTCGATAACCGACTGGATGGCATGGGCGGAGACGAAGTCGTTGAGCACTTGGGCTTTGAATTCCGCCAGCCGGCCGTACGATCCGATTCCCGAATTGCCGCCGGTGCGATAGCGGGTCTCCCAGTACTCTGCGGAACCGGAAAAGAAACGGCGGCGCACGAGCCACGCAATCGACGTCGCCACCGTCCCGATGACAGGTAGCCGAACGATGGCGTTCCTCAGCCGAGTGCTCATAACCGCGCCTCGCTGCCGGGCACGCCAGCGCTTGACCTCCGTGCAGCGACCAGCGATTGCATAAGGCTCAGCATGGTGTCTACGTTGTTGTCCCAGACGTAGTGCTGGAGGACGAATTGCCGGGCCGCACGCGTCATTCGCTCCCTTAGTTCCTCGTCGGACGCCAGGCGGATGATGGCCTGTGCTATGGCCTCGGCATCGCAGTCCACGAGGAATCCCGTCTCTCCATCCCTGCAGACCTCCGGTACCCCGCCGACCCGCGTGGCGACAACCGGCACGCCGCACGCTGAGGCCTCGAGGAGGGATACGCCGAACGACTCCAATCTGGAGCAGTTTACAAGTATATCGAATGACCGTATCAGGTTCGGCAGCTCGTCGTGCTGCACGAAACCGCAGAAGCGGACGCGATCCGCGACACCCAACTCGTCGGCCAACGTTTCCAGCCGCTGGCGCAGTTGTCCGCGGCCGGCCATGATCAGCACGGCGTCCGGCACCGCTTCGATCACTCGAGGCATTGCCGCGATCAGCACGTCCGGACCGTACTTGGGGGCCAGCGTCTTGACGAATCCGATGCGAAACTCCCCAGCCGTCCGCTGTTCCGATGCCGTGGCTGGTCGGAACCGATTGCAGTCGACGCCGAATGGCACTTGGGCGATCGGGACTGCGCTGTCGCTGAACCTCCGCGCGTGGGCCACCATGTATTCGCTGGTCGAGCAGATAAAGTCGGGCTTCCGCAGCGCCCAGCGGTTCAGCCGCTTGCACACCCAGGACATGTTTCCCTTGTCATCCGGTAACACGTCCGAGCCCCAACAGGAGATGATGCGCGGCCGAAAGCCGGCGAACGCCGCCACAACGCCGTGCGTGACCGTAAAATGTGCGTTCAGTATGTCGGGTGCAATCCGTTTCAGCATCCGCCGAGCGGCCAACAGAAGTCGAACGTAGGACAGAAACGTCCAGGTCCTTGATTCAGAATTCACTGGACCGACGCACAGGGTGTGCACCGCAACGCCGGGTACGTCGCTCTTACGAATGCTGAGCAGATGCACCTCGTGTCCGCGCTCAGCGAACGAGCGCGCCCATCGCTGGGTGTGGACGGACAAGGCGTTGCTCAGCATGCAGATTCTCATGAATGAACGAACCGGGTTGAGCCGGGCTCGCGTGGGTGCTAGCGGCGCAGGGGCGCGGCCGTCGTGCCTTTCTGCCGGCAGAACTCCGCGGTGCATTCCACAACATATTGCGCCTGGTCGTCGGTGAGCTCTGGAAAGACGGGTAGGGCAAGCGTTTCATTCGCTGCCTTCTCACTCTCCGGATAATCTCCCTGTTTGCAGCCGAGATCGGTGAAGCACTCCTGCATGTGCAACGGCACCGGGTAATAAACTTCATGTCCGACGCCGCGTTCTCTAAGGAAGTCGCGGAGCTCATCGCGAGCGGCGACGCGGATTACGTATTGATTGAATATGTGACGGTCGGCCGCCACCGTCGGCAGGAGTATCGTGCCATTCTCGACGAGGCCGGCCGCGGCGAACAGTTCATCGTACCGTCTGGCGTTCGCCTGGCGCGCGGCGGTCCAGTCGTCCAGGTGGCGAAGCTTGACGAGCACGACGGCGGCTTGGAGCGCGTCCAGGCGGAAGTTGCCCCCCACGAGCTTGTGGTAGTACTTCGGCTTGGAGCCGTGCACGCGCAGGCAGGCGAGTCGCTCGGCGCGATCGGTGTCGCTGGTGGTGACGATGCCGCCGTCACCGGCCGCGCCCAGATTCTTCGAAGGGAAGAACGAGAAGCAGCCGTAGTGGCCGATTGATCCAGCGCGGCGACCTTTGTACTCGGCGCCAATCGCCTGGGCGGCATCCTCGATGACCACCAGGCCGTGCCGCTTCGCAACGGCCATGATCGGGTCCATATCCGCCGTCTGGCCGTAGAGGTGCACCGGCAGGATCGCTTTGGTGCGGTCGGTGATTCTCGCCTCGATCAGCGCTGCGTTCATGTTGTACGTCGTCGGATCGATGTCGACAAAGACCGGCCGCGCGCCGACCCGTACGATGCAACCGGCCGTCGCGAAGAAGCTGTACGGTGTCGTGATCACTTCGTCGCCCGGACCGATTCCATCGGCCATCAGCGCCACAAGCAGTGCGTCGCTGCCCGAGGACACGCCGACGGCGTGCCTGCAACGGCAGTACTCCGCGATGGCGGTTTCGCAGGCCTTGACCTTGGGGCCAAGGATGAAGTGTTGGGATTCGAACACTTCAGCGACGGCCGCGTCGATTTCCGTCTTGATGGTCGTATACTGGGCCTTCAGGTCGAGCAGTGGGACGTTCATCGAATCGAGTTCTCCTGCCGTGTTCGGTGCCCGCATGTCCGTGCGGGCAACCCCTGGTCACGTCTTGAAGCTGTCGTACGGTCGCAAGCCGGTGGCCTTGTCTTCGGGCAACGGCGCATCCTCGTCCAGATCGATGCAGCGCAGCACGCCCGGGGTGGTTTCTCTGTACCTGTAGCTGCTCTCCGGACAAACCATGATGCCGTCCGCGTCGGGATCCTTCAAACGATGTCCGTGGCGACTCATCCACCCGGCGCGTCGAGCCGGCACGCCGACCATGAGTGCGTAATCAGGGACGTCCCGGGAAACCACCGCACCGGCGGCAACGAAAGCGTATCGACCGACTGTGACGCCGCACACAATCGTCGCATTTGCGCCGATGGAAGCGCCACGTTTCAGCAGTGTTTTCTCGTACAGGCTGCGGCGCACGACCTGAGATCGGGGATTGGTTACGTTGGTCAGCACGCAGGACGGTCCGAGGAACACGTCATCCTCGATTACGGCACCGGTATAGATCGAGACGTTATTCTGCACTTTGACGTTGTCGCCGATGACAACATCTCGATCGACGTTTGTGTTCTGACCGAAACTGCATCGCCGGCCAATGCGGGCGCCTTTCATGACGTGGGAAAAATGCCATATCTTCGTACCCTCGCCAATCTCGCAGCCCTCATCGATGCAGGCGGTCGGGTGCGCGTAATACGGCGTTTTCACGCCTACGATCTCAGCGCGTTTCGGCCTCGGGATGCCGCCGGCGGCAACGCCCAACGCCTCATGGCAGGCTTGCAGGACCTTCAGCACGCGCAAGCCTTCGCTCCCATCCGTTGTCGGTCGCCGGCGTGTGCGCACGCAGTCGAGAAAATGCTCGCACTCGGCCCGCAGCGGCTCTCGTGGCTCGAGCGAGTCCGCCTCCGCAGCGGCCTTCACCGCCGTGGGGACCCGCCCCTTCCACTGCACGCGATGCGGATAGAGGACAAGCTTGTCTTCCGCTGTATCGTCGAAGACCGCCATCTTCTCCGAGCCCACGAGCACCAGCCGCTGCTCCTTGAACGGATGCAGCCAGCTCACGAAGATGTGCCCGCGCACGCCACTCGGGAACACGAACTGAGACATCGTCACGTCGTAGATGCCCGTGTTCAGGTAGGCGCCGCCCTGGCACGTGACCTGCGTCGGCTCTTCGCCCAGCAGGGCCAGCATGACCGACACGTCGTGCGGAGCGAAGCTCCACAGGATGTTCTCCTCCGTGCGAATCTTGCCCATGTTCAGTCGGTTCGAGTAGACGTACTCGAGCTTGCCGAGAGCGCCGTCGTTGACCAACTCCATGAGCCGGATGACGGCCGGGTGATAGCGAAGGATGTGGCCCACCATCAAAATGCGTTGGTGTTTGTCGGCCAAGGCGATGAGCTCATCGGCATCGACAACATCAAGGGCGAGCGGTTTCTCGACGAAAACATCCTTGCCGGCCTCCAGCGCCGCCTTGGTCATCTCTCCGTGGGTCGCCGCGGGCGTAGCGAGCATCACGGCGTCGAGGGCCTTGTCTGCAAGAACGTCGTGAAAGTCGGGCGTGAATCGCACGCTGGGATACTGCTGCTCCACGATGACGCGGCGGTCGGGATCATCATCACAGACGACGGCCAGCGCGTCCAAGGCGTGCAGATTGCGCACCAGGTTCTTGCCCCAATACCCCATTCCCACCACGGCTACTTGAATCGTCTTCTCGGCCATGTTTCTTCACCGGATGCCTGTTTCCGCTCCATCGTTCAGGCGTGCTCCCTCGCCGATAGCGAGCGCTCGCCAGGTTATTGTAACGGCGAGTATAGTCTAACGCCGCGGCGGCGCCATCTCTGGCCCGGTGAGCGGCGTCATGTCATCCAGTCGTGGCAGTGTAAGGTCGCTCCAAGGCTATTCGCACCAGCATGTCGGTGACGTCGATCTTCTCGTCGAGAATGCGATCTCGGATCGCATGCCAGTGTCCGCGATCGTGTTCACCGAGCACTTGTTTGGCTTTCTGCAGCGCGTCGTCTGTCCTGTCCGTGCGGAAGTTGAACACGATGCCGTAGCGGTGCTCCTGCTCCTCCAGAGTTCCCGCGCGAAGCGGGCTGACGAAAATCGCCGGCACACCGAGCGCCGCTCCCTCAGAAGACATCGTTCCACTCTCACCGAAGATCAGCGCGGCATAGGCCATAAGATGGTGGATGCGCGAGACATCCAATTGCAGCCGACAATCCTCCAGCTCCGCCGGCATCGACCCTTCGCAGGAGACGAACACGCGGCCGAACCGCTGAAGCTCGCGCACGGCGCGCGTCTTGTCCGCGTGGGTGAAGCCGGTCCGGCCAACATCATGAACGGCGCCCCAGCCGACAAACCGCACGATCGTGAAGATCTCGCCGGGCTTGACGCCGACCTCGTCCAACACGGACGGGTCCGGGGTGAAGTACTTCGGATGCAGGTACGCCAGTTCGTGGTAGCCGTCGTAGCGTTCGTGCCGCCAGCGGATCGGCGAAAAGTAGCACCGCGGAACGTACACACACGTCGCAAACGGATACGACAGCAGATTCGATATCGTCGCGTGCTCGGTGTCGTAGAAGACGTATGTCGGCACGCCGAGTAAACGGCCGACGCTCGCGATGTACGTTCCGGCGATCGCCATCATGCAGTCCGGCTTGAATCGGCGGATGACACGCAGAAGGCGCCACTGCCGCTGGGCCATTTCCGTTGCCATGTTCACCAGCCCTTTGCGGCATACGCCGAAGACTTCCACGTCGATCCCATATTCGCGGGCGAGCTGAATGAGTATGTCCTTGTCGCGACCGGTGAAATGAACTTCGTGCCCCTCGCCTCGCAGGCGCGCTGCGGCGTTGCGAAAGAAATGCAGGTGTGCCGGATGCTGGAGATCGATGAGAATACGCATGAGTGCGGAACCCGCCGGCGTCAGTCCACCTTTCCTTTTCGATCGCTCACCGCGGCTTTCGATCTCCGGATTCTCCTCATGTGCAGCAGGATCTCCTCCAGAAGACGGCGATTGAACCCAATCAGGTCAGCCAGCACGCCGATGACGCAGAGGATGAAACTCAGGTTCAACAGAATGGCGCTCAGTATCAGCGACTGGATCTTGCCGGCTCCTTCTCCGGCAGCGTAATACGCGAGGAAGCGGATGCCGAGGGCGCAGCCGATAACGAACGGCGGAATCGCCAGCAGCAGAAAGACGCGCAATGCGCGGTAGAGCGTGTAGATCCGCAGGATCGTCGCCCCGCTTGCCCGCAGGTAGCCAAAGATAGATCCGAACAGCCGGCTCGGACGAGTCTTCGGATTCACATCGATGGGCACGGACACGATCTCCAGTCCGTGCACGCCGGCTTGAATCACGGTCTCATGCGTGTACGTGTAGTCCGTGAGCACGTTGAGCCGCATTGCGGCCTCGCGACTGTACGCGCGAAAGCCGCTGGTGACATCCGGCACACGCGTACCGGCGAGGCGGCTCACGAGGCGACTGCCGACTTTCTGAAGCACTTTCTTGACGGGGCCGAACTCCTGGTGCTGCCAGATCGGTCGCTCCCCGATGACCATGTCGGCTCGGCCCTCGACAATGGGCCGAACCAGGCGCTCGATGCACTCTCCGCGATACTGGCCGTCGGCGTCCGTATTGACGATGACATCGGCATTTAGATCCAGCGCCGTCTCCAGCCCGGTGCGAAAGGCGTTGGCCAGCCCGCGGTTGGACGGAAGCTCGACGACGTGCTGCACGCCGGCCTGGCGGGCGACTTCGACGGTGCGATCGGTCGATCCGTCGTCGATCACCAGCACCTCGATCTCGTCGATTCCCGGGACGTCTCGCGGCAACTCCGCGAGCGTCTGGGGGAGCGTTCGCTCCTCATTGAAACAGGGAATCTGGATGATCAGTTTCATGGCGGGCTATTATGGCATGTCGCGGCAGTCGTGCAAAAGCGGATGGTCGCCAGATGCGGTTGTTCAAGGCACGCAGCGACTCCACTGAGCATCGGTACCAGCCATGTTGCCGGATGGAATCCACATCGTGACCGGGGCGTTCGGGTTCTCCGGGCGGTACATCGCCCGCCGGCTGCTGGAGTCCGGCGCCGAAGTGCACACGCTCACGGACTCGCCGGATCGCGAGAATCCGTTCGGCGGGCGTGTCAAGGCTCACCCCTATTCGTTTGACGATCCGGCCCAGATTGTCGAAACCCTGCGCGGCGCGGCCGTTCTGTACAACACCTACTGGATTCGTTTCAGCAATGGCGGGGCGGGGCACGCGAAGGCCGTGGCCAACACCCGGACGCTCTTCGCGGCGGCCAGGAAGGCGGGCGTGGGGCGGATCATCCACGTCAGCATCACCAATCCGTCGGAGGACTCGGACCTCTCGTACTTTCGCGGTAAGGCGCGGGTCGAACGACTGCTGCACGAGTCGGGCATCTCGCACGCGATTCTCCGGCCGGCTGTACTGTTCGGCGATGACGACATCCTGATCAACAATATCGCGTGGCTGCTTCGCAAGCTGCCCGTGTTCGGAGTCTTTGGGGACGGCGAGTATCGGCTCCAGCCGATCTTCGTGGACGACCTGGCCCGGCTCGCCGTCGAACTGACCGAGGTGGATGACAATCGTACGGTCAATGCCGTCGGGCCGGAGACGTTCACCTTCCGCGGGTTGGTCGAGGAGATCGGCCGCATCATCGGCAAGCGCCGGCCCATCCTCGGCGTGCCGCCGACGATCGGCTACCTGATCGGCGCGGCGATCGGAAAGGCCGTGGGCGACGTAGTCATCAACTGGCAGGAGGTGAGGGGGCTGATGGATGGCCTGCTCTGCGTCGATTCCCCTGCCGCTGGGGAGACCAAGCTGACGGAGTGGGCCTCGGCCCACGTGCAGACGCTCGGCGCGCGCTACGCGAGCGAACTGGCCCGCCGCGAAAATCGACGCCGCCCTTACCGGGAACTGTAACCGCGGTTCGCAGAAAGCGGGCCGCGATGAGGGTCAGGAAGAATGAGGCAGATCGCGCTGCTTGCTGCCGATCATCGCCACGTAGTCGATCGGTTGCCGATCCGTGCCGAGCCTATGGCAGTACCGGCGGCGCTTGTGAAGTGACAGCGTGCCGTTTGCCGTCATCGAGCGGATAAGCCCGGCGAAACCGGTGTCGTCGGTGTCGTCCAGGAAGTCCGCCTTGATGTTGAAGGCGATCAGGCCGCCCTTCGCGATCAGGTTGTATGCGGCCGCAAAGGCGCGGGTCGGTATATCGCCGAATCCCAGCGCGGCGACGCAGGTCAGGCAGTTGAAGCGTTGCGCCGCGAGACTCACTCGCTGTTCCGGCGTGAGATCGGTCATGTCCAGCACGCGATAATCTTCGTACACGTCCGGACGATCTCGAAAAGCGGCTGCCCTGGCGGCCGTGATGATGTCAACGCCCACGATCACGCGGACTCCCATATCCCCGAGCTCTTCACCGACCATGCCGTTGCCGGCGCCGAGATCGAGCACGCGAAGTTCATCCGGCCTGCCACCGGAGTCGCGCACGACCGCCTCCAGCAAATCGCGCACGACGTGCGGCGAATCGCACTTCAGGACATCGCGGAGCAAGCGTTCGTACAACCCTGGTACAGCGTACAGGCGGTCGTAATCGTGGATGCGCATCCGTCGCCATCCGTCGTCCACGCGGACGACACACCATTCTTCATCCTGCTCGAGGGAGAGATCGGCCGGAGGCAACGCGAGTTCGATCCGCTTTCCTGTGTGCTCAGTGCCCTTCCGGCAGGATCGTGCAACAGTCATACAGTGCTCCTCAATGGCTGTCGGTTTGGGATGCCAGGTGCTCTGCGCCGGTGACTGCCACGGCTTTGGCGCCGTCCGTGACAGCCTCTCCTGTCGCGGACAGCAGAACGGCGTCCGCGTCAAGACCTTCCGCGTCCATCATCGCGGCGATCCTCTGAAGCGTGGCCAGGATCATGCTTTGCTCCCAATCCTGGAGTGCGGACAACTCGGCCCGAAATCGTTCCTGAAGCAGCGACGGTGCGGCCGCGAGCATGTCGTGCCCCTGCGGGGTCAGGCGGACGAGGACGCTTCGCCGATCGCGCACGTCGCGCAGACGTTCGATCAGTCCCCGCTTGGCCAGGCGGTCCAGGATACCGGTGACCGTAGGGCTGCTCAGGTGAAGCGCCCGTGCGAGGCTCGTGGTCGAGGGCTCCTCCATGCCAGCCGCCGCCTGCAAGACGGCCAATTGCGGTCCGGTGAGCCCGTATTCCTCGACCAGTCGGCGAGAATGCAGTTCGAGAGCCCGCACGATCCTGCGGATCGCGACGACGATCTGATCCTCCACGGCCAGGTTTGCATCCGGACGTTGCACGATGACGCCCCATGCCCTCTCAATGTTCATTCAGACCGAAATTTTAGCACTCAAATTAATTCTCGTCAATCAATCTCTCGGTCAACACCCGTGCGGTGAGGAACCCCGGCGGCGTTCAGCGTTTCGCCAGGCGTCGTCCAGGATTCTGCGGATCACTACTTCGTTAGTGGAAACAGGGTTGCGAGCGGTCCGGAGCGCTCCTCGCGCCAAGCTGGCAGTCGTCTGGTCGCCCGATGAACGGAGCGCCTCTGGGGTCCGCCGATTTTACTTGCATGCTAATTAATGCTATCATTCACACGCCAACCAGAGTACGCACTCGAATTCGATAGGCATGTTTCTTCAGGGCGATGGCGGGGGGACATTGCCTGCGGAACCTTCGCGGGAGCCAGGCCCGATGAACGGAATCACAGAGCAGGCTGCGCGGCACATCACGGAGGCGCTACGGGAGGCGAACATCCAGGGCGATGGATGCGCTCGGTTTGTCTTCGCCGGCAACGAGGCCGCGTTGCGCGTGGACCGCCAACGGCCGGGGGACAAGACGTTCAGATACCAAGACCAGGTCGTCCTTGTCGTTGCCCCCGACGTGGCCGACGCCTGCGCCGACTGCACGCTCGACTTTCAGAACGGCTGTTATCGGTTCATCTGACGTCCATGCCGCAGCGATGGACCGAGCACGCCGAATCGCATGCCCCGGCGGATCGTGACTGCAGAGGTTTCCGTCGTCCGGCGTCGTCGGCGCTGGGTCGGAGAAGCTCCCGCTCGGAGGGCGCCCCAGTAGCAGCGCGGACGTCAGTCCTTGGGCCGGGACGCTCACCTTTTCTCTTCGTTTATGCGAGCGCCCCGGATAAGCGCAGCCTGCCGGAACATATCCGTCTTATTGAACGCGATTCCCTTCCGCCCTGCGAATGACAAAAGGGAAAACGGAATAGAAAGAGAGTTGTGCCGATGGCTACTTGACCTGCGCGGCGTAGTATTCGGTGGCGCGTTTCAAGCCGTCTTCGAAGGAAACAACCGGCTCGTAGCCGAGAAGCTCCCGGGCGGCGGTGATGTCGGCGCAGGAGTGGCGGACGTCGCCGGGGCGCGGGGCTTCAAAGGTCGGCTGGATATCCTTGCCGAGTATCGAGTTGATCCAGTGGACGATATCGAGCACGCCGATCTGGTCGCCGCAGGCGACGTTGATGACCTGGCCGGCCGTGCGGGGCACGTCGACGGCGAGCATGTAAGCGTGGACGATGTTTTCGATGTACGTGAAGTCGCGGGTCTGCCGCCCGTCGCCGTGGACCGTCGGCCGTTCGTCATTGAGTATCGCGGTGATAAACGCGGGAATGACCGCCGCGTACTGACTCTTCGGATCCTGGCGAGGGCCGAACACGTTGAAGAAACGCGTCGTGAGCGTCTCGAGGCCGTAGCAAGCGTAGAACACACGCATATAGTGTTCGCCGGCCAGCTTCTGTACGGCGTAGGGGCTCAGTGGCTCGGGCCGGAGTCCTTCATGTTTCGGCGACACGTCGATGTTGCCGTAGCATGAGCTGCTGCCGGCGTAGACGACGCGGCGGCACCTGTTCGCTCTGGCAGCAAGGAGAATGTTGAGCGTGCCGGTGATATTCGAATCGTGCGTGTCGACCGGCCGGTCGATCGAAACGGGAACGCTGGGCAGCGCGCCGATGTGAAATACAAACTCGATGTCGCGGCAGGCCCGCTCGCATTCCTCGAGGTGCCTCAGGTCGCCCTCGACGATCTCGATGCTTCCTTCCAGGTGGCTGAGGTTGGCGCGGTGCCCGGTCGAGAAGTTGTCGAGGACGCGCACGGCGTGCCCGAGCTCATGGAACCGGGTCGCCAAATGTGAGCCGATGAAGCCGGCGCCGCCGGTGACGAGTATATTGTGTCTAGCCATACGGGTGCGTGTCCCCCTTCTTTCGCCGCAACGCAGTTCGCGAGGTCGTATGCTAGGAATGGGTGGAAAGCGGGTCAAGGCGGACGGTGCAGGGCGCCCGGCGCTCCATCGCGCCCACGTAGAGCTTTCGCTTATCGGGCGTCTTGCCCGCCCTGCGGCTGCAACGAACGGCGCGAGTCAGCGACTGCTGCGGTGCGATTGACCATCCATAAGGTGGTCCATAAACTCCTACGTTTTCCGCTCAATTGCCGGGTTGCGTGGTTGGGAAGACATGGCCGATGACCCCGGAGATCTTGCGGCCCTGCGTGGCCGGATAGACGCCATCGACGCCGAGCTCGTGCGCCTCGTCAATGACCGCGCCCGAATCGCCGCCCAGATCGGTGCGCTGAAGCATCGCTCGGGCGACGCGACGTACGCGCCCGACCGCGAGCGCGAGGTGCTCGACCGCGTCCTGGCGGCGAACACCGGTCCGCTCTCCAGTGGGACGATTCTCTCCGTTTACCGCGAGCTGATGAGCGGATCGTTCGCGCTGGAGCGCCCGCCGCGCGTGGCGTACCTCGGTCCGGCGGGCAGCTATTCGCACCTGGCGGCGAAGCGAAAGTTCGGCTCGAGCGTCGACTTCGAGCCGCTCAAGCACATTGGGGCTATCTTCGACGAGATCGAACGCGGGCACGTGGACCTTGGATTGGTTCCGGTGGAGAACACGTGGGGCGGCGGCGTCGTGGACACGCTGGATGCGTTTGCCGCGCGCGACGTGCAGATCTGCGCGGAGATCAACATCGCCGTTCAGCATCACCTGCTGGCGAACTGCCCGCTGGAAAAAGTGCAGCGCGTCTATTCCAAGCCGGAAGTCTTCACCCAGTGCCAGAAGTGGCTGACGGAAACGGAGCTGGTGTCCAGCACCATTGCCGTGGCCAGCTCCAGTCGCGCCGCCCAGATGGCCGCGGAAGAAGAGTGCGCGGCGGCCGTTGGCAGCGAGCTCGCCGCCGAGGTCTACGGTCTTCAGATTGTCTGCCACCGCATCGAGGACGATCCCGGCAACGTCACCCGTTTCGTCGTCGTCGGGCGCGATCGGGCCAGGTTTACGGGCAACGACAAGACGTCGCTGCTCTTCGTGGCGGCCGACAAGCCGGGCTCGCTCGTTGCGGTTCTGGATGTGTTCCGCCAAGCCGGCGTGAACATGACCTTCATCGAATCGCGGCCGAGCCGATTGAAGAAATTCGAGTATTCCTTCTTTGTTGACATCGAAGGACACTGCGATAGCCCCGACGTCGCCGGGGTGATAGAGGCAGCCCGGGCGCACTGTCGCTCGCTGAAAGTCCTGGGCTCATTCCCGCGCGCTGACGAGATTGTATGAGCAGGAAGGTGCTGTAATGGATCTGGTTGTGGTGATGCGATCGACGGCGACCGAGGAGGAACGAGAGGCCGTCGTTGCCCGCGTGAGCACTCTCGGGCTCCAGCCGCGGCGCGTCGACAGCGAGTTTCGCACGCTTATCAGCGCGATCGGCAGCCAGGACGTGGCGGTCATACAGCAGTTGGAGCAACTGGGCGGCGTCGACCGCGTCATCACGGTCACGCAGACCTACCGGCTGGCCTCGCGCGAGTTCCACGAGGCTGACACGATCATCGATCTGCGCGGCATCCGCATTGGCGGGCCGCACGTCAACGTGATTGCCGGTCCGTGCGCGATTGAGAGTCGCGAGCTGCTGTTCGACGTTGGGCAGGCGGTCAAGGACGCCGGGGCATCCATCCTCCGCGGTGGGGCGTTCAAGCCGCGGACGTCGCCGTACTCCTTCCAGGGCAAGGGGATAGACGGCCTCAAAATCCTCAAGGAAGCCGGCGAGGCCTTGAACATGCCCACCATCACCGAGGTGATGGACCCTCGCGATGTCGAGGTCGTCTCCCAGTACGCCGACATCTTCCAGATCGGCGCCCGGAACATGCAGAATTACAACCTGCTCCTGGAGGTCGGACGGACGAGCATGCCGGTTTTTCTGAAGCGCGGCCTGGCGGCCTCGGTCAGCGAGCTGCTTATGTCCGCCGAATACGTGCTGAGTCAGGGAAATGAGAAGGTGATCGTCTGCGAGCGGGGCATTCGCACTTTTGCCGATGAGGTCCGCTTCACACTGGACATTTCAGCCGTGCCGGTGATCCAGGAGCGATCGCACCTGCCGGTTTTCGTGGATCCCTCGCACGCCGCGGGCAAGCGCGACCTGGTGCCGGCACTGGCGCTGGCGGCCATCGCCGCGGGCGCCGCCGGCGTGATCGTCGAGGTGCACAGTTGCCCGGAGCAGGCGTTGTGCGATGGCCCGCAGGCCGTCCTGCCCGCCCGTTTCAAGCAGTTGATGAGCGAAATCCGCCTGGCGGCAGAGATCGTCGGTCACCGGGTTACCGCGTGGGGTGACGCCCCGGCGCCGCCTCGCCGCGTCGAGTCCGGCGGCTGGATGAGTTAGACAAGCCCCTCAAAAAAGCGCACCATTGCTCGTTCGGGCATTCCGACGCACTCAGTCGTGACCGCTGAAAGGGAGACCAGCGATGAGGACGCCATTTGTCGCCGGCAATTGGAAGATGCACAAGGATCTGGAGGCCGGACTTGAGCTCGTCGGTGGATTGCGGAGGAAAATACGGCGGGACATCGGCGTTGATCTGGCTCTGTGCCCGCCATATACCCTTCTGTACCCTCTGGCGAAGGAGCTGGCCGGAACGCCCTTCAAGCTCGGGGCCCAGAACTGCCATTTCGAGCCACAAGGGGCGTTTACCGGCGAGATTTCCCCCCAGATGGTCAAAGCCGCCGGCTGCACCTACGTGATCATCGGGCATAGCGAGCGACGGCACGTTTTCGGGGAACTGAACGACCTGCTCAAAAAGAAGGTTGCTGCCGCCCAGCAGGCCGGGCTGCACGTCGTCTACTGCATCGGCGAGCAGCTCGAGGAGCGGGAAGCCGGCCGGACCGAGCAGATCGTTGAGCGCCAACTGGACGAGGTGCTGACCCGCGATCTGGACACCACGCGGCTCACGATCGCTTACGAGCCCGTCTGGGCCATCGGCACGGGCAAGACGGCCACGCCGGACCAGGCGCAGAGCGTCCACGCGTTCGTCCGGGCCAAACTGGGCGGCCTCTTCGGCGACCAGGTCGCCAAGGACCTGCGGATCCAGTATGGCGGCAGCATCAAGCCGAACAACGCGACCGAGCTGTTCGCCTGCCCGGATGTGGATGGGGGGCTGGTCGGTGGGGCGTGCCTGGTGGCGGATGATTTCGCAGCCATTATAATGGCCGCGACAAGGAGGGGCTGACAGGAGCCTCCCGGCGGGGTTGCGGAACCGGCCGCCGTGGAGGGGCGGGACGACTGTGTTTTTAAGGATGAACGGCAGATGACGATTCTTGCCGCGATGACAGGGTTTCAGTGGATGATGGGCTTGGTGCTCTTTGCGATCTGCGTGCTCCTGATGCTCATTATCCTGATTCAGAAGGGACGCGGTGGCGGTCTGGCCGCTGCATTCGGCGGCGCTGGCGGTGGCGGCGGCGCGTTTGGAACGAAGACGGGCGACTACTTCACGTGGATCACGGTCGTGCTTGCGGGAGTCTTTCTCCTGTTGACGGTATTTGGCAACTACGTGTTCAGGCCGCAGGCCGTCGCGATGGCGCCTCCGACCGTCCAGAGCACTCCAGCGGCGCCCTCACCCGCTCGGCCAGCAGCAAACCCCGGCGCGCAGGGGAACGCAAACCGCACTCCCATTCGCATCCCTGCCCAGCCGAACCAGGCGCCGGCGGGACAGGCACAGCCATCGGCCGCATCCGACACCGGTGCGGCACAGCAGGAGACGACGCCGCCGAACGCCCAGGGGAACCAGGAGCCTGGCGCTCAGTAGCCGCAGGGCATCGCCGCGACAGCATACGAGCCACCGGCGTTCGCCGATCGCTTATCTTGGGGTGCGCCGTCGGGGTGCGGCTCGGGACTAACCATGATTGTCTCAATGACCGGATACGGCGAGGCGCAGCACGCCGAAGATGGCGTCAGCTATTCGCTCGAAATCCGGACGCTCAATAACCGGTACTTCAAGGCGACGATCAAGCTGCCCGAGCGACTCCAGTTTCTCGAGGCGGATATCGAGCGGATGCTGCGGACGCGTCTGCAGCGCGGAAGCATCAACTACGTTCTCCGGGCGCGGAGCGCCAGCGCCGCGACGGCATACGAGGTGAACCAGGCCGCCTTGCAGCACTATCTCCGGCAGATTGGGGCGAGCGCCCTTCCTGGAGGGCTTACCGGCACGGTCGACCTGGGAACGGTCCTCGCCCTACCCGGCGTCTGCCAGCCCCCGGAGCTCGACGAAGCCGAACGCGAGCGCCTGCTCGATGTGATCAGCCGGCTGTCGGAGCGGGCGATTGATATGGTCATCCGCATGCGACAGGAGGAAGGGCAGGCCCTCCATCGCGACCTCGCTATACACTGCAATCGCATGCGGGCCCTGGCGGCGGAGATCGGCGAGAGGGCGCCCAAGGTGCTCGATGACTACCTCCAGAAACTGCGCGAGCGGGTTTCTGTCTTGACCGGCGGCACGGAGCTGGAACTCGATCAGGATTCGCTTCTTCGCGAGTTGGCGGTCTACGCGGACCGTTGCGACATCAGCGAGGAGTTGGCGCGGCTCACGTCGCACCTGGACCAGTTCGTGGGCCTGTGCGAGAGCCGCGAGCACGCCGGCCGGAAGCTCGACTTCCTCGCTCAGGAGATGCTTCGCGAGGCGAATACGATCGGCAGCAAGAGCAACGACTCGGTCATTGCCCGAAACGTGGTCGAGCTCAAGGGCTCCATCGATCGGCTTAAGGAGCAAGTTCAGAATGTCCAATAATCCGGATGGCGGAAGCCGCGGCAGACTGGTCGTCATCAGCGGGCCATCGGGCACGGGCAAGACGTCCATCTGCAACGCGTTGCTCAAGCGCATCCCGGACGCGGTCTGGAGCGTGTCGGCCACCACGCGCCCGCTTCGCGGCGGCGAGTCGGCCGGAAAGAGCTACGAGTTCGTCAGCCGTGAGGAGTTCGAGCGGCGGCGCCAGCAAGATGAATTCCTCGAGACGGCGGAATACTGCGGACACTGGTACGGCACGCCGGTCTCGCCGGTAAACCGTTGGATCGAGGAGGGCCGCGTGGTAGTGATGGAGATCGACGTGCAGGGAGGCATGCAGATTGCCTCCCGCGTACCATCTGCCGTGACGATTTTCGTGCTGCCGCCCGACTTCCAGTCGCTTCAAAGCCGGCTGGAGGGCCGCCGGACGGAGTCGCGCGAGCACATGGCCCGGCGTCTGGCCGCTGCGGACG
>JBECKQ010000377.1:0-2729 GCA_040235375.1 Phycisphaerae bacterium | reverse complement strand
GGTGGTTACGGCTCAGCACAGATGAACTTCCAGATCGGCATCGGGCAGCTTCTGTCGCGGATGGACGACCGCGACACGCGGTATGCCCTGGCATTCCCGCTGACCGACGATTTCAAGCGCGTCTTGGCAACGTATCGCGGGACCTTCGGCATCGAGCAATTGAGGCTGAACGCATTTGTCGTCTGTGACGACGAGACCATCCTGCGATTCTCGCCCGCCGAGTTCCAGCGGTTCGTTGATGGGGATGCCGCCTGTCACCCAAGGAAAACGTGAAGCATGCCAATCCCGTTGCCGGGGAGAGCATCATGTCCCCCGGGCGTCTGGCTGCGGCGATCGGCCCCGGGCGGTACAGTACGCTGGACGCCGCGCCTTGCGACGGCTGTCCGCCACTCACCGATTGACACGGTGCTTGTGTTTCGCCCTGCCTGACAGGCGGGTTAGAATGGCCGCATGCCACGGAGCAACCCGCGAATTGCTCAACGCCGCGCTCCACTCACCGTCGAGGAGATACTCCGCTGGGCGGACCTCCACCACCGGCGAACGGGCAAGTGGCCGACCAGGAATGCCGGAACTGTCTTCGGGATGCCCGAGGAAAGCTGGGGCAGAATCGACGCGGCTTTGCGCCACGGACGGCGCGGCCTTCCCGACGGCTCATCGCTTGCTCGTCTGCTGTGGCAGCATCGCGGCGTACCGAATCGCAGCGCACGGCCGCCGTTGACCAAGAAGCAGATCCTGGACTGGGCCGAGGCCCACCATCGCAGGACGGGTCGGTGGCCCTCCCTGGAATCCGGTCCGGTTAAGCACGCCCCCGGCGAGACGTGGCACAACATCGACCGGGCGCTGAGACGCGGGGACCGGGGACTGGCGCCGGGCGACTCTCTCGCCAAATTCCTCAACAGGCGACGGGGCGTACCGCACCGCCACAGGTTGCGTCGCTTGACCATTGCTCAGATTCTCGCCTGGGCCGACGCCCACTATCGCCGCTACCGAAAGTGGCCGACCAACCGCACGGGACGCGTCGTGACGTCTCCCGACGAAGATTGGGGCAGAATCAATGCCGCCCTCAACAACGGCTCACGCGGTCTTGCCGGTGGCAGCTCACTGGCCAAGCTGTTGGCCGAACATCGCGGGCGGCAGTATCAGCCCAGCCTGCCGCGTCTGACATTGAAGAAGATTCTCTGCTGGGCTGATGCCCACTTTGCCCGGACGGGTCGCTGGCCTGGTGAAAAGTCCGGTCCGATCGCCGACGCACCCGCTGAGACGTGGAGCGCCGTGGCCGACGCCCTCCGCTCCGGCCGGCGAGGCCTGCTCGGTGGATCATCGTTGGCGAAGCTGCTGCACGCAGAGCGAGGTGGCGACAGCGGGTCCAGACGACCGCCGCTCACCCTGAAGCAGGTATTGGCCTGGGCCGACGACCAATACGCCAGGACAGGCAAATGGCCGACATACCTGTCGGGCAGAGTCATGGCTGCGCCGACGGAGACGTGGGGTGGGATCAACGCGGCACTACGGCACAAGCATCGGGGCATTCGTCGCGGTACGACGCTCGCCAAGCTTCTTGAAGAGAAACGCGGCTACCGGCACAGCGGCAACCGGTCGAGACTGACCGTGGAGCAGATCCTGGCGTGGGCCGATGCTCACCATCGGCGTACGGGCCAATGGCCGGACAAGTCATCGGGAGAAATCGCTGGCGCCCACGGCGAAACATGGCAAGGGGTCGGGCGAGCACTGAAGCGCGGTCACCGTGGCCTCGCCGGCGGCTCGTCGATCGCCAAGCTGTTGGCGAAGCACCGTGGCTATCGCAATCCCAAGGGGCTGCCGCCCCTGAGCGTCAGTCAGATTCTGGAGTGGGCGGATGGGCACAGGAGACGTACGGGCTGTTGGCCGAACGCGAAGTCGAGTGCGGTGATGGATGCTCCCGACGAGAAGTGGGGCAACATCCAGAATGCCCTCTACCGCGGCCAGCGAGGCCTTCCCAAAGGCCTCACGATCATGCAGCTGCTGGCCGAACACCGCGGCGTGCGCAACCAGGGTTCACTGCCCGGGCTGAAGGAAACGGAAATCGGCCGTTGGGCGAAGGAGCACTTTCGCCGCCTAGGCAAGTGGCCGACGCGGACGTCGGGCGAAGTCGTTGGTGCTCCCGGCGAGACGTGGGAGGGCGTTCACCAGGCACTCCGCCAAGGACGGCGCGGGCTTCCGGGCGGATCTTCGCTGCCAACGCCGCTCCAACCGCTCAAGCAGCGCTCGCTACACACCTGATCGTGTTAAAGATGTGACGACAGCCCGCCCGAAGGCGTCTCCCTCGTCATACGTCCCGCATACCTGGAAGTAGCTCTGCCCGCGCGAAAGGTCCTCACCAGCCACCGACCAGCTTACTGAGTCGGCCGCCCCGGCGAAAGTACTTTCTCCCTCAGCTGGCTACTACCCTCGCTCGTAGACGCAAAACGCCTCCTCGTCAGAGCCAAGATAAGCTGATGGGACCCGGCCGCGAACGGCCGGGGGGCGTGGGCAAAAAAGCCGGCGCCGGAGTCCCAGCCGGCACCATCTGTTCTTGCGACCGAGCGTGCCACTGGCCGGGACCCAGCAGGCGCTCCTGCCGGCCGGCGGCCCCTCAGAGGCGAAGATGTCCTGCTCGACAGCGCCAGCCGCCGCCGGCATCAGCCTGCGCTCCGGGGGGCGCGTCGCCGCGCTAGCCATCGCCTCCGCCCTCTACCGCCGCCTGAACAAAA
>JBECKQ010000343.1:0-3673 GCA_040235375.1 Phycisphaerae bacterium | reverse complement strand
CGGCCGTCACACCACCCATTCCCCCACATGGCCGAAGTATCGCGACTATCGAACGGTGTCCCTCGGCCAACCGTCCACGCCGACTGACTGCTGACCTGTGACTTCCGACTTCTGGCCTCCCACCCCCGACGTTCCGAAGACAATCAGCGAACCGGCCGATAAACCGAATGACGAAACAGGCACGCGACCTCTCCCAGCCAGGAGCCCCGCCCGATGAACCGAATCCCTCGCAAGACTCGCACAGCCATGCTGGCCGTCGTGGTCACCGGCCTCCTGCTCGGCAGCGGAACCTGCGTCTCCCGCGACCTCGGCCGGAGCATCGCGACGAGCACGACCAACCAGGTCGCCACGTTGCTCATCGACTCGTTCCTGATCGACCCACTCCAACAGGCCCTCGACAAGCGCAACGCCGATCAATAGCAGCGCAGCGCTCAGTTTTCAGTGGCACACTCTCCAGGTCTGACTTCCGCAACTGACCTCTGACCTCCGGTCTCCGCCTTCTGTTCATGGTCCGATAGCTCCGCGCACGGTCCAATAAAAGTGACACTCAATGTCACATCATCGCCGCATCGTTGACCCCCCGCCCCTGCGGCGCTAGCGTCTCATGACGTGCGAACCGCTCGGAGGGGAGAGAGACACGTGCCACGCAGGGAAACCATCGTTCCATTGAAGACCGCCCTGGCTCTGGGCGTCGCGCTCGCCCTTGCTGGTTGCGGGTACCCGCCCGAGTCGCGTACGCGAGCGGGCACGGCTCCCGGCACCGTCGGCGGCGCGGCCCGGGACGTCGGCGCCGGGCCCGCCTCTCCCCTGCCGCAAACCGGCACTTTCGGCGTTCGCGTTGTCAACCTTTCGGCGGGCCCCGCCGACATCGATCTGACGTTCTACCTCGCCGATTCGGTCGTACACCGGACGCACCTGCAAAACATCGCTCGCGCCCGCGCGGTCCTCGTCGCGGGCCCGGAAGCGGCCACACGCGTGACCGTACTGGCCAGTCGCGACGGCGTGCAATCGTTCTCCGCCGAATACACGCTCGGCGTCGATGTCGCCGATCACGGCGTTCTTCTCATCATCATCCGCGATCCGGACAAACCGCAGGATCCGTCCGCCAACGATTCCACCACCGAGCCGGTCGATGACATCAGCACGACCGGCCTCGAAGACGTGGACACGTCTGGCCTCGATAGCGACACGACGGGCCTCGAGCCCGTGCCAACAAATGGCACCGAGCCGGTCGAGCCTGACCATGACGATCACCACCATGCCGACGACGATGATGATCCGCCACCCCCGCCTCCTTCGGACTGCAATACCAACGGTATCGACGACGCCTTCGATATCGCCGCAGGCACGGCCGCCGACTGCAACGGCAACGCCTCGCCGGACGGATGCGACATCCTCGCCGGCACCAGCCTCGACACGAACACCACCGGCGTCCCCGATGAGTGCGAATGCCCCGCGCTCGACGACATCGGCGCCGATCGCCTCCCCGACATGCTGTTCTGCCTGGCCGGCCCCGGACAACTGCCGCCCGCCGGCCGGGAAGCGTGCCCCTGTCTCGACTTCGACGCGGACGGCGACGTCGACATGGCCGACTTCGCCCTGTTCCAGCAGCAGTTTGCCAGGCGGTTGATGCCGGAGGGCGATCTCGAACACGGGACGGATGGTCCCCCGGAGGTGCAACTCGTCCCATAATGGCCCGGCGGGCCGGGCGGCGTGTCGAGACGCGAGCCCCACGCTCGGCCATGCCGCGATATGTCTTTACCCAATGGCGTCCGCACACCGTCGCTATCCCCTTATTTCTTGCGACGGACACGGCCGCCAACGTATACTGCGGTCTGCGTTCGGACACGACCTGTCGCGATACCGACACCAGCTTGAGGCCGGGAAGCCGTCATGAAAAACCTACGAGTGCTGCTGGCGCTGCTCCCTCTGCTCGCCCTGGTCAGTTGCGCTGGCCTGGTCAATCTCGATCTCTTCAACAGTCCCAACGGCGACGCAACCGTCGGCGACGCCACCTCTCCGGGCAGCGGCGCCGGCCAGCCCATTCCCGGCGCCGGCCTCTTCGACGCCATGGTCGTCAATGAATCGGCTGCCACCGCCACGGTCAGCCTCCGCTACCGGCTCGGCACGTCCGTCGTTCACGACACGACGCTGGACGACATCGCCCCCGGTACCACCACCCCCATCGCCGGCCCGGAAGCTGCAAACAACCTCGACGTCACCGGCCGGCGCGCCAACGGCGAGGCCCTGCCTGAACGCACATATGTCTACGGGCTCGACGTCGATGAAGACAACCCGGCCGTCTATATCATCGCCCCGCTCGACATCGACACGAACGGCACGGACACAAACGGGCCGCCGCCCCCACCACCTCCGCCGGACACCGACACGAACGGCACCGACACGAATGGTCCGCCTCCGCCACCACCGCCACCGCCGCCGCCTCCTCCGCCGCCGCCGATTACGGACTGCAACCACAATGGCATTGACGACGGCGACGAGATACAAGCCGGTACGGCTTCCGATCTCAACGAGAACGGTGTGCCCGACGAGTGCGACCCGGACTGCAACACGAACGGCGTGCCCGACGATCTCGACATCGCCGGCGAAACCAGCTCCGACGTGAACGAGAACGGCGTGCCCGATGAATGCGAGTCGCTGCCCGAGCCCCAGGCCTGTTGCGTCGAGGGCGAATGTATGGACGTGTACCCCGACGCCTGCGCGGAAGCCGGCGGCGTTGCCCTCGGCGAGGGCACAAGCTGCGAGACCAACGAGTGCCCGCAGGCCTGCTGTTACGCCGACGGCACTTGTGCAGACATTCCGCCGAGTGAGTGCGGATACCAGACCATTGCGGACGCCGGCCCGGGAATCCCGCAGGGGCCCGGCACGAACTGCGAGGAGAACGCGTGCGGCCAGCCCGGCGCCTGCTGCGGCGCGTTCGCCGAATGCCTGGACGTGGCCGCCGACTTCTGCGACGGCGTCTTTTTCGGCGTCGAAAGCAATTGCGATACGGTCGCCTGCACGACGGCCTGCTGCCTCGATGATGGCTCCTGCATCGACGTGCCCATCGAGGAATGTGTCGGCCAGGCCGGCGGCATCGGCACCGAATGCGAGTTCGCCGAGTGCGAGCCTGCCCAGGCCTGCTGTATGTTCGACGGCTCCTGTCAGGACCTGACGCCCAGTGCCTGCGCGGCCGCCGAGGGCGAATCGCAGGGACCGGAGACGACCTGCGAAACAACCACGTGTGCCCTGAAGTGGCTTGACGGCTATTGGGACATCAACTTTGACGCCGCCAGCAACGGCATCCCCGGCGTCCCCGACTGCCAGTACGATCCCAACGCCGTCACGCGCGAGCGGCGCATCCTCCGTTTTGACGAAACCGGCAATCTGCTGGAGAGCCTGATGGCCATACAGAGCGGCGAATACTGGCTGAAGGCGTTTTACCCGAGCACTAACGGCGCCAGCTATGTCGCCCTGCGCGACTACGAATACCTCACGGCGGAGACGGATCGTTCGATTAAGGCGCACTACGTCGACCCGCCGGAGTTCGGCCTCTACATGGAAGAGTCGATTGATTCATCGCGCGGACAGGGCGAGACCGGCGTGATTTACTTCAACGTGACCGTCGATCCGGAAAAGAGCGTCATGGAAGGCACCTGGTGGTTCGACGTTG
>JBECKQ010000325.1:0-5097 GCA_040235375.1 Phycisphaerae bacterium | reverse complement strand
AGTACTCGGCACCGCCAGCCTGGTGCTGTAGTACTCGATGGGAACGCCCCAGGCATCCACGTAGTACGTAAGCCTCGTGCCCGTCTTATTGGTTTGCTCCTCCTGCGTAGCACAATACATTGCGTCGTCAACCGCGGTGAACCGATCGGGAATACCATCCAGTATCGTCGCCGCCTTCGGCGACCGCAGGCGGATCGCCAGCGCCAGCGCCCGCACGTCCTGGTGCGTGCCTGCATCGTTCAGATTGAGAAGACCGGTTGGTACGATCGCCGGATTGCCGCCCGCCGGGTTCACCAGCTTCCTCGGAATCGGGCACGGCGCCGTCGCATCGAAAACCGACAACTCGTCGGGTGGATACCCGCCGTAACGTTCCATCGCCTCGCGATTGCGGGCGTACGGCTTGTCCGCGTAGAAACTGTCGATCGCCTGGTTGAGCATGCCGAACAGCGCTTCCGTATCGCGATGTCGGCTGCGGTCCAGCATGACCGACCCGCCCTTGAACACCATGGCGATCAGGATGCCGATCACCGCGATGACAACCAGCATCTCGACAAGGCTGAAGGCACGAGTGCCATTAACGCGGCACTTCCGCGCCCGTCGGCCACCTTCCATTCGCATTGATTCCGCCTGCGGCATGGCTAATTCGACCAGTTCTTGATGTCGTCCTTCGTCCCGTAGACCTGATCGAACCCCGCCGAGATCAGCAGGTAGCTGTCCGGCCGAACCGGCCTCGGGTTCGCCTCGCTCGACTTGCGATCCAGGATATACTCGTCGAAAAGGTAGTCCGTATCGCCGGGTTTCGCCGATGCGTTCAGTTTGCTCAGATCGCTCGGCGTCGGATAGTCCGTCGCATAGATCCCGTGCTGGCCGGCAGGCGTAACGCCGTCGGCGGTGCCGCCTGTGGACCCCGGTGGAACACCGCCGGTAATCAGCGAATTGTCGCGATGGTCGTACACACCGATCAGATCGGAATCCCCCGGCTTGGTGATCATGTACCTGGCCGCCTTACGCGCCCGGTAATAAAGAATCGGCATCCCGAACGAATCCACGAACACGCGCTGGTTCAGCGTGGGTTGGTCGTAAGACGTTGGATAGCCCTTCACCTCGCGCAGCGCCTTCACGTTGTCCATCAGTCTGGAACCGGCGTATGTTCCGGCATTGCCTGGGTAACGCGGAGCGGGGCTCGTCACGGTCGGGTCGTACAGACCGCCCGTACCCGGACCGCCCGTCGCCTCCGCCCAGGGGCCGCCGGCTGGCGACCGAAAGCCCGCCGTTCCCTGGTTGTCCGGCCCCGCCAGTGCGTACACCAGAAGCGAGGCGCCCGAGACGTACGCGTCCGGCTGCTTATTCGAGCTGCCGGCCACTGTTGGATCCACGATTTTGCCGGCGTAGGAGCCCGCGGTGATATCGCTCGACGACGGCGGCAATCGCCCTCCCAGGGCCCGCTCCGCCTGGTACATGTTCAGCCCCGCGTCGACCGCGTTTATCTCCGCCTGCACCGCCCGCTCTTTCGCCTGCCGAGTCGCCCCACTGAACGACGGCAGCGCGATCGCGATAATCAGCCCGATGATGGCGATCACCACCAGCAACTCGACCAGTGTGAACGCGGCGATTCGTCTGCAACCTCTCATGGCGTCGCTCCTTGTTCGCTGCCGCCAAGCCGCCTCCCATGGGGAGACCATTTCTCACCCCTCCCCCTCGCAGGGGGAGGCCGGGTGCGTGTTTTCGCGGCGGCGCCAGCCGCCGCCTCTCCTGCTCAACCCTCTCCTGCTCTGCGGCCGAGGGCCGCCGCCCCCCAATGGCACAACGGCGGCCCCCTTCAGGCCGCCGCGTCGACTCTTCAGTCCGCCCGCTGACTTTCCCAGCGCCCGACCATCAGCATTCCCATTGCAGCGCAGTCCTCCGCTGGCTCCGAGTCGGGCATCTGGCACTGGGATCCATCCGCAGCCAGTTCAATCGTGGGCCTCGAGCCCGTCCCGCATCTCCTACCCCCCGCCGCCGGACATCGCGTTGATCAGCGACACCAGCGGAAGGAACAGGGCGATCACGATGAACCCCACGATCGCCCCCAGCACGGCCACCATGATCGGCTCGAGCAGCGACAGCAGGCTGCCCACCAGCGTCTCCGTCTCCTCGTCGTAGTTGTCCGCGATCTTGATGAGCATCTTGTCCAGCTCGCCCGTCTCCTCGCCGACCGACACCATGTTCACCACGATGCCGTCCACGACCTTCGACGCCCGCAGCGGATCGGCGAACGTCTCGCCCTCGCGAATCGAGTCGTGCACCTTGGTGAGCGCCCGGGCGAACACCTCGTTGCCGCTGGTATCCTTCGTGATCGTGATCGCCTCGAGAATCGGCACGCCCGCGCTCACCAGCGTGCCCAGCGTCCGGCAGAAACGCGCCACGCCCGACTTCTGCACGATCTGGCCCATGACCGGGATCTTCAGCTTGACCGTGTCCACCGCGAACCGGCCGCCCTTCGACTGCTTCATCAGCTTCAGGAACACCCACGTTGCAAACGGCAGGCCGAGGACCACCGCCCAGCCCGGCGGCATGCCTTTCGCGAACCAGTTGCTGGCGCTGATCAGAAGCTCCGTCACCTTGGGCAGCTTCGTGTCGAAATCCGCGAAAATGTCGCGGAACTTCGGCACCACCACGATCATGATCATCGTCACGATGCCGCCCGCGAACGTGATGATCACCGCCGGATAGATCATCGCACCGCGAATCCGCGATTTCAGCCGCTGGGCCTTCTCCATGAACTCCGCAAGGCGGATCAGAATCACGTCCAGAACGCCGCCCGTCTCGCCCGCCGCCACCATGTTCACGTACAGGCGGTTGAACACCTTCGGGTGCTTGGCCAGCGCCTCCGACAGTGTCGCTCCACCCTCGACGTCCTCCGCCACGGTGAACAGCGAGTTCTTGAGCGGGCCCGGTTTTTGTTGTTCCGCGAGAATGTTCAGGCTGCGCAGGATCGGGAGGCCCGCATCCTGAAGCGTGGCGAGCTGGCGGGTGAACGCGGTCAAGGTCTTCGACTTGACCCCGCCGATGGTGATGGCGCCGCCTTTTTTCTTCTTCCGGCCGGCGGCAGTTGCCCCTTTCTTCCGGCCGCCCTTCTCCCGGATGCGCGTTGGGAAAAGACCCAACCCCCGAATCTTCTGCAACGCGTCTTCCGCCGAGGAGGCCTCGATCTGGTCCTTGACCTCCTTGCCGGTCTGGTTCATCGCCTCGTATACGAACGTTCCCATCGGCTAGCTCCCAACCTGGCGATGATCCCCCCGCTGGCCTTTTGCACTATAGACCCAGCGTCAGACCTCTTCGAAGACCGTCTCCTTGACCACTTCTTCGATCGTCGTCAGCCCGTCGTAGATCGCCAGCAGCCCGGCCTCCCGAAGCGGCCGCATGCCCCGCTTGACCGCCTCCTGACGCAGCAACGACGACGACGCGTGCCGCATGACCAACTCTCGAATGTGGTCATCCAGCACCATGATCTCGTAGATGCCCAACCGGCCGCGGTAGCCGGTATTGTTGCAGTAGTCGCAGCCCCGGCCGTAGTAGAACGGCCGGTCGCCCACGTCGTCCGGGGAAATGCCCAGCTCCAGCAGCATCTCCTCCGACGGCGTGAACTCCGTCTTGCAGTTCACGCAAATCCGCCTTACGAGCCGCTGTGCAACGATTGCTTCAAGTGTGGCTGTAATTAAGAACGCTTCGAGTCCAAGATCCAGCAATCGCGCCACGGAGGACGGAGCGTCGTTCGTATGAAGCGTGCTGAATACCAGGTGTCCCGTCAAGGACGCCTGCACGCTGATTTGCGCCGTTTCCAGGTCGCGGATCTCGCCCACCAGGATCACGTCCGGGTCCTGACGCAGGAAGCTCCGCAGCGCCCGGGCGAACGTCATCCCCACCTCGGATCGCACCTGGCACTGGCATAGTCCGTCGATGTCGTACTCCACCGGGTCCTCGACCGTCAGGATCTTCGTGTCCGGGCTGTTGAGCTCCGACAGGGCGGCATAAAGGGTCGTGGTTTTGCCCGAGCCGGTCGGCCCGGTGTTGATGATGATGCCGTTCGGTTTCTTGATGAGCTGCCGGAACACGTCCAGGTCGTCGTCCCGCATCCCCAACTGATCCAGGTCCAGGGCGACGTTCGACCGGTCGAGAACACGCATGACCACGCTCTCGCCGAACATCGTGGGCAGCACGGCCACGCGCAGGTCAATCGGGTTGCCGTGCATCTGCAGTTCGATACGGCCGTCCTGCGGCAGTCGGCGCTCTGCGATGTCCAGCTTGGCCAGGACCTTTACGCGCGACGCCAGCGCAGCAGCGATATGCCGCGGCGGCGGCACCATCTCGTACAGCACGCCGTCGATGCGGTACCGCATCTTGAACTCGTCCTCGAACGGCTCGAAGTGAATGTCCGAGGCCTTGTCCCGGATCGCCTGCAGCAACACGAGGTTCAGCAGCTTTTTCACCGGGTTCGACTCGGCGATCTCCTTGAGCTCCTCGAGGTCGATGCTCTCGCCCCGGCCCGCGAACTTCGCCAGGTCGTCGTCACCCGATATCTCGTCGATCAGGCCCGCGATCGACTGCTGCCCTTCCTCCGGATAGTACCGATCGAGCGCGGATTGCAGTCCCTGCGGCGAGCAGATCGACGCCTTGATCTTGAAGCCCAGCAGCGTCTGCATGTCGTCGGTCGCCTTGAAGTTGTCCGGCGACGACATCGCGATCGAAAGCTCGTTCTTCTCCGGGTTGAAGTCGTAGGGTACGACCTTGTACGTCGTGGCCATCTGCTGCGGAACGAGGTTGACGATCTCCGGCGTGATGTCCATGTCGCCGATTTCGACGACGCCCATCCCGACCTGCGCCGCCAGGGCGATGTTCAGGTCCTCTTCCGTGATGTGGCCGGCCTCGACCAGGATCGCCCCGATCGGCCCGCGGCGCTGCTTCTGAATTTCCAGCGCCTCGTGCACTTCGGCACGACGGATCTTCCCCATCTTGATCAGGATGCGACCGAGTTGTCTCCCGCGAAGCTGCTCGATCGGCGGCATCTTGCTTTTTTCAGCCATGCGCTGCTCGCCTGTTGCCTATTGCCTTCTGCCT
>JBECKQ010000060.1:0-4594 GCA_040235375.1 Phycisphaerae bacterium | reverse complement strand
GCCTCCAGCAGAGCCAGCAGGCGCACCAGCACCGCCGTGGCGAGCCAGGTACGCCCGGGCCAGCGGCACATCAAGCGGACCATCATCGACGCCGGCGCCAAGAACGCGATCATCGTCGATTCCGACGTGGACCTCGACGAAGCCGTGGCCGGCGTGCTCGAATCGACGTTTGCGTACAGCGGGCAGAAGTGCACGGCGTGCAGCCGGGCGATCGTGCTCGCCGGCGTGTACGACAAGTTCTGCGACAAGATCGCCCAGGCGGCCGGCGCCATGGTCATCGGCGATCCGGCCGCAGCGGGTACGCAGATCGGCCCGGTGATCAACGCCGCGGCGGCCAAGCGGATCGCCGGCTACGTGGAGGAGGCGAAGAAGTCCGCGAAGCTGCTGTTCGAGGTGGATCGTTCGCAGTTGCCGGCCGAAGGGCACTTCGTTGCCCCGGCCGTGTTTGCCGACGTGGATCCGAAATCGCCGCTGGCGCGGCAGGAGATCTTCGGGCCGGTGCTGGCGATCCTGCGGGCCGAGGATTTCGATCAGGCGATTGCGCTGGCGAATGACACCGACTACGCCCTGACCGGCGGCGTCTACTCGCGGAGTCCGTCGCACATCGAGCGCGCCCGCTGGGAATTCCGCGTCGGCAACCTGTACATCAATCGCAAGATCACCGGCTCGCAGGTGGACGTGCAGCCGTACGGCGGAAGCAAATTGAGCGGCGACGGCGCCCGGCTCGGCGGGCCGGACTACATCCGCCAGTACACGCGGCCGCGGACGATCAGCGAAAACACGATCCGCCACGGGCTGACGACGTCGGAAGACGCCGCCGAGGCCGAAGCGGTTACGCGTTGACCTGTCGGGACGGATCTATCTCGGGTATCGCACTTGACAGCGCCGCCGGAAATGTATACACTTGAAGTGTACACTATGAAGGAGTTGACGATGGGTCCTGTGAACCTAAAAGAAGCGAGGCGGCGTTTGGGTTATTTGGTGCGCGCGGCCGAGCGCGGTGAGTCCACGGTGATTACGCGCCGCGGGAAAACTGTTGCACGCATTGTGCCCGCGGGTGAAACGCCTCATCGCGAGTTCCCCGACTTCGAACAATTCCGCCAGTCGATTGTGCTCAAGGGCGAACCATTGAGCCAGACAGTGATCTCCATGCGCCGGGAGGAACGCTCCTGATTCGGTATTTGGACACCAGTGTCCTGGCGGCTTTTTATCTCCCCGAGGCTGCCAGCCGGCGAGTGCAGAAGCTTCTCGGCGGGTCGCTTGAATCGGCGATAAGCACGCTGACCGAAGTTGAATTTCACTCTGCCTTGTCGCGGCGTGTGCGTATGCGTGAGCTCGCCGACGCAGATGCGAGACGAGTGCTCAGCGCACTGAGAGGTCATGTGGAGGAAGGGCTGTACCGATTCGTCGCTCTGGAGTCGCCGGATTTCGCGCTGGCATGCGACTGGCTGGCTAGCTTTCGCACGTCGCTACGGACCTTGGACGCGCTGCACCTGGCTATCGCCTTCTCTCGTGATTTCGAACTCCTGACGGCTGATAAGGACCTCGCGGCGGCCGCAAAGCATTTCGGGACAAAGCATCGGCTTATCGCGTGACATGGCAAAGCGAAGAAGGCGTCCCGGCGATTGTGGATGATCGCCGGGACGCCTGTTCATGTCTTTCGCACTACGCTCACTGCTCAAGAGCAGTGGCACACGTGACTGATCAGATCAGCGGCGCCGCGAGCTATTTGGCGTTTTTCTTGATCCACTCGGTCGAGACCGACTTCGGCCGCGTGATGGCCGTGCCCATCGCCCGGTTGAGAATGAGCTGCGAGAGCATGCCCATCGCGCGGGAGACGGAGAAGAGCACGGTGTAGTACGGGAACTCGGTCAGGCCGTAGTGGTAGAGCAGTGAGCCGGAGCCGGCGTCGACGTTGGGCCACGGGTCCTTGACCTTGGGCTTGCCGTCCGCGCCGAGGAACTCCTTGGCCAGGATTTCAGGCACGACCTTGAACGTCAAAGCGACGGTCTGGAACACGGGATCTTCGGGCATGTACTCCTTGGCGAACTCCATGAAGCCGGTGAACCGCGGGTCGCAGACGCGCAGTACGGCGTGGCCGTAGCCGGGCACGACGCGTCCGGAGGTCAGCGTGTCCAGCGCGTAATCATGGAGCTGCTTCTCCGTGGGGACGCCGTCAAACTTCTCGATCGTGTCGAGAATCCAGCCCAGGCATTCCTGGTTGGCGAGGCCGTGCAGCGGGCCGGCCAGACCGTTGAGGCCGGCGGAAACCGAGTAGTAGGCATCGGAAAGCGCCGAGCCGACCGTGTGGCAGGTGTTTGCCGAGACGTTGCCGCCTTCGTGGTCGGAGTGGAAGTTCAGGTACAGGCGCATGAGCTTGGCGAAGCTGCCCGTCGGATCGGGGATGCCAAGCATGTTGGCGTAGTTGGCGCCCCAGTCAAGGCCGGGTGTCCAGGGGATCATGTCGCCCTTGCCGTAGCGAATGCGGTAGACGCCGGCGGCGACGCCGGGCAGCTTGGCGAGAATCTGGAGGGCGTCCTCGAGCGTGGGAATCCAGTACTCGGTCTTCTGCGCGCCCTTGTCGTACCACTGGCGGAAGACGCTCTCCTTCTCCATCACGAGGATGGCGGTGTTGAGCATGCACATGGGGTGACTGTCCGGCGGCATGGCGTGCAGGACGTCCCAGACGTACTCGGGCACCTGGGCGCGTTTGTCGTAGTCGCGCTGGAGGGCCGCCTTGGCGGATTCATCCGGCATCTCGCCGGTGAGCAGCAGGTAGAAGATCTCTTCCGGCCAGAGGTGCTTGATCTCCAGCAGCGGCCGGCCGCGGATGATGAGCCCCTTGTCGGGCTCGACCACCGACGTGTCGCAGATCATGCCCTTGACGCCGCGCATGCCGCCGTAGGCCTGCGTGACCGTCACCTCGGATATGACCTTGTCGCCGACGGATTTCTTTACGTTTGCAATCTCCTCGCGCCATGCAGGGATCTTCTTTGCCAACGTTTCCTGTAGAGTCGCCATGTATCACCTCACGAGGGTTGAAGGAACGTCCCGCGCCCGGGCAGGGGCTGCCCGCGCGAACTGCAAGCTGTCGAAACAGTTCACCATGGGATTATAGAGCAGGCCGGCAGACCGGCCGGAAATACGATCTCTTTCCACCCCAGCGCGCCGCTGCGGCCTGCCGAGACGGCGTGCGTCGGCTATTCGGCGACCCGCCGAATGTCCGCGCCCACACCCCCGAGCTTCTTTTCAATCTGCTCATAGCCGCGGTCGATGTGGTAGACGCGGTGGATAACCGTCTGGCCCTTGGCGATCAGGCCGGCCAGGATGAGGGCGGCCGACGCGCGCAAGTCGGACGCCATGACCGGCGCGCCGATCAGGCGTTTCACGCCCTGCACGATCACGGTGGGTCCTTCCTTGCGCAGGCGGGCGCCCATGCGATTGAGCTCGGCGACGTGCAGGAAGCGATCGGGGAAGATCTTCTCCGTGACGATGCTGTTGCCTTCGGCGAGCGAAAGCAGGACCATCGTCTGCGCCTGCAGGTCTGTGGGAAAACCAGGATAGGGCTGCGTCGTTATCTCGACCGGCTCGAGGCGGCGGGCGGACGAGACGGTGATGCCGCCGTCGCTCTTTTCGATGATCAGGCCGACGCGGCGCAGAGCATCGACCAGGGCGAGCAGGTGTTCGAGCCGGGCGCCCGGCAGCGTGGTTTCGCCGTTGGTGACGCCGGTGGCGATGATGTACGTGCCGGCCTCGATGCGGTCGGCGATGACGGTGTGCTCGCAGCCCTGAAGCGCGCGGACGCCCTCGATGGTGACGCGCGGCGTGCCGTAGCCTTCAATCCGTGCGCCGCACCTGTTGAGGAACTCGGCCAGATCGATCACTTCCGGCTCGCACGCGGCGGATTCGATGACGGTCTTACCTTCGGCGAGGATGGCGGCCATGATGACGTTGGCCGTGCCGGTGACCGTCGAGCCGAAGGGTCCGCCGAGGAACATCTCGGCGCCGCGGAGCTTCTTGGCGCGGACGAGGATGTCGCCGTTGACCAGATCGACATCTGCGCCGAGCGCTTCCATCCCGCGAATGTGCAGGTTGATCGGCCGGTCGCCGATGGCGCATCCGCCGGGCATGGACACCTGCGCCCGTCGCCGCTTGGCCAGCAGCGGGCCGAGGACGCAGACGCTGGCGCGCATCTTGCTCACCAACTCGTACTCGGCGTGGCAGTTCATCTCGTCCTCGACGCGCAAGTGCAGGGCGCCGGAGTCGTCGCGCTCGGTGATGACGCCGAGTCGACCGAGCAGCGTGCACATCTGGCGCACGTCCTGAAGATCGGGGACGTTGCGAAGAACGGTTTCGCCCTCGCAGAGGATCGACGCCGCCATGATCGGCAGGGCGGAGTTTTTCGCCCCGCTGACGGCGATTGACCCGCGAAGGCGGTTACCTCCCTGTATGACGAATGAATCCACCGGACTGACCTTTCCCTGGCATGGTCCTCGAGAAGCCGGCGCCTCTTGCGCCGCCGCGCGCCGCGTATCTTACAGCAGGCGGCTCCGCGCGGAAAATCGGGCGGCCGGCGTCACTCAGTTCGCAGTTG
>JBECKQ010000311.1:0-4595 GCA_040235375.1 Phycisphaerae bacterium | reverse complement strand
GCTCGCTCGAGCAATCCCCCGCGGGTGTGCCACAAAGTCGTCACTGCTACAAGCGAGTCACCGACCGGCGAACCGGCTTCACACTTGTCGAACTGCTTGTCGTCATCTCGATCATCGCGCTGCTCATCTCCATACTGCTGCCGTCGTTGAAGCAGGCCCGCGAACAGGCGAAGACCGTAAAGTGCCTCAGCAACTCACGCGGACTGGGCCAGGCCGTGCAGACGTTCGCTGCCGATCACAACGCGCGGATGCAGTTGACGACGAGGGAGCAGGAGCGACGGAAGATCGATCCGGACTATCGGATATTCGAGTACGGGGCTGCGGCGGACAATCGTACTGGAGCGCGAGAGATTCTGGCGTGGCCGACGGCGCTCGCCCAGGCGTCGGGCATCAATTTCCAGAACAACTGGGACTGGGCTGTGCGCGCCAATAGCGATGACATCGCCTGGCAGAAATTCCGCGATAACAATGTGCCGAACCAGTTCGAGTTGGCGGAGTGTCCCGCGGATCAGATCGGCTACGCGGAGCTGTTTTACCCGGACGCGGCAGGCATGGTCACCAATGGTGACCCTGATGATCCCAATCCGCCGGCCACGGGCAGTACACGCTACTATGGGCGACTCAGCTACGCGATCAACGAGGACATTGTCGGCGCCGATTTGTCGGGTAACGGACCTGCCTGCTGGAAAGGCAAACGCTCCGGGGATACGTGCCAAACGAACATTGGCGAGATCGATCCAGGTGCAGGCGAACGACTTCAGGGGCGACTCGATCGCGTGTACGATCCCGCAAGCGTTGCACTCATCATTGATGCCGGCGCGGACGAGAAAGACGCCCCGCTCGAGCCGAACCTGCTCCTGAGCGCAACAGCAAGAGGTCCATATCTCGGCAACTTCAGCTTCGAAGATTTTGCCACGCGAATTCCGCAAAAGCGGCATCCAAATGGGCAGTTGAACGTTACCTACGCCGATGGGCACGGCGCGCCGGCACGACCGGTCAAGTTCGTTCCCAAGACGATTGGGGCCAAGAAGGTGAAAAGACCGACAATCTATGCGCCGCACGTGCGCGTCTCGCCGTATCAGCCGATATGCTACACGCCCAAGGGTCCGTTTCTTCCGTAAGTCGGTGACACGGGCATACCGAGGCGATTGGTACGCGTGGTGTTATCCCTGAGGTCTCGCTCGATCTGATGCGGACCTCGGACAGCGGGAGGCGAGGAAAGAACGGATCGCCAAGAGCGTCTGAAGCGAAGCGGGTCAGCAGACCAGACATGTCGCGCCACCTGCCCCCGGGGTGGCCGAGGGGAAAGAATGGTCGAGACTCAAGAGTAGATCAATTGGAGGCGCACGGTGCGCCTTGGGATACGTCGGGCCGGTCGGCTTAGCGATGGCCGGTTGCGCCCATCGATTGTTTTGAGGGCCTTCGGGAACAAGGAGCGCAGGAAGATGCATTACACACGATGGTTGAAGAGGTTGGCCATCTGCGGATTGGCCTTCTCGCTTGTAGGCGGGCTGGCGGTATTCGCCGCGCCGCCGGGAACGATTGATGGAAAGAACATTCCGAGCGATTTCGGGGCGGCGACGCTGCAGGCGCAGCAGGAAAACAAGACGGGTTTCGGTGATCAGACGGTTACGCCGGGCGGCTTCACCAACGGGTCGGAACTGGACGCGCTATACTTGGCGACGGACGGCACGGGCATCAAAGTCGGCATCACCGGCAACCTGGATCAGCCCAACCACATCCATATCTTCATCGGGAACACGGGGGGAGCCGGGCTCGGGCAGCAGGAGTTGAAGGCCCAATGGGTGGATGGTCCGCCGTTCACCATTCAGAACATGTCCCAGCTCGTCGTGCTCAACACCAATGGAACGCCCAACGACACGGGCGACGACTTCTGTGAGCTCACGAGCAACGGCACCATTCTTCCATGCGTTGCGGACTACGCCATCAGCGTTGATGCCTTCGTACCGAATCTATCGGTCAGCGAGTACGTGCTCAATGCAACGTCGATCGGCATGGCCGCGTGCGGCGGTACGCCCATGACGGATCTGTACGCGACGCGTACGTTCGTTACGCAGACGCCTCTCACCGACACGGATGGTTTAGCGGACAACGACCAGGGGTTTGGTTACGCTGAGATCGGCCTGAACGACACGAACGTGGCTGGGGTGACCAGCACCGATGGCAGCACCGCGCTGTCGGCGACCACGGGTCTGGAGATGACCATTCCCTATGCGCGTCTCGGGCTCAACGGCACGGAGGCGATCACCATGCTGGTGACGTTGACGGGCGATTCGGGCTACGTCAGCGCCCAGATGCTGCCACCTCATCCGACGTGCACCACCGAGGGTGACCGGCCGGATCTGTCGACGCTGGGCAATTGCCTCACGGTCAATCTGGCCGCTCTGCCCGCATGGACCGGCGGCGCCAACGGGAGCGACGGGATCATCAATCCTGCGGATTACGGCGGGGGCCCGGCCGTGGCCGTCCAGAATTGCCCCACCGACTTCGGCGACAAGCAAGTCGACCCCGGCGCTGTCACACTGACTGGCGGCAGCGAGTTGGATGAGCTCTACGTGACGAACGACAACGAGTTTCTGTACGTGGGCCTGACCGGCAACCTGGAGGCCAATGCCAATGGTCTACTGCTGTTCCTCGATACGGTTCCCGGCGGCCAGGGCAGTGCCACGAACCCACTGAATTTCACGCCCACCGGTAATCGCGTAAACGGCATGAATGGTTCGCTGTTGCCGAAAGATCCGGGTGGCGCCGAGCTGGAATACGACTACGCTTATGAGATCAACGGCACGCTCGGTACGGCTGGCCAGGCGGACACGGCAACGTACTACGTCGACATGCGAAGGCTGTTGACCAACACCAGCCAGTACATGGGCAGCAACATGGTCAACAGCAACGGCGACGAATTCAACGTGGATCCCGGCAACTCGAACGGCTTCACGTTCGCCTACAACTTCCTCAACGAAGACGGGGTCCCGGGCTGTGGGAATCTCGAGGCGTGCGACGTGCTCAGCAACGGGGCGATAGCTGCGATGGCCGCTACGGCGAGCTACGGCTTCGAGTTCAGAATCCCGCTTGCGGACGTCGGCCTGACAGCGCCGCTCGACGCCACCACGAATGCCTGCATCTGGGCGTTTGTCACGAACGGTGATGGTGGGTACGGCTCGGATCAGTCGCTGCCGACGTTGCGCGATCCGACGGGTGCGATCCCCGGGAATCCGTCGAACTCGGTCGAGAATGCCGGCGGCAGTCCCGGCAGCCCCGCGATTGACTTCAGCAACGACGGCATTATCGCCAACTGCGAGTTCTTCCCGCCGGACGATCCCGATTGCCAGTTCGCCTACTTTGCCCGGGCAGCATGTGTTGAACTGCAGCCAAGTGCGCCGTCGTCACCGGTCTTCATGCAGGTCACCTCGATGGGAACGCACAACACGACTCCGCAGGTTGCGTTGGCGAAGTCAGTTGATCCGACCGACGGCGCGACAAACGACGAAGGCCGTGTTGTTTCGGCGGCTTGGGGCAATTTGACAGTCGAGGTGACCTTCGAGAAGACCATCAGCGCTGCATCGCTGGTCGTCAACCCGGCGATAGCCGGTGTCACCGCTACTGCGGACGGCAGTTCGACCGTGGTGATCAGCTATCCGGGAAGCCTGCCGACGGATGAGACCTGTTACAACTTCAACCTTGCCGGCACGACAGCCACCGATGGTGGCGTGTTTGGCTCGGGCGGCGAAGACACCGACTTCTGCCTGTGCTACAACCTGGGCGATGTCGATGGCGATGGTACGGTGTTGACCAGCGACAAGAACAAGGTTCTTGGTGCGGCTCAGTGGGGGAAGTCGATCGATACGATCTACAACCCGCCAACTGTTCCGGCTGCCACCGATACTGATCGCGATGGCACGGTCCTCACGGGCGACAAGAACATCGTGCTTGGTGCGTCGAACTGGGGCCACAGCCCGGCGCCTTGTCCGTAATGTCTGACCTTTGCCAGCTCGCCCGCGTCTGAAACGGGCGCGGGCGAGCCGGTTTTCTGTGCCGACGGGCCGTCTGGATAGTGGTCCGCGGTGCGAAAATAGGTAATTCTGCTTGCAAAGGATCGGCCCCAGCGGCTATATTGGGCGACTGGGGGAGTCCGAATGGGGTGAAGGCCGCATCCACACGCGGCTGCCGAACGCCCCTGTCTCACGAGAGAGAGATATGTTCTGGCCGAGAAGCCGGGAAGGGAGGGTGCCGTACGACCGCCCAATGCCCGGCGTGGGCTTGGCGAGCGCTGCGGGCCCGCAGATTGTGTGCGTCGTCCCCGGGCAGGTGAACCGGTGTGGATCGAGATTGGCGTGTAGAGAGAGCGACGCGTTCGTGCAGTAAGGCAACTGCAATAGCGAAGCTGGGCGACCGCGGAATGCTTGCGTTTGTCCGCGACGCCGTTGCGGCGCGGATTAGCTGATGTTTCTGGGAATCCGGAAGCGGGTCAGGAGGTGACAATCGCTGGCACTTGTGCACAGCGGACCGGGAGGCCCGTGGTGCCGGCGAAGGTCGAAGAGGTTCGCGTCCGGCTTAAGCATTCTGGAATGCTC
>JBECKQ010000308.1:0-3532 GCA_040235375.1 Phycisphaerae bacterium | reverse complement strand
ACCTTCGACCGCGACGGCAACATCTACGTCGGCGAGTACAACGGTAACGATCGCATCACCCGCTGGTCGCCGGACTACAAATTCATCGACGTGGTTGTGTCCGGCGAGGTGGACGGCAAGCCGTTGGAGCGACCGGCCGGCATCGACATCGACGATGAGCAGACGCTTTGGGTGGCGGATGCCTGCAACCACCGCATCCTGCGGTTCGATCTGCACGGCAAACTGCTGACTTCGTTCGGCGAACTCGGCTCCGAGCCCGGCCGGCTCCGCTATCCCTACGACCTGACCTGCACCCCCGACGGCGAAATCCTCGTCTGCGAGTACGGCAATCACCGGTTGCAGTGGTTTGACAAGAAAGGACGGTCGCTGCGCGTCTGGGGTTCGGAGGGCAAACGCCTCGGCGAGTTGTGGTCGCCGTGGGGCGCCGCCTGCGGCCCGGACGGCCGCATTTACGTGGTTGATTCGCTTAACGCCCGCGTCCAGATCGTTCGCCCATGATGATGGTCGCGCTCGTACTGCCAATATCGCTCGCCCAGCCGGTATGGCTCTGGCTTCTGCTGCTCGTGCCGGCCGTCGTGGCGATATCGCTCCGGACGCTCGCCGGCATCGAACCGCTGCGCCGGGCGATCGCCATCATCCTGCGCTGCCTGGTGATCGTCGTGCTGGCGCTCTGCCTGGCCGATGTGCAGTACGTCCGTTCGAGCGATAAGCTGACCGTGATATACCTTCTCGACCGCTCGGATAGCGTGCGCGATCAACTCGACGCGCAGGAGTCATACCTGCACGCTCTCAACGACCAGCTTAAGCAAGCCGACGACCGCGTGGGCATGATCGCCTTCGCCCAGGATGCGTACCTCGAGCAGCTACCCATGACCGGCGGCTACCACATTCCCGAGGGCAGCCTGCCGCAGATGGAGAACCGCGACCGAACCGACATCGGCGGTGCCATTCGTCTGGCACTTGCCATGTTCCCGCACGACAGCGCCAAGCGCATCGTCCTGCTCTCTGACGGCAACGACAACATGGGCAGCGCCCTGACGGAAACCGCCACCGCCGCCGCCGAGGGCGTCGGCATCGACGTCGTTCCCCTCTGGTACGCCCACCGCAACGAGGTCTACTTCGACCGCATGGTGGCCCCGACCAAGGTCGAAAAGGGCGACCTCGTGCCCCTGCGCATGGTGCTGCACGCCGAGTCGCGCACGTCTGGCCGGCTCGACATCTACCAGAACGGCCAGCTTCTCGATCTTCCGCCCGACTACACCCATGTCACGCTTCAGCCGGGCAGCAATCCGTTCATCCTCAAGGTGCCCGTCTCCGGCCCCGTGCAGCAGCGCTGGGAGGCCCGCTTCGTCCCCGACGATCCGCTCCGCGACGATTCGATCGCGGAGAACAACGTCGCCACGGCCTTCTCCTTCGTCGAGGGCAAGGGCCAGGTCCTGCTGCTCTCCACTGAGCCGGAAGATGACCAGCCACTGGTGGACGCCCTGCACGAAGAGAAGATCGACGTGGAAATGCAGGACATCTCCGACGCCCAGGTCGATCTGCTCGGCATGCTCAACTATTCGAGCATCATCCTCGCCAACGTCCCGGCGCAGACCTTCACCGACGAGCAGCACGCGGCGCTCGCCCACTACGTCAGCGACATGGGCGGCGGCCTCATCATGACCGGTGGCGACCAGTCCTTCGGCGCCGGCGGCTGGATCGGCACGCCCGCCGCCGACATCATGCCCGTCTACTTCGAAATCAAGCACCGTCGCGTCATCCCGCGCGGGGCGCTCGTGCTGATCATGCACAGTTGCGAGATCCCGCGCGGCAACGCCTGGGGCACGGCCGTCGCCAAGAAGTCGGTCGATACCATCAGCTCGAAGGACTACATCGGCATCCTCGCCTACAGTTGGTCCCCCGGCGGCGTCAACTGGGAGGTGCCCCTTCAGCTCGCCACCAACAAGTCAGCCATCAAGTCCCGCATCGATCGCATGGGCATCGGCGACATGCCCGACTTCGCCAGCACGATGAGCATGGCCGTCCGGGCTCTCCAATCCACCGACGCCGCCCAGAAGCACATCATCATCATCAGCGATGGCGACCCGCAGCCTCCGGCACAGAGCACGCTCGACGCCATGGTCGCCGCGAAGATCACGTGCAGCACCGTCGGCATTGGCTACGGCTCGCACGTTGTCGAACCCACGTTGCGGCACATCGCTGGCACCACGGGCGGCAGGTTCTACCCCTGCCGCAACCCCCGCACGCTTCCGCAAATCTTCGTGAAAGAGTCGCAGATCGTCCGCCGTCCGCTCATCAGCAACGAGCCGTTCACGCCGCAGGTTCGCTACGCCTTCAGCGAACTGCTGGCCGGCATCAACCCGCGCGACATACTGCCGCCGCTCGGCGGGCTCGTGCTCACCTCGCCCAAGGAAGAGGCCCAGACCGCGCTCGTCCGCGCCACCGAGGACGGCGAAGATCCCGTGCTCGCTCACTGGCACGCCGGCCTCGGCAAGACCGTCGCCTTCACCAGCGGCGCGTGGCCGAAGTGGGGGGCACAGTGGGTGAGCTGGCCGGGTTTCTCCAAGCTCTGGGCCCAGATCGTTCGCTGGTCGATGCGCCAGGAAGCCCCCGCCAACTACGACGTCTACACACGCGTCGAAGGCAACAAGGGCCGCGTCATCGTCGACGCCGTTGACAAGGACGCCCGCTCGCTCAACCTGCTCAACCTGCCGGCCGCCATCATCCGCCCGGACCAGACCGCCGGAGCGCTCGTCTTCTCCCAGACCGGACCGGGCCACTACGAGGCGGAGTTCGATATCGACCAGTCCGGCCAGTACATCGCCAGCGTGTCCGTCGTCGAAGGCGGCCAGCAGAAGGGCTCCGTCCAGACCGGCGTGTCCGTGCCGTTCTCTCCCGAGTTCAAGGAGCTCGAAACGAATGAGCCGCTGCTGCGCAAGGTTGTCGAGCTCACCGGTGGCAAATGGCACGACGACATGAGCCAGCCCAAGACCGCCGACATCTTTCGCCACGATCTGCCCCCGACGCTCGCGAAGCAGCCGGCCTGGGACTGGGTGCTCGCCTGGTTGCTGCTGCCGCTCTTCCTGCTGGACGTGGCGAACCGTCGTCTGGCGAGCTGGGTGGCACTGTCCGTCGTCGTCGAGGTCGTGCTCGACGTGTTCCTGCTGTTCGGCGTGGGGGTCATCTACACGACGTGGTGGGGCGTGCTGGGCGTGATCATTCTCGGTGAGCTTGTCGGCTGGGCGATCCGCTACCGGTCGATCGGGCCGCTGATCGATTTCGTGACGCACACGGTCACGGCGCTGGGGCAAGCCGGACAACGCAGCGCTCGCTCGCTCGATCAACTGAAGGACGTTCGCGAGCGCGTCCGCGAGAGTGAGAAGGGCACGCAGCCGGGCGGCGCCGTGCGGATCGACAAGCCCGGTGAGCCGTCAACGGTCGATCGCGGCCGCCGCTTCGATGTGGGCGATCAGGCGGCCAAAAAGCCCGTCGAGGATATCGGAAAGTCGCTCGGTGGCGCGGAGGCTGC
>JBECKQ010000045.1:0-3738 GCA_040235375.1 Phycisphaerae bacterium | reverse complement strand
GGTGGATGCAAGGCGTGCGACCGAGGCCGCCGGAGGCGACCTTGGACAGGTCGTCGAGGAGGCCGACCGAGCACAACGCAGCAGACGCCGTCACTTACGACGAGGCAGTAGAAGCTGGTGAGAAATGCGGGCTCGGCCTGTCACCGCGTGCCCCTGCTCTTGGGCGAAGTGGACTGCCTGGACGGTGCCGGGCCGCTCCGCTTCCGGACGCCTCCCTTGTCCGGCGCAGTGGGCGCGCATATATTCCCTCGTGAAACACATGTCCGCGGGGTCGGAGTAATTCGGAGCGGCAGCCATGACGCGAGACCCAGTGCCCTTGGAAGCGATCGACCACATCGAGTTCTTCGTGGGCAACGCCTACCAGGCGGCCCACTTCTACCGCTGCATGTTCGGCTTCGACATCGTCGCGCACAGCGGGCTGACCACCGGCCGGCGCGACCAGGCCAGCTACGTCCTCGAGCAGAACAAGATCCGCTTCGTCCTCAGCACCGCCCTCGGCCCCGACAGCTCCATCGCCCGGCACTGCGCCCTGCACGGCGACGGCGTCAAGTCGGTCGCATTTCGCGTGAAGGACGTTGACCAGACGCTCGAAGCTGTCCGCCAGCGCGGCGCGACCGTCGTCACGCCCATGTCCACGTGGCAGGACGATCGGGGCACGCTCCGCTTCGCGGCGATCAAGACCTACGGCGACACCATCCACACGTTCGTGGACCGCAGCGAGTACAAGGGCTGCTTCGCGCCGCACTACGAGCCGTTCGAGTGCCCCAAGGCCGAGAGCGCGGGGCTGCTGGCCGTCGACCACGTCGTCGGCAACGTCGAGCTCGGGGCGATGAACTACTGGGCCCGCTACTACGAGAACGTCCTCGGCTTCACCCAGCTCACACACTTCACCGACGAGGACGTCAGCACCGAGTACTCGGCCCTCATGTCCAAGGTGATGCAGAGCGACAACGGCGTAATCAAGTTTCCCATCAACGAACCGGCGGAGGGCAGGAAGAAGAGCCAGATCGAGGAGTACCTCGACTTCTATAGCAGCCCTGGCGTGCAGCACGTCGCCATGAGCACGGGTGACATCATCAAGACGGTCGAGCGCCTGCGCTCGACCGGCGTCGAGTTCCTCTACGTTCCCGACGCCTACTATGACACGCTCGTCGAGCGCGTCGGCGACATCCGCGAAGACATGGACACGCTGCGCAAGCTCGGAATCCTGGTCGATCGCGACGAGGACGGCTACCTGCTGCAGATCTTCACGCGCCCCGTAGAGGACCGCCCGACCCTGTTCTACGAGATCATCCAGCGTCGCGGCTCGCGCGGTTTCGGCGTCGGTAACTTCAAGGCGCTTTTCGTTTCCATCGAGGAGGAGCAGCGCCGCCGCGGCAACCTGTAAGTCACGTCAAGATGCGTTCCTGAGGTTTCGGCGTCCCGGCATCCCGTTCACGCGGGCGAGATGCTCACCCTCGCCACCGTTCTCTATCCACATAACGTGCGGTGCGCGCCTCCGCCCTTTTCCGTCACCCGCCGGGACGATAAGCTCCGCCGCAGCCGAGGGAACCGGCCCCCGTGCGAGCGGGAACTGCGGCGCTGCGGTTTGTCGAAAACGTACGGAGCCGCGTTCCGTCGCGAGCAGAAACACGGCCTCGCCGCGGCGAAACCGTGCCTCCCGCTACCCGCCGCGGCGGCGACTTCAATGATGACCAGGAGGATGAAGTGCGGACCTTCAAGAGCCTGAACGAGCAGGAAATTCTGGCGCTGGCGATATCGCTGGAGGAGGAGGACGCCCGCATCTACGACGACTTCGCCGCGGCGATGCAGGCCGACTATCCCGCAACGGCGCGGGCGCTTCAGCGTATGCGCGCGGAAGAGGACGGGCACCGGCACCGGCTGATCGAGCTGCACCGGGAACAGTTCGGCGAGCACATCCCCCTCATCCGCCGGCAGGACGTGAAAGGCTTCGTGCAGCGCCGGCCGGTATGGCTGGTGCGCCCGCTCGGCCTGAACTCCGTCCGCAAGTGCGTCGCCGACATGGAGATGGAGACAAAGCGCTACTACGCGAAGGCCGCCAAGCAGGCGACGAACGCCGGCATTCGCCAACTGCTCGGCGACCTCGCCGAGGAGGAGCGCAAACACCAGGTGCTGGCTGACGACCTGGAAGAGCAGCACCGCCTTTCGGGAGCGGAGGAGACGGAGGCGGCCACGCAGAAGCGCCTGTTCGTACTGCAAGTCATCCAGCCCGGCCTGGCCGGCCTCATGGACGGCTCGGTCTCGACGCTGGCGCCGCTGTTTGCCGCCGCATTCGCGACGCGCAACACCAGGGAGACATTTCTGGTCGGACTGGCGGCCAGCCTGGGGGCGGGCATCAGCATGGGGTTCGCCGAAGCGTTGTCCGACGATGGCAGCCTGACGGGGCGCGGCCGGCCGTTCGCCCGCGGCCTCGTCTGCGGGCTCATGACGGCCCTCGGCGGACTGGGCCACTCGCTCCCCTACCTGATCCCGCAGTTTCACATCGCCACGACCATCGCGGTCATCGTGGTGCTGCTGGAGCTGGCCGCCATTTCGTATGTTCGCCAGCACTACATGGACACGACGCTCACGTCGGCGATTTTCCAGGTGGCGGTCGGCGGCGCGCTGGTGTTTGCAACCGGCATTCTGATCGGCAGTTCGTGATTGTGGCACTGCTCACAGGGCAGTGGCACACGGAAACACGTCACGGTACGGAAGCCGCGAGACATTCAAAGACAACTGTGCGTGTGCGTCAGACGCCGTCGAGGAGGTGGCCCATGCGCACCTTCTTGGTGCGCAGGTATTTCGCGTTGTGCTCGTTCGGCGGAATGATGATGGGTAACTGCTCGACGATTTGCAGGCCGTAGACTTCCAGCCGGCTCACTTTCTTGGGATTGTTCGTCAGAATGCGCAGTCGCCGCAGACCGAGGTCGCGGCAGATCTGCGCGCCGACGCCGTAATCCCGCCGGTCCACGGGCAGGCCGAGGCGCACGTTGGCATCGACCGTGTCGAGGCCGCAATCCTGGAGCTTGTACGCCCGCAGCTTGTTGTGCAGGCCAATCGCGCGGCCCTCCTGCCGCAGATAGACGAGCACGCCCTTGCCCTCCTTCTGGATGAGCTGGAGGGCGGTGGCCAACTGGCTGCCGCAATCGCAGCGCGAGCTGCCGAATACGTGTCCGGTCATGCACTCCGACTCGACCCGGACGAGCACGGGCTCGTCGTGCTCGACCACGCGGCCGTGATCGTCCACGTCGCCGATGCCGCCGCAGCAGAGCGCGAGGTGCGGCTCGGGATCGACGGGGGAGATGTACTCCACGAGCGTGAATTCGCCGTACTTGGTGGGCAGGCGGATGCTCTCGCCGCGTGTAACGAACTGCTCGTGCCGCTGCCGGTGCTCGATGATCTGGGCGACGGAGTAGATGCGGACGCCGTGCTTCTCCGCGAAGACTTTCAGTTGCGGCAGGCGGGCCATGGTGCCGTCGTCGTTCATGATCTCGATGATGACGGCCATGGGCTTGAGCCCGGCCAGGCGGCACAGATCGACCGACCCTTCCGTCTGCCCGGCGCGGACGAGAACGCCGCCGTCCGCGGCCATCAGCGGGTTCACGTGTCCCGGTCGGGCCAGATCGCCGGGCCGGCTGTCGTCGGCGCAGGCGACCTGCACGGTGCGGCAGCGGTCGGCTGCCGACACGCCCGTGGTCACGCCGAAGCGGCTGTGGGCGTCTACGGAAACGGTGA